>JBHOQQ010000102.1:0-38042 GCA_042408955.1 Thermomicrobiales bacterium
AGCCATGGGCAAGACGATATCCCAGAGCAAGCGCAGGTGGCCGCAGCCATCAACTTTGGCAGCGTCGAGCACTTCCCGCGGCAAGCTGAGAAACGCTTGCCGCAGCAAGAAGGTGCCGAAGGCAGTCGCCGCGCCGGGCAAGACAATTCCCTGATACGTGTTGATCCAACTCTGGCCGAAGACGTCGGACAGCGTGATGTAGTTGGGAAGAATTGTGACCTGGTTGGGGATCATCAGCGCCGCAAGCAGCAGCACAAAGATCAGGTTCTTCTTCGGAAATCGCAGGAAGACGAGCGCATAGGCGGAGAGCGTCGCGTTCAACAACTCCAAGCCCACCCCCGCGGCGGTGGTGATGAGCGTATTGAGATAGAAACGATCGAATGGCGCCGCGTTCCACGCGGTGACGTAGTTCTCCCAGACCGGGCGCTCGGGCCACCAGACCGGCGGGAAGGTGTAAATCTCTTGATTTGTCTTGATGGAACCGGTCAACATCCAGAAGATCGGTGCGCCAACCGTGGCGATCATCAGCGCCATCGCGCCATACCCGAGCAAGCGCCAATATCGCCCCCGCGCCCGATGCCCCAGCCAATCCCCCCGCAGGCTAGCCATAGTGCACCCGCCGTTCCGAGTATCGCAATTGCAGTAGCGTGATGATCAGCATGAGCACGAAGAGGACAATTGATGCCGCTGCGGCCCGGCCAGCATTGAAGGCCACGAATCCTTGCTGGTACACGTAGTAGATGAGATTGTTGGTCGCATCGACGGGGCCGCCGCGCGTCATCACGTTGATGATGTCGAACGCCTGAAAGGAGTTGAGAATCGAGGTAACGACTAAGAAGAAGGTGATCGGCGAAAGCATTGGCAGCGTCACCGACCGGAAACGCCAACCTGGCCCTGCTCCATCGACGCGGGCCGCTTCATAGAGATCACGTGGGATTGCCTGCAAGCCAGCCAGGTAGATGACCGTTGTGAACCCAACGTTCTTCCAGATGTAGACGATGATAATGGCTGGCATGGCCCAGGCTGGATCGCCCAGCCAATCTGGCGACGGCAGGTGAACGACGCTCAGCAGCGTCCGGATCAGCCCATATCGCGGATCAAACAGGTAGGCCCAGACGATCCCGATCGCCGCGCCACTCAGCAGCGTCGGCATGAAGATCACCGCCCGGGCACCATTGCGGCCCCGCAGCCGCTGGTTCAACAGGAGCGCCGCAGCCAGCCCCAGAACGAGCGATCCTCCGACAGCACCGCACGCAAAATAGAGCGAGTTCCACAGCACCTTGCGGAAGGTCTCGTCAGTGAAGAGATAGCGATAATTGGCCAGGCCAACATCAATCTTCACCGGCGAGATCATGTCCCACCGGCGGGTGCTAAGGTACCCGCTGTAGATCATGGGCCAGTAGGTGAAGATGCCAAAGAGGAGAAGATTTGGGCCGATGAGGGCGACGAACAGGAGCCATTCCCGCACGGGCCACCGCCGCGCACCGGCGCGCGTCTTGGACGCGGCAGGTGCGGTTGCGCGCTCGCCGGCGTGCGGCATCGGAACTGTTGAGCTTCGCTGCATCTCCTCGCCCAGCATTATCCCTTCCGTCGGGTTGCCAGCGACCATCATCGTCGCTGGTTTTTGCCTGGCGTAGATGAAGGAGACGTTAAACTTTGTCCGTGCGTCGCTCGGTCGTTGTCATCAGGTAACCCATCAACAGGAGTTAGGCGCCCCGAGATGTTAACAAATTCGTCTTCGCATCGCCAGTCCTGGATGCTGGCGATCGACACCTCATCGGAGCAGGCCGGCATCGCCCTGATCAATGGCGCCCGCGCCGCGGAAACCGTCTGGTCCGCTGGCCGCGATCAGACGACCTCGGTACTGAGCGAGATTGATTGCCTGCGACGCCTGATCGGCATCGAGGTGAGTGACCTCGCGGCGATCGCCGTCGCCACCGGGCCGGGGATGTTCAATAGCCTGCGTGTTGGCATGAGCATCGCCAAAGGGTTCGTGCTCGGACTGGATTTGCCGCTGATTGGGGTGCCCACGCTGGAAATCACCGCCTATCCCTTTTCCCAGCATCCCGGCCACGTCATCGCCACGGTCGCTGCCGGCCGGGGGCGCCTTGTCTGGGCCATCTATGGCGGCGCGCCAGAGTTCTGGCGCCAGCTGGAGCCGCCTCAGAACGGCACGCTTGATGACCTGATCGCCATCGCCCAAGCGCTCAGCAGTCCGCTCACCATCACTGGCGAGCTGACCTTAGCGCAAGAGCACGCACTGCGCGCCGCCACTTCCGCAACGATTCCTCCCCGATCAGCACGTTTGCGGCGGCCACTCGCGCTTGCGGAAATCGCCTGGCAACGCCTCGAGGCCGGCTCGGTCGATGATCCGGTAAGTCTGGAACCCGTCTATCTCCACCCGGTATCCCGGCCAGCCAGTGTTCCCTGACTCGCTGGTCCCCTCAAGGTTGCCCAACGGCTACAGCCGTGCTAACGTCCATACGTTAGAGGACGAGCCGGTGCCGTCCGACGAGCGCGTAACGAAGGGATAGATCCGATTCCAACGACCGTTTTCCGTGTTGAGCCAATGACTCAAGATGACGTGCCAGAGGTCAGTCGCGTCGAGCGGCGGTGCTTCAGCACGCCCTGGCCCGCGTCCGCATATCGCCGTGAGCTACGCAATCCTGCGCAGAACGCCTATTTCGTGCTGCGGGCGATTCCGCTTGCTGAGGCTAGAGAGCCTGTCCCGGTTGGGCCACGGTCTGACGATGTGCCAGGAGCAAGCGAACGCGCCAGCGAGGGACGTCTCGGTTTGCCAGGGCTCTCGCTGTTGCAGCGCCGCGCGTTTGGCAGTGCCGAGGCACCACACATCGCCGGATTCGCGGGGATGTGGATCATCTTCGATGAAGCGCACATCACCACGATTGGCGTCGACCCCGCCTACCGGGGCCGCGGCTTGGGAGAGCTGCTGTTGCTGGCACTCATCGACGAGGCGATCCGGCGAGGCGCCAACTGGCTAACGCTCGAAGTCCGCGTCTCAAACGAGGTCGCACAAGCCCTGTACCGGAAGTATGGCTTTGAGATTCACGGTACGCGGCGACGGTACTACAGCGACAATGGGGAAGATGCCTACATCATGTGGTCGCGCTCGCTCCGCGACCCGAGCTACCTTGAGCTGATCAACCGCAACCGCGCTGAGCTGGCAAAGCGCCTCGAATCGATCGCGGAGGTTCCGCCGCCCATCACGTCGCCGTGGCAGGACTCGCTCGATGCAACCGGCCGTGGAGATCGATTGTCGTGAACATCCTGGGAATTGAAACATCGTGTGACGAGACATCGGCCGCGGTCGTCCGCGACGGCACGCGGGTGCTATCCAATGTCGTCTCGTCCCAGATCGCCTTGCACCAGGCGCATGGGGGCGTGGTTCCGGAGCTTGCCGCGCGCGGGCACATCAAGGCGATGATCCCGGTGGTAGAAGTGGCTCTGGCGGAAGCGGAATTACCGCGCGCTGATATTGACGCGATCGCCGTCACCCAGGGTCCGGGGCTGGCTGGATCGCTGCTAGTCGGGGTCAACGTCGCGAAGGCGCTGGCGTATGTGCTCGACCGGCCACTCGTTCCGGTCAATCACTTAGAAGCCCATATCTACGCCAATTGGCTAGCTCTTCCCGGTGAGGAGCCCTTGCCACCCCCGGCCTTCCCCCTCGTCTGCCTGCTCGTCTCCGGAGGTCACACCGAGTTGATCCTCATGACGGGTCATGGACGTTACCGCCACCTCGGGCGGACGCTCGATGACGCGGCCGGGGAAGCGTTTGACAAGGGTGCCCGCTTGCTCGGATTGGGATATCCCGGTGGTCCAGCCATCCAACGCGCGGCAGCAGGCGGCGACTCTACCCGCTTCGAGCTTCCGCGTGCCTGGCTCGGCGACAGTTACGACTTCAGTTTTTCTGGCCTCAAGACCGCCCTGCTCCGCCTTGTCGAGCCGTACCGCTTACCAGCAGAGCATCCGCGTGAGGCGCGAAGCGGCCCGTTCCCCGAGCATCAGCCGCCTCGGTATTCCCCGGACTTGCCGGTGGCCGACCTCGCCGCGGCATTCCAGGAAGCGATCGTTGAGGTGCTGGCAGTCAAGACTGCCCGCGCTGCTCGGGAGTTTGGTGCCCGGACCATCTTGCTGGCTGGCGGTGTGGCCGCGAATGCTGCCCTGCGCCGCCGGATCACCGAAGAAGCTGCATTGCTGCCTGGGCAGATCCCCGTGCGATACCCGCCCTTATCGCTGTGCACTGATAATGCCGCCATGGTTGCCGGCGCGGCGTTCTATCGCCTCCGGCAGGGAGAACAAGCGGGCTGGGAGCTCGATGCGCTCCCCCGCCTACCGCTAGTTCGGGACGAACAGGTGGCTTCCTAGGGTAGGGAGTAAGCCGTTGCGCCTGGTACTATGGGAACGAGGGCGGTTCGAGGTCTTGCCTGGCCAGGGATGGAGCAGCGCAACCGATGACATCCGGACGATAGGACCATGAAACTCGTCAGTGAGCTCCCAGCCGGAGCGCGGGATGTGGCCATCGCGGCGGCCCGCGAGGCTGGTTTGGTCTTGCGCGAGCGCCTTGGACAGGCGCGGGACATTGACTTCAAAGGGACAGTTGACCTGGTCACCGATGCGGACCGGGCGTCCGAGGCACTCATCATCTCCCGCTTGCAGGAGGCCTTTCCTGAGCACCGTGTGCTCGGTGAGGAAGGTGGCGAGCGGGTCGAACTCGATGGGGCAGGTGCCGGCAGTTATTGCTGGCTCGTCGATCCTCTGGACGGGACAACGAATTACGCGCACGGCTATCCACACTTCGCGGTTTCCATCGCGCTCGCGCACGATCGCGACGTGCTGCTGGGGGTGGTCTATGATCCCATGCGCGATGAGCTCTTCGTGGCCGTGCGCGGCCATGGCGCGACGCTGAATGGCCGCCCCATCCGTGTCTCTACCATCGACCAGCTCATTCGCGCTCTGCTAGCCACGGGTTTCTCCTACAACCTCGACGAGCGTGCGGAGAACGCGGCGATCTGGGATGCCTTCCTCAACATCACCCAAGGCACACGGCGAGACGGATCAGCGGCGCTCAACTTATGTTATGTAGCAGCCGGACGCCTCGATGGATTTTGGGAGCGGCCCCTGCAGCCGTGGGATCTTGGCGCAGGAGGATTGATGGTCCGCGAGGCTGGCGGAATGGTCACAACGTATGATGGCGCGCCCTTCGATCCCTTCCGGCGCGAAGTGATCGCCAGCAATAGCCGCATCCACGCCGCGATGCACGCTGTGATCTCCCGTCACGCGCGGACGGCCGTTGCGGCGGCAAGCAGCTAGACGCACGTAGGAGATTGGCATGAAAGCCTATGTTCTCATCACAGCAGAGGTTGGGAAATCGCCGGCCATTCAAGAGGAATTGCGGGCTAAGGGAATTCAGCAGGTCGATGCCGTCGCCGGAACCTACGATCTCGTCGCGGTGGTCGAGGCAGATGATCCGAAGTCGCTCGGAGACATTGTCATGGGGACGATTCAGCGCACACCTGGAGTGATCAACACGGTGACGCTCCTTGCGATCGGATAACGTACCGGAGGCGCACGGAGCGCAGAGATGAGCTGGGCAACCCAGGCACAACGGCAAGCCACCATGAGCTCCAACGGCATTGGTGCCGGACCTAACGATCGAGAAGCGCTTGTTCGCGAGGAGCGGAAGCGCTACACGGAGCGTCTGCAACGCCGTGCCCAAGCCCACGTGACCGCTGAGCTTGGCGCAGGCAGCAGCGTGGCCGAGCTTGATCGCCAGATCGCCATGCTCATCCAGCACGTCCTGGAATCCACCCGGGCGCGCTTCGTCTCGCTTTTCCGGCCGGTGCCGAAAGGTGAGCGGTGGCACGTCACCACGGTCTTCGAAGATGGCGGCTTTTATTACGGTTTGGTCGTGCCTAGCCAGCTCCTCCTGCCGATGACGGCCGCGCGCCAGAAGCAGCCGGTGCTCCTCGCTCCGGATCGCCCGAGAGATCCGGGGTTGCCCCGCCCGGCAGCGCTCGGTGTCCGCTCGTATTTGGCGGTACCGGTGTTGAGCGGTGGAGAGGTCGTCGCCGTCCTTGAGGCGGTCGATGTGGCCCGGCCAGAGGAGCTAGATCGCTACGCCACGAGCGCGCAGCAGGCGGCGCTCGTGCTGATTGAGCATCTCGCCGCGGAGAGTCAGCGTCATGGCTGGCGGCCATCTCGTGCGCCAGGACAGGGACTCGATGAGGCGGTCGTCCTCGATCTCGTGTTGCAACCACCAGGCGACGCGGATGCGGTATTTGAGATCTCCCCCCAGGAGTGGGCGCTGCTCAACCAGCTCAACGGCGAGCGCTCGCTCGGTATGGCCGCGGCTGCCGCCGGACTATCGCTTAGCATCGCAACGACGGTTGCCACGTCGCTATTGGAGCGCGGCTTGATCCGCATTGGCCGGGAAGACCGCCGCCGGCAGTGATGATTCGTACGCGGCATCCAAACCTGACACCGCGCAGCGTTTGGTAGACTGCCTGCTGCCCGTGGGCAGCGGAGCCTCATGGACGGCGCGCCGGGGAGCACCGACGCCCGCTCGCGGGCGCAGTCCACGGTTGCGGAGAAAGGAGCTTCGCCGATGAAGCTAATCATCGCGATTGTGCAAGACGAGGATGTGGACGCGCTCACGCAGGCGCTGATCGAAGCCGGCTATCGCTTCACGAAGATCAGCACGACCGGATCGTTTTTGCGTACCGGCAATACCAGCCTGCTGATCGGAGTCGAAGACCAGGAAGTCCCGAACGTCATGGCGATTCTCCGGCGAACCTGCCGCCGGCGCACGCAGATCGCCGTTCCCTATTCGCCGGCCCTTGAGCCGGGATTGCTGTACATGCCAGAAAACTTCGAGGTTGAGGTCGGCGGTGCCGTGGTCTTTGTGGCAAACGTGTCGCGCTTCGAGCGATTATGAGGAGGATTCTGTGTCATTCGCGCGGTGGACCGAAGCGGTTGATCGGAACGAGATTGTGGCGCTGGCCAGCGAACTGATCGCGATCCCCAGTCCGAGCGGTGAAGAGCTCGACATCATGGAGTTCGTCGCCGGCTGGTGCGCGGGGCAAGGGCTCGATCACACGATCGTGGCCAAGGATCCACGCCGGCCAAACGTGATCGTCTCCATTGGTGATGGCCAGGCAGGACCCACCGTCGTCATGAACGGCCACCTCGACACGGTACCGGTCTCGGACGCCGCCGCGTGGCAATCCGGCCCATTTGAGCCAGTCGTCAGCCCCGATGGCTCCCGCTTATATGGGCGCGGCGCCTCCGATATGAAGTCCTCCGTCGCGGTGATGTTGTACCTGATGGGGTTGCTCAAGGACGCGCCGCTCCGGGGACGCCTTCAGGCCCACATCGTCAGCGATGAAGAGACCAGCGGCGCATTCGGCACGCTTCACGTGCTCGACGAGATTGCCGCCGGCCGCTTGCCACGCCCAGATTATTGCCTGATTGGCGAAAAGAGCGATCTCAAAGTCCGCAACGCTGAGCGCGGCATCTTCAATTTCGATATCACGTTTTACGGGCGCGCGTCTCACACGGCCGCCGCCCGCTTGACGGGCATCAATGCCATCGCCAAAGCGGCGAAGGGAATCCTCGCCCTGGAGCGCGACCTAGAGCGGTTCCATCCGGCGGTTGGCAAGCCCGTGATCAGCGTCAACATGATCCAAGCCGGGATCGCGCGTAACGTCGTGCCGGGCGAATGCACGATCGCAGTGGACCGTCGTCTCGTCCCAGGGGAGACACGCGAGACGGCGATCGCAGACGTTCGCGCGGCGCTTGATGCGATAGCGGCTGAGGACCCGGACTTTCGGTATGAGATCATCGAAGATCCCCGCAACGACTACATCCCCGCGAACATCACCGACGATGCGTCGCCGGTTGTTCGCGCCCTGCAGGAGAGCATCCGCAGCGTAACGGGCAAAGAACCGGAATACTTTGTTGCCTGGGCAGGCGCCACGGATGGCCGGTTCTACCGGCAGGCAGGCATTGACACCGTCGGCTACGGACCCGGCGGCGAGAACGCCCATGGCGCCAACGAGGCCGTCTTCATTGACGACCTCGTCGTGCAAGCCAGGGTGTACATCGAGACGATTGGCCGACTGCTCGGGCTCGGATCGTGAGCGCCGGCTTACGTCTTGAGCCAGCGGTTGAACCACTCAAGCACCCGTCGCATCAAGTCGATCTGGTGCGCCCGCTCTTTGATCCCGTGCTCCTCACGCGGGTAGCGGACGAATTCGACAGGCACCCCTAGGCTCTTGAGCGCGCGGTGCATCTCCATGCCCTGGGCCAGGTGCACCCGGGCATCGTTGTCTCCATGCAGGATGAGCGTTGGCGTCCGGCACTTGGTGATATGGCGAATCGCGGACGCCTGCCAATACGCGTCTGGATGGTGATAGGGCAGCCCTGGGAAATACCGGAGATTTGCTGAAGGGATATCGTCCTGGCCATGATCGGAGATCAGGTTAGAGAGCCCCGCGCCCATCACCGCGGCCTTGAAGATATCCGTCTGGGTGATCGTAATCGCGGTGAGATACCCGCCCCAGCTCCATCCGCCGATGCCGAGCCGGTCCGGATCCGCGATGCCTCGCTGGACCATGGCAAGCGCGCCAGCGATCAAGTCGCGCGATTCGCCACCACCGACATCATCCTGTAACAACTTCTGAAACGCCGAGCCACGCCCGGTGCTCCCGCGCGGGTTTGGCGCTAGCACCGCATACCCATGGCTCGCAAGCAGTTGAGCCCAATCGTGCCAATCGAGAAAGCAATAGTCCTCCCACTGCCAGCTTGGCCCACCATGCACCTCGACCACAAGGGGATAGCGACGACCTGGCTCATAGCCGGCCGGCAACGTCAGCAGCCCCTCGATTTCGACGCCGTCGCTCGTCCACGAGACATGCTCGACCGGCTGCAACCGGCCCGCAAACGCCTGTCCGAGCGACGTGACCGGCTTGGCCTCCTCGCCCGCCCGGCTCACGTACACCTCTTGCGGAATGTGCCCATCGGCCCAGACCACGGCTAGCGTGGTGCCACCGGCCGACAATCCAGGGCCGAACAGCACGCTCCCCTCACGGTGAAGGCCAGGGGGAGTCAGCGGCGCGAGCGCAGCCGTCGCAATGTCGAAGCGATAGACGCTGGCATGGGTACCTTCAACAATCCGCAGCGCGACGCTTCCTGGCTGCCCTGGAATCTCGCGCAGGTGGTCGACGTTCCCGGCAAGATCTGGCAACACCTTGCGCGGCGCTCCCCCACGCAGCGGGACCAGCCAAACCGAGTCTGCGGGATCGTCCCGATGCCAGTTCGTCCGGACCGCAATGGCGGCACCTTCCGGTGTCTCGACAAAGACCGGACAATCGGCATGGTCAGGGAAGCGCGCCAGGTGACGTAGCAACCCGCCGCTGGCCGGAGCAAGCCACAGATCACACGGCTCGCAGAGCGCATTCATATCCGGGGCGTCTGTAGTGATAACCGCGAGTGCATCCCCGTCGGGAGCCCAGGCAAACGACCAGACTTGCCGGCTACCATACGTCAACTGGCGCGCCTTGCCGCTCGCAACATCAACGATCCAGAGCCGGTTGCGGCGCGGATCACTGTCCACAACAACCGCATCGTCTCGGGCTTCTTTCCGTGCCTTCTCCTCCGAGCTCTCAGGGTCTTTCCGTAATACCGCGATCCGCGAGCCGTCGGGTGACCACTCAGGCGCCTGAAGCTCGCCACTGAGATCGCCCAAGGGGCGAGCTTCCCCGCCGTCTCTCCGGATGAGATAGATCCGGCTCACACCACGCTCGGCGCGGTCGGAAAGGAACGCCAGCCGGGTTCCGTCCGGCGACCAGCGCGGCTCGTCGTCGGACGCCACGCCCGCCGTGAATTGCTCAGCAGGCGCACCGTCGCGCGACAACCAAATCGCCTGCTCCGCATGCTCTCCCTTATTGCTTGCCGGCGCGACAACGAAGGCGACCGCCCGGCCATCCGGCGATACCACCGGGCTCTTCGGCACCAGGCGATCGGCAAGCTCCTCTGGTGTAAGCGGCCGGAATTCGACGCCCTGGCCAGCGGATGATTGTGTATCGGTCATGCGTTGCGTTTGCTCCTTGCTTCTTACACGCGGCAGATTGTGCAATCCACCACTCCGGGCACACGAAACGGCTGACGTGCCACCCAGGCGATACCAGGCACTCCAGCCACGCTCACTCAGGTAGAAATTGTCCGACGGCAATCGCCTCGCGCGCCACAGCGATAGACAGCAGCGCGATGCCAGGATGCGCAAGCACCTGCCGGAGCGCATCCGGCACATCCTGGTTCTGCTCCACCCGGATGCCGAGCCCGCCAAAGGCTTCTACATAACGGACAAAATCCGGACTCCAAAGCTCCGTGGCCGCAACCCGTCCAGGGTAGGCACGCTCTTGGTGATGCCGGATCGTGCCGTACTGCGCGTTATCAAAGACGATACATGCGAGGCGGAGCCCGTGCTGAGCCGCGACCGCAAGCTCGCTTCCGGTCATCAAAAATCCACCGTCTCCCACCGTTGCAACGACTGGCACCGCGTTGTCTCGCACAAGCGCGGCAGCGACCGCAGCCGGCACCGCGTATCCCATCGCGCCCGACGTCGGACCCAGGAACGTTCCCGGCCGGCGACACCGGTGATAGCGCGCCACCCAGCTATAGAAATTCCCCGCGTCGCTCGTGACAATCGCCTGTGGGGGCAATTGCTTGCCTAGCTCGGCCACGACCACCGCGGGATCAACCAACTCGCGCACGGCAGGCACGGCAGGTGGCGTCGATTCCCGCTCGAACCGGTCCCGCAGGCTCGCGTTCATGCGCGAGCGATCGCTCCAGGCGAAACCGGCTGCCTCCTCATTGAACATGGCAAGGGTAACGCGAGCGTCCGCCGCGATCGCCAGCCGCGCGGAGAAACTATGGCCAGTCTCCTCTGGACTGATATCAATATGGATAAGCGCTGCTCCAGCGGCGGGAATCGTGTATCCCCGCGTGGTTAGTTCCCCCAGGCGCGTGCCAACGGCCAGGACGACATCGGCAGAGCGCGCGTACTCAAGCGAGACATCCGGCATGCCGAAGGACAACGTGCCGAGATAGAGAGGATGATCGTTGGGGAATGCATCGAGGCGCCGGAAGGCGGTCATGACCGGCGTTCCCGTCCGCTCCGCCAGTGCAACGAGCTCGACCGTCGCACCGCTCCGCAGTACACCACCCCCAGCGATGACCAGCGGACGGCTGGCTGATTGCAGCAAACGCAACGCCTCGCGCACCGCTGTGCGAGGCGGAGCAGTCACCGGTTGCGCCGTCGGCGGCACCGTCTCGGCCACGATCTCCTCATCGAGGATATCCCCGCGCAGCGCGATGGCAACCGGCCCTGGCCGGCCCGTCACGCTCCGGCGATACGCTTCGTGCGCCAAACGTGGCAACTCCGACGCCGCGGGCGCCTCCACGGCCCACTTGGTGATATGCCCGAGAAATCCGGCCAGGTCAACCTCCTGAAGCGCTTCCCGGTGCCGAAAAGGAGTCTCAACATGGCCCACCAGGGCGATCAGCGGTGTCGAATCTTGATGGGCCGTGTGAATACCGATCGCCAGATTGGCCGCACCGACGGCCCGTGTTCCCATGCAAATGGCTGGCTGCCCAGTCAGTTTTCCGACAGCGTCCGCCATGAACGCTGCGCCCCCCTCGTGGCGCGCAGCCACCAGGCGGATCTCCGAAGTGTCATAAAGAGCGTCAAGCAAACCCAGAAAGCTCTCGCCAGGCACGCCAAAGGCAAAGCGCACTCCGCGATCGCGCAAGACACGCACCAGCGCGGCCGCCGCGCGCACCCGATCACTCTCTGCCAATCCCTCCTCCTCCGGCTCAATCAGAACCCTGAAGCGGGATCGTAGCACGAAAAGCTCTGGGTTCCAGGGTGTGCCGCGAGCCGCGCCACCATCAACCGCGTCGTGCGCGATACCGGCGGATCAGCGCGTTCGTCGAGCTATCGTGCGCGATCGGAGGCTCGGCGGCTGCGGTGATTTCCGGAATGATGCGCTGTGCGAGCGCCTTGCCAAGCTCCACCCCCCACTGATCGAAGGAGTTTATCCCCCACACGGCGCCTTGCACGAACACCGTGTGCTCGTACAGGGCGACCAGCGCTCCGAGGGTGGCCGGAGTCAGCCGGTCCGCTAGAAGGGTGTTGGATGGCCTATTTCCGGGAAATGTCCGATGAGGCACCAGTGCCTCAGGCACTCCCTCGGCGCGAACCTCATCCGCAGTCTTGCCAAAGGCGAGCGCCTCGGTCTGCGCGAAGAGATTCGCCATGAGCAGATCGTGATGCCCATCCAACGGGTTTAGTGATTGACAGAATCCAATGAAGTCACACGGAATCAGCTTCGTGCCCTGGTGAAGGAGCTGGAAGAAGGCATGTTGACCATTCGTGCCCGGCTCACCCCACACGACTGGCCCAGTCTGATAGTCCACAAGCTGCCCATCCAGCGTTACGGATTTCCCGTTACTCTCCATGTCGAGTTGCTGCAAGTACGCGGGGAACCGCTTGAGGTACTGATCGTACGGCAATATTGTCACGGTCTCGGCGCCGAAGAAATTGTTGTACCAGATGCCGATCAACCCGAGGAGCACCGGGAGATTCCGATCGAGCGGCGCTGTGCGGAAATGCTCGTCCATGGCGTGAAAGCCGGCGAGCATCTCGCGAAAACGGTCGGGGCCGATGGCGACCATCAGCGAGAGGCCAATCGCCCCATCATAGGAATAGCGGCCGCCCACCCAATCCCAGAACTCGAACATGTTCGCCGGATCGATCCCGAATCGCGCGACTTCCTGCGCATTTGTCGAGACCGCAACGAAGTGCTTAGTGATCGCTGCATCATCGCCAAGCGCGCGCAGCAACCAGGCCCTGGCAGTGCGCGCATTGGTCATCGTCTCCAGCGTTGTGAAGGTCTTCGACGAGACGATGAACAACGTCGCAGCCGGGTCCAGATCACGCGTCGCTTCGGCGAAGTCCGTACCGTCAATATTCGAGATAAACCGAAACGTCAGGTTGCGGTCGCTATAAAAGCGCAGCGCCTCGTACGCCATAACTGGCCCCAAGTCGGAGCCTCCGATGCCGATGTTGACGATGTTGCGAATCGGCTTCCCCGTGTGACCGATCCATGCGCCATCGCGAACACGCTCGGCAAAGGCGCTCATCTTGTCGAGCACGGCATGCACCGACGGCACGACATTCTCCCCATCAACGATGATCACCGCGTCACGGGGCGCCCGGAGCGCGATGTGCAATACCGCCCGGCCCTCGGTGACGTTGATCTTCTCGCCACGGAACATCGCCTCGATGCGCTCTGGCACGTTCCGCGCCCTGGCCAGGGCGATGAGCAGCCGCAGTGTCTCGTTGGTGATCCGATTCTTCGAATAGTCGAGGTACCAGCCTGCCGCCTCCGCTGCCAGGCGATCGCCCCGCCCTGGATCATCGGCGAACAGCTGGCGCAGGTGTGCATCTTTGATGTGCTGGTAGTGCTCTTCGAGTGCCCGCCACTCGGCAAGCTGCGTCAGGGATGTGCTCATGGCTGCTAACTTTCCTCGCGTATCCTTCGTTCGCGCGCTCCACGGTCAACCACACGTGCCAGCGCGGCTGCTGAGCGAGTATAGACGCGGAGACCACCGCGCTTTCCTGTATCCCGGTCATCACGACTGCAATCGCAGCAGGGCATGCGCAAAATCCTGGGAAAACGGATCGCCTGACGCAATCAAGCTCCGCACGATCGCGCCACCCAGCTGGCGATCAAGGTCCGCCAGCGCCCGCTCCACGGCTTCGCTCATGACCGCGCGGCGCGCCCGCTCGTATTCGGATGGATCGTCCGGCTCATCGTCGATCGCGAGCCAGCCGGCGCCATCCGGCCAGTCTTCGATCCGCAGCGTCCAATCATCGGTGGCGATCTCAATCGCGTGCTCGTCCTCAACCGTAGCATCGAAGTCATCGGGACTGAGCACAGCGAGCAGCCGCTCCCGTGCCTGCTCAGCCGCCGTCGTGATATCCAACCCACCCCTCCTTAGACGAAGTTGCATGATTCCCGAATGCGTAATTCGTGCGCAACATTCAGAGTAGAATGCCACCAAGAAGGAGGAGGAACGAGTGCTGCGCATCTCGCGCGATCAATTGACCTATGCGTTTGACCCAGCGACGCCACCCGTGGCCACCGTGCGCCCCGGCGACATCATCGTTGTGGAGACGCACGATACCTCGACGGGCCGCATCCATGCTCCATCCGATGTGCCGGCCTTCGTCCGCGCTCGCGATCCCAAGAAGGTAAACCCTGCCGGTGGCCCGGTTTTCGTGGAAGGTGCGCAGCCGGGCGACGCCTTGGCCGTGACGATCCTGAGCATCGTGCTCGGCCCCAAGGGCTGGGTGCGAGCACTTGGCGGCGCAGGCGTGCTGCGCGACGTCATTGAGGAGCACGCCATCGTTATGGTCCGCGTGGAGGGAGATGACCTGATATTCCAGGCGGCGAGTGGGAACCTCCGCTTTAAAGCGCGGCCGATGGTCGGCGTCATCGGTACGGCCCCCGCCAGCGGGACCATCTACACGGCACATCCTGGTCCGCAAGGCAGCAATCTGGACGTCAATCTGATCGGCCCTGGCGCAACCGTCTATCTCCCTGTGCATGTTCCCGGCGCGCTGCTGGCGATCGGCGATGTGCACGCGGCGATGGGCGACGGCGAGATCAGCGGCACGGGCATCGAGATCCCCGCGGAAGTAACTGCCCGTGTTGACCTCATCACCGGCGCGGCCCCGCGCCGCCCCTGGCTAGAGACGCCGGAGAGCTGGGTCACCACCGGCCAGGGCGCAAGCTTGGACGATGCGATCACGGACGCGGTCGAGGAGATGGTTGCGCGTTTGCAGGAATGGTTTCGGCTTACCCGCAGCGAGGCGGTTCTCCTGATAAGCGCCCGCGGGGAGGTGCGCATCGGGCAGGCAGCGCGAATCCCAGGGTGCGACGCCACCGCGTACGTCGTGTTTCCCAAGGCCGTGACGCGGGAGCCGTGAGCGTTTCGCCTGCCGCCGGTGGGAGGCGAAAGGACACGGATGAACGCGCCTGAGAACGCATTCGGCAAGCTCCTTGAAGCGTATCGCTCCACGAAGGGATGGACGAAGGCGCAGCTTGCGGAGCGCGCCGGCCTTGACCCGAGCGCGATTTCCCGCTTGGAAAGCGGCCAGCGCCTCCCCGAGCGACAAACGGTGGCGCTGCTGGCCGACGCGCTGGAGCTTTCCCCGCTCAATCGGGAGCGACTATACGCCGCGGCGGGTTACCGGTCGGAAGCATGGGACGACTCGCTCGTCGCCGAGCTTGTCGAAGTCCTGGCGGACCCGGCGATTCCGGACGAGATCCGCAGCGACGTGCGCACTGCCGTCCGCATCGCGTTGCGTTATGCCAGGCTGGCGGCGAAACGTAATTCGCTCTGAACTTACCGGCGCCGTGTCTGGATCAGCACATATCTGTCATCGCTCGTTCCGTTGTTCAGATGCGAAGCTGTTGAAGGTACTCGGCCCGAGGTGCCGCGCCGCTCCCGTTCTGCTGGCGCGGGCGCGCCGCGTTTTCGCCAGGCCACCCGCAACGAATCGCGCTAGCGGCTCGCCCGGGCGAGTGCGAAGTCGCTCGCGGGCTGGCCGAGGAGATCAGTGCGCGGACCGGAAATCAACCAAACTGCATACGGAGATCGCTGCTCCAATCGAGAGCGCCAATCGCCAGCCCGGTAAAAGACCGCCTCGATTCTGCTTAGCGGCAACCCTAGAATGCTCGCCACCCGCTGCTGCGCGTCGTCAATGTCCTCCAGAGGCACTTCACCGATGAGGACCAGCGGAATCGGCGCGACGCCCGTGCCTTCACTATCCGCGGCATTGAGCGGCAGGTGCCGGGCCAGAAATGCTGCTTCGAGCCCTGGCACTCCCTCGAGCGTCGCTCGGAGCGCAGCTTCCTGGCCGATCGCAGCGACAACTAGCGCCGTAAGCTCTCGTCGCAGGGGCCAGGTGGGATTGACGCGGTAGCGTCGTGCGTTGCCGTCGCGGCGGGCGCGCAGTACTCCGATGCGCTCAAGTTTGTAACACTCGTGTTGCAGGCTGCTGATGGGCATGCTGAGGATGCGAGACAGATCGGTCAGAGAAAAGCCGAGGTGAGGGCGCGGCAACATGTGCCCAAGGACCGCGGATCGGGCCTTGGAGGAGAACAACTCTGCCAAGATCTCGTTCACCAGGGCCGTCCCTCTCCAGTGCATCGCCGTGCGGTCATCAGGATGTTACCACGATCTCGTAGCGAGTACCGAGCCATGGCGCGGGCACGCCCGAACCACGTAGACCAGCCGTGAGGAGCAAGAGTGATGACAGCGCCGGCGGCTGAATGCTGCGACAGGACGGCCCGGTAGGGAGTCCAGTCTAGAAGCCTTCGGTGGTGCGCCGCTCTCGCTCGAGATTGAACTCCGTGCTCCCGCAGCGGGGACAACGCGTTGGCCGAGTAAACCCACGCTCGTAATCGCCGCACGATTGGCATGTCCATCGGATGAGGGAGAAGAGGCGAAGAAGATCGGATCGGCTGACGATCCCGACAAGGCGACCCTCGCGCACAACCGGCACTCGGCGGATGCCATGGAGTCCCATGAGACTCGTCACCTGATCCGCGGTGACCTCGTCACTGACGCTAATCACCCCACGGCTCATGATGTCGCCAACCGTCCGGCCCCGCTTGCTAATGACGTCAAACTCGCTAACCATGCCGATCAGAATGCCCTGCTCATCCACGACGGGCATCCCTCCAAAGCCGCGCTTGCGCAATTCCGCAGCGGCTTCCTCCACGGTGCGATCGGGAGTTATCGTTACGACGTCCTTCGTCATGATCTCTCGCACGAGCACGCGAGATTCGTGCAATTCCTCGGTATCCTCAAGATCCACCAGCGACCTCCCACCAGACGCGACACCACGTTGCTGACGGCGATTGTACTCTGTGCTCCATCGCGCAATGTGGCAGCCGGGCAGGAGCGCAGGGATTGTTAGAATCGTGCCAGGCTCCCGAAGCGCGGCAGGCCGCGCGCTTCCGGAAAGGAGGAGCGACACGGATGACTGGCGAGATGCCGGCTGAACACGCCATTCTCGGGTTGTTGTTACTCGACGATGGCGCTGGACATGGCTATGACTTAGCCCGCCACTTCGCCGATGGGCAGCCACTCGCGCAAGTGATTCGGCTTGAGCCGGGCATGCTGTATCACCATCTCAAGAAGCTCAGCCGGTCCGGCTGGGCGACCGCTTCGATCGAGCATCAAGGCACCCGACCGCCCCGCATGGTGTACCGGATCACGGACGCGGGACGCGCTGAGCTGCACCGCTGGCTCCGTGAACCGGTGGCTCACACGCGCGAGATTCGCTTGGAGTTCCTTGTCAAGCTCTATTTCGCACGGCGGCTTGATGCTCGGCTCGCGCAGCGCCTGATCGCCGAGCAACTCGAAACATGCCGCCGGCTAGAAGCATCCCTCGCCGCCCAGCTTGAGCGCGCGCAGACGGCCGCACCTGGCAGCAACGATCCGGCCTTTTCCCGTTTGGTGCTCGATCTCCGGCTTCGCCAGACTCGTGCGGCCATCGCCTGGCTGAGCACGATACCGGAGCACGACACCAGCTCGCCCCACCAAGCCCATCAGCAGTGAGCTACGACGCCGCCAGCCCCTTCGGGCGTTTCGTGCTCATGTCCTCGGCGTAGTGACAGGCGACCACGTGGCCTAGCTCAATTTGGCGCAGCGTTGGAACGTCGCTTGCGCATCGCTCGGTCGCGTAGGGACAGCGCGTGCGGAACCGGCAGCCGGAAGGCGGATTGATCGGACTAGGCGGGTCGCCAGGTAGCAGAAGCCGCTGCCGTCGAGCGCGCGGGTTGGGCGCGGGCGCCGCCGCCAGCAGCGCTTGGGTATAGGGATGGAGCGGATTGGCATAGAGTCGAGCCGTTGGCGCCCGCTCAACGATGACCCCTAGATACATGACGGCGACCTCATCGGAAATATGCCGCACAACGCCCAGGTCATGGCTGATGAAGAGATAGGCGAGACCTCGCTCCTCACGAAGCCGCATCAAGAGCTGAAGGATCTGCGCCTGCACCGAGACATCGAGCGCGCTGACTGGCTCGTCGGCAACAATGAGCTGGGGATTGACCGCGAGTGCCCGCGCAATGCCGACGCGTTGACGTTGTCCGCCCGATAGCTCGTTCGGATAGCGGTTCCGATGCTGCGCACTCAGTCCCACGGTCTCCAGGAGCTGGGTGACTGCCTGCGCGCGGCCGCTCCGCGGCACGATCTTGTGGAAGGCGAGCGCTTCCTCCAGAGTCTGCCCGATCGTCATCCGTGGGTTGAGTGAGGAGTTCGGATCCTGAAACACGATCTGTAATTGACGGCGGCGCCGGCGCAGTCCTTCCTCGTCATCAGGATCGATTCGCTCCCCATCGAACCAGACCTCGCCGGCAGTCGGCCGTTGCAAAAACAGCACACAACGCCCGGTCGTCGTCTTTCCGCACCCGCTCTCCCCCACGAGCGCAAGGGTCCGGCCACGACCAATGCTGAAATCGATGCCATCCACGGCGCGCACCACCGTGGCAGGCTTGCCCGTTAATCGGCCGAGCAGGCCAGGACCAAGCGGGTAATGCTTGACGAGGCCACGAACCTCGAGCAGTGGTGAGCGCTGGAGATCGCCGGTCATCGCCACACCTCCGGTGCAGCGCTCGTCACCTGCTCCACGGCACTCTGGCCGAGATCCTCCATCGCGAGCGCGGGCCGCACGAATCGCCCTTGGTTCGCAAAATGACAAGCGGAATGGTGACCAGGCGCGATGGCCTGCAAGGGCGGATCCTCGCGCTGGCAAATGTCATGCCGGTAGGGGCATCGCGGATGGAACCGGCAGCCACTCGGCGGGCGAAGCAGGTCGGGCGGCGAGCCTTCGATCGGCTTCGGCGGCACATCCGGCAGGTCAGCGCGTGGGATGGCGCTCATCAGGCCGATGGTATACGGATGCTCGGGATCGCTAAAGAGCGTTTCCACCGGCGCCTGCTCGACGATGCGTCCTGCATACATAACCGCGACCGAACGGCACATTTCGGCGACCACACCAAGATCATGCGTGATGAGGAGGATGCTCATACCGAAGCGTTCCTGCAGGCTACGCAGCAACTCGAGGATCTGCGCTTGAATGGTGACATCGAGCGCCGTCGTCGGCTCGTCGGCGATCAGCAATTCTGGCTCACAGGACAGCGCAATCGCGATCATTACGCGCTGGCGCATGCCACCGGACAAATGGTGAGGGTAGGCGTCGTAGCGCGTCTCGGCATTCGGAATGCCGACCGTGCGAAAGAGCTCGATCGCTCGGTCCCGCGCCTCTGCCCGGCTGACGTGCTGGTGCTGGCGGATCGCCTCCGCGACCTGCTCGCCGACCGTCAGCACTGGATTGAGAAAGGTCATGGGATCTTGAAAGATCATGCTGATCTTGCTGCCGCGCAGCTCTTGCATCTCGCTCTCGGAAAGGGAGAGCAGGTCTCGGCCATGGAAGAGGATGCGTCCGCCGGCGTACCGTCCCGGAGGCGTGGGCACCAGCCGGATAATCGAACGTGCGGTGACGCTCTTGCCCGATCCGGACTCCCCGACGAGTCCGACCGTTTCGCCAGGATAGATCGTGAGATTGACGCCATCGACCGCGCGCACGTCCCCCATCCTCGTGCGGAAATACGTGCGCAGGTCTTCAATGCGGAGGAGCGGGTCTTGCGTGGTGGACATCTGTGGTTTCGTCATCGTTGCGCCTGCCGGGGATCGAGCACATCGCGCAGGCCGTCGCCCAAGAGGTTGAAGCCGAGCACGCCGAAGACGATGGCGATGCCGCTGGCAAGCGCGAGGTGAGGAGCCTGGAGCAACACTTTTTGGCCATCGGCCAGCATGCTTCCCCAGTCGGGCGTTGGAGGCTGGATGCCCAGACCGAGGTACGAGAGCGCCGCGATGTCGAGCAGGGCATAAGCGAGGTCCAGTGTGGACACGACAATGATCGGCGAGATGCAATTCGGCAAAATGTGCCGGAAGACGATGCGCCACTGACCATAACCCATCGCCCGCGCCGCTTCGGTATACGTCATCTCTTTTTGCACCAAGGTCACCCCGCGGACTACCCGCGAGCAGAACGGGATGTACAGGATCGCCAGGGAGATGACGACGTTCCGCAGGGATGGGCCGAATGCGGCAACGACCGCGAATGAGAGCAACAAGGGAGGGAATGCCAGGAGCATGTCCCAGACGCGCGTGACGACCTCGTCGATCCAGCCGCCTTTGTAGGCCGCCCAGATGCCGAGCGGCACACCAACCAACTGCGAAAGAATGACGACCGCCAGCGCCCCTCCGATAGCGGTCCGCGTACCGTAGATGAGGCGGCTGAGCACGTCCCGCCCGTTCTTGTCTGCGCCGAGCAAATAGGTAGCGCCGGGCTTGGCAAGGCTCGCGGAGAGCTCTCCATCGGTCGGATCATATGGGGCGAGTAACGGGGCGAAGATCGCGACGAGCAACAGGATCGAGACGATCGTGAGGCCGATCATGGCCTTCCGGTTCTGGCGGACACGCCAGAGGAACATGGACCAGGTGGACGGAGTCGCGGGCGCACCTTCGGCGGGCAGGGCAATGACGTCGGTGGCCATCGATCACCGCCCCCTCTCGTAGCGAATGCGTGGATCGACGACGGCGTAGAGCACATCAACCACGAGATTGATGAGAATAAACACCCCGGCAATGAACACCGTCGTCCCTTGAACCACCGGATAATCGCGCGCCTGCACCGAATTCACGAGCAAGGATCCTAATCCCCCCAGCGCGAACGTGTGCTCGACGAGCACAGTGCCGACGAGCAGGAACCCGAATTGCAGCCCCGCCACGGTGATCACCGGAATGAGGGCATTGCGAAACGCATGCTTCACGATAATCGTGCGGCCAGGAAGCCCTTTGGCCCGGGCCGTCTCGATGTAGTCTTGGGTAAGCGACTCGACCATAGCGGAGCGTGTGATCCGGGTGGTGATGGCAGCGAGCGAAAGTCCAAGCGTGAGCGATGGCAAGAACAGGTGCTTGACTTCACTCCAACCGCCCTCGCCCATGCCAATCGCCGGGAGCCAATTGAGCTGATAGGAAAAGAGCAGGATGAGCAGGATGCCCGTGAAATAGACGGGAGATGAGGCTCCCAGGAGTGAAAATGTCGTTGCCCCCGCATCGACCCATGAATTGCGCTTGACGGCGGCCACAATCCCCAAGGGGATTGAGATCACGAGCGAGAGAACGAAGCTAAACACCGCCAGCTTGAGGGTTACCGGGAGCCGCTCCAGGATGAGCGTGTTGACATTGGTGCGCTGGCGGAAGGAGCGGCCGAGGTCTCCATGGGCAAGATCACGCAGCCACAGCCCGTATTGCTCGAGCAGAGGGCGGTCTAGCCGGTATTGCTTTCGGATATTTTGCAGATTCGCCTCGGTCACGCGCTGGTTTCCGATGATGATCCGAGCGGGATCGCCCGGCACCAGGCGGATGAGAAAAAAGACGACCGAGGTGATGACGAACATCAAGGGAATGAGGGTCAACAGGCGCGTGATAACAAGGCGGGCCATGGGAATCGCACTCGATCAGACTGGCGGAGCCACTGGCAGCGCGCCGCCTCAGCAGCATGGCACCTGCCAGTGGCTCCAAGCGTGGGTTAGGCTGAAGCGGGCTTGATCCAGCGGCCCCAGCAATCCCAGTACCACAGCGGGCGGACGGTATACCCGGTGATATCTTTCGTGAACGGCATGTACCACTTGAAGTGCTCAAGCCAGATGTGCGGCTGGTCGTCGGAGACGATCTTCTGCACATCGATCAGCATCTGGCGGCGCTTTTCCTGATCAATCTCGGCGTCAGCGGCATCCAGAAGTTCATCCACGCGCGGGTTGCTGTAGAACGAAGAGTTGTTCTGCGGTGGGTGATTCTTCGAGTGGAAGAGCGGGAGCAGGTTGCCCAGGGCGTCGGGAAAATCCGATCCCCATTGCACGAGCACCATCCCCTGATACTCCCCGCTCTGCAACAGCGTGATGAACGCATCGTAGGGATAGGTCTTGACTTCAACCTCGATGTTGATCGCCTTGAGCGCCTCTTGGATTGCCAATGCCTGAGGCACCCAGACGTCGTTCGGCGAGATGACGTGCAGCTCGGTCTTGAAGCCGTTCGGCTGGCTTGACTCGGCCAAGAGCTGCTTCGCTTTCTCTACATCGTAGGGCACCGGCTCGAGCACGTCGGACGCGCTTCCAGGCATGTTCGGCGGGACGCTGGTGTTACGCGAGCGAATGCCGGTTTCTTTGACGATATTCGTCATGATGTCGTCAATCGGGATCGCGTGCACAATCGCCTTGCGGACCTTGACGTCATCTAGCGGCGGTTGGTCGACGCGCATCGCCACTTAATTGATCGTGTAGCCGACCACATCTTGCCAGTTGACGTTCTCGAAACTCTTCACCGTCTCGATCTGATCCGGGGGAACGGCGGTCATCGCGTTGATCTCACCGTTTTTGAGGCCGGTAACGCGCGTGGTGCCATCCGGCACGATCTTGAAGACCAGCCGGTCGTAGTACGGCATCCCCGCTTGCCAGTAATTGGGATTTTTCTCCAGGACGATCTCGCTGCCCGCCTGCCAACTGACGAACTTGTACGGGCCTGTTCCAACGGGATTGCGGAGAAAATCGAGACCGTATTGCTCGATCGCCGCCTTGGGCACGACATGGCCGGCCGTGGTGGCGGCAACATACCGGTAGAGCGAGCTCGGCGATTTCAACTTGATCGTCAGCGTCACATCATCCGTGCGCTCGATCGTATCCACCGGATCGTACATCCAGGCCATCGGACCAGCGACCTCGGGATCGCGGACGCGCTCGATCGAGGCGATGACGTCGTCGATCGTGACTTCCGCGCCGGTGTGGAAGGTGACACCCTTTCGTAGTTTGTAGACGTACGTGACGGCATCGGGCTGGTCCCAGCTCTCGGCCAGCAATGGCTGCATGCCGCCCTGCTCGTCAAACATCAGCAAGCCTTCAGAGATCTGGCAAGCTACCGGGTTCGCCGTGAAGTCATACGCCAGCGCCGGCTCCAACCCCCGCACATCGCCCTCAAGCGCGAAGACGACCTGCGTCTCATCCTGCGCCAGCACCGAGAGTCCCGGGAGGAAGGGCTTGGCGCCGGCTAGCGCCGCCGCGCCAAGGGTGCCACGCAGAATGCTCCGCCGCGTCAGCGCCCGGGTGCGAAGCTCGTGGAGATACGCCGCCATCCTGAGATCGAAACGCTCGCCGGGGGTCAAGTCGCGCTCTCGCTTGTCACCAGCCATCTCGCTCCTCCGCAATACATCATCCGCCTCCGGTCGAAGGCAACCCGCGACCGGGATCACCCCTCGCCGTCGGTGCAGGGCTCAGAGCCGATGTCGTCCATCTGGTCGCTGAAGATGGATGATACCCGAAATTCGCCAATGGTGCGTGCGTTTCCATTGCTGGCCGCGAGGGGCTTGACAAACAGGAACACATGTTCTATACGTACGACATCTCACGTGAGACCGTCCCCGCCGACAAGCATATGAGGAGAATAACGTGAGCGCGACAACACCAGGAACGCTTGCACCCGGTCGCGTCGTCTGGCGCGACCTGATGACGACAGACCAAGATCGGGCGCAAGCGTTCTATACGCAACTTTTTGGCTGGACGGTCCAGCTTATGCCCGTTGAGGGTGCTGAGCCCTACCGCATGCTCCATGGCACCAATGGCGCCTTTGGCGGGATCACCCCGTTGGATCCCGCCCACGGCACGCCGTCGCACTGGGTCTCGTACATCACCGTTGACGACGTTGATGCTGCAACGGCGCGAGCACTCAACTTGGGTGGCCGAGCAGCCGTCGCTCCACAGGACATTCCCGGGGTCGGGCGGTTCTCGATTGTTGTTGATCCGCAGGGTGCGTTCTTTGCTCCGTTTGTTGCGACGGCTTGGACAGGCGGAGACGAATCGCAAGGGGAGCCGCGAGTCGGAGACGCTGTTTGGAACGAGCTCGTGACAGCGAATCCCGACGCGGCTGTCGCTTTCTATCAGGCCGTAGTTGGTTGGGAATTAGGCGATTTTACGAGCCCCACCGGTGAGAAATACCCGCTCTTCAAGCGCGGTGATCTCCAGGTAGCTGGCGTGCTGCCGAAACCAGACGACGTGCCGGCTTCGATGTGGCTGATCTATTTCCGGGTCGCGAACATCGAGCAGGCGCGCTCGAACGTCACGCGTCTCGGCGGCACGCCATGGGGTCCCATCATCGAAGTTCCTCCCTTCGGACGGATGGCCTGGGCAACCGATCCAACAGGCGCGGCGTTCGCCCTGCACGAAGCACCCTGAGCCTTCCTGACGCTGCCATCGCCGGACGCGTCGTTCGGTGATAGCCGCTCGCTGAGGAACGTTCTTCGGGAAACGCAGGCCAGGCCACCGGCGTGGGAGGGCCGGTGCCTGGCACTCCGTTTGGGAGGTTGGGCGATGAATCCCATCCTGGCGGAAATCTTCCGGCACAATCGCTGGGCGAATATGATCCTTCTCGATACCTGCGCGGAGCTGTCCGATCTCCAGCTTGACACGCCGGTGGCGGGCACCTTCGGTACCATCCGCTCCACACTCGTCCATCTGGTGGCGGCACAGGGTCGCTACCTGGCGGCCCTGGCTGGGTGGACGCCGAATCCCGCGATCGTCGAGAATGCGCCATTCCCTGGCTTTGCTCCCCTGCGCGAGGAGGCGCTGCGGACGAGCGACACGCTGATTGAGGTCGCTGAGCGTACGACGGAGGATTACATCTTGCGCGGAGTTCGGGGCGGGCAGCCGTACGCAATCCCGGCGTCGGTGTTCCTCATCCAGGCAATCAACCACGCGACCGAGCACCGCGCACAGGTGGCAACGATCATGGCTCACCTGGGGATTGAGGCGCCTATCACCGACGGCTGGGCCTACTACCAGGCGGGACAGGTCACCGGGATGTAGACCAGGGGCTGGTGCGCATTAGACCCGGCCCCCAAACGTGTCTGCCCAGCGTAACAGCCGCCGCTCGATGATTTGGAGGAGCCAGTCCGACAGCTTGCCAACGGCGGCCAGTGCAATGATTGCCATGACGATGATATCGGCGCGCGCCGAGTTCTGGCCATCGATGGTCAGGAATCCGAGTCCACTGGAGGCACCGATCAGTTCGGCAGCAACGAGGAAGAGCCAGCCTTGCGCAAGGCCAAGGCGCAGACCGGTCAGGAGTGAAGGCAGTGCTGCGGGCAGCATGACCTCGCGGGCAAGAGAGAATCCTCGGTAGCCGTAGGCGGTAGCAGCCTCAACCAACCTGCGGTCGATCTGGCGGATGCCGGACACGAGATTCGTGTATACCGGGAAAAAGACGCCGAGCGCGACGAGAGTAATCTTCGGGCGCTCGCCGATCCCCATCCAGAGCACAAAGAGCGGCACCCAAGCGAGCGATGGGATCGCTCGAATGGCTTGGAGTGTCGATGCGAGCAGGTCGTCAGCCAGGCGCGAGAGTCCGACTAGAAGCCCGAGCCCGATCGCGATGGCGCTTCCTAACGCGAATCCTTTCAGGACGCGCTCGAAGCTCACCTGGAAATGAATCCAGAGCTGATCGGCCTCGGCCATTTGCCGTGCAGCCGTGTACACGTCAAGCGGCGCTGGAAGCTGGCTCTTGCTGTAGATGCCTGCCTCAACCACCACTTGCCACAGCGCCAGGAGCGCGAGTGGAACCACGAGTCTCCGCGCGATGCGGAACGACGGAAACCGGAGTCGAACGGGAGGAAGCGCCCGGTCGAGGGGGCGCGAGAGTGATTTTTGGATCATGCAGCCTCACCCCTTGTCGCTTCTCTTCTCTCCCCTCCCCTTCCCCTCCGCCCGGCTGCGCATCCAGGGCGGAGGGGTGCCTGGCTGACCAGAGGCCAGGCAAGGGGTGAGGAACTTACGCCTGTGGTGTCACCACCTGGGTGATAAACCGGGTATCAAACAGCTCCTCCAGCGCCTTGGTGGCATCGGCGCCTGGAGAAAGCTGGTTTTCAGCCTCAAAGATCGGAATGATCCGGGTCAGCACCGCCTTCTGCTCGTCGCCGGGAATCGGATTGATGTCGAGCACCGTTCGCTCGAAGAGCTCGCGCTGCGCAACGTCGATCGAGAGCTTCGCCTCCTCGGCCAGAATTTGTGCCGCTTCCTCGGGGTGATCGAGAATCCACTGCCGAGCACGCTCATACTGGGCAAGGACGCGAACGACATACGCCGGATACTTCTCCAGGAATTCCTCGCGGGCATTGAGGAATCCCCAGGAGTTGAAATCGATGTTGCGATAGATCAGGCGCGAGCCTTGCTCCAGCTCGGTCTGTGCCATGTACGGGTCCAGTCCCGCCCAGGCATCGACATCCCCACGCTCCAGCGCCGTCTTGCCATCCGCGTGCTGGAGATTGACGATCTCAACGTCTTTTTGCGTCAGGCCAACCGTGTGCAGGGCCTGAAGCAGGAAGAAGTACGGGTCGGTCCCCTTGGTGGCCGCGATCTTCTTTCCTTTGAGCTGCTCGAGCGTTGTGATGTCCGAGTCCTTGCGGACCACAATCGCGGTCCATTCTGGCTTGGAGTAGAGATAGACCGTGCGGATGGGAGAGCCGTTGGCTCGCGCCAGGAGTGCGGCGGAACCGGCAGTCGAGCCGAAATCGACGGCCTCGGAGCGCAGCCACTCATTCGCCTTGTTGCTCCCGGCGCTCCAGACCCATTCCACCTTGATCCCCTCAGGCTTGAGGTCTTCTTCAATCCAGCCAAACCGCCTGAGGACGAGGCTGCTCGGGTTGTAATAGGCATAGTCCAGCTTGATGGTGCCGGGTTTCTCCTCGGCTTGGGCAGCCGTGCTGGCCGAGAGTCCAAGGATGGCGGGAAAAAGCGCGATGCTCACCGTCACGATACGCAGCCAGAATCCCCTGTTCATTGATCACTCCTCACACGATCACCCTACTGGAGACAAACGTTCCCTTCACCGGTGCGCCATGCGCCCCAGCGTTGCATCGGTGTTTATCAGGTGCTAGCCGGCAGTGCCCGCCCCAACGCCATTTGCTGGCGTGGCGGGCCGGGTACAGACGGTAAAACCGAAGTGGCTCAGAATTTCATCGCGCATCGCGGCCAGCTTGGCATCCCCGCGAGCACGGGGCCGGGGCCGATCGACCAAAATGGTGCGAACCACCGTCGAGGGGCGATGGCTCATGAGCACGACCCGGTCTGCGAGATGAAGCGCCTCATCAACATCGTGCGTGACCATGACGACCGTGGGCGCGACCGTCGCGCAGACATCGAGGAGGAGGTCCTGCATGTGCAGGCGCGTCAATGCATCGAGCGCTGCGAAGGGTTCATCGAGCAGGAGCACACCTGGCCGCCCGATCAGTGCACGGGCGAGAGCCGCACGCTGGGCCATGCCGCCAGACAACTGATGCGGGTAGCTCGCGCCGAAGCCGCTGAGTCCCACCCGATCGAGCCAACCATCAATGCGGGGCCGCTCGGCAAGCCTGCGCGCCCCAACGGCAACGTTCGCCGCGATCGTCTTCCAGGGGAAGAGGCGCGGCTCCTGAAAGACGACCGCACATCGAGGGTCGGCTTCCGTGACCGGCTGGCCACCCAAGCGAACTTCACCGTTGGATGGTCTGTCCAGCCCGGCAATGAGGCGCAAGAGCGTCGATTTCCCGCACCCACTGGGACCGAGAACGGCGACAAATTCGCCCGGAGCAATCTCCAGATCAACATTCTGGAGAACAGGAAGCAGTTCGCTTCCGCGCCGGAAGGTTTTGCACACCTTGGAAAGAACGACTGGTTCCGCCATGCCAAACCTCACTACAACAGCGCGCCCCCGTCCAATTGGGGACGAGGGCGAGGAATCAGAGCCAGGGCCGGCAAGGCGGCACAGCTACGACCCCACACCCTCATCTTCCAGCTCGACCACTGACGGACTTAGCACCTGCCCGCGCATCGTTGCCGGGTGGTTGCTGGGGCTTCACTGGGCCGGTCCCTCTGCCCCTCTGGATGAAAGCGGTGCGTCTGTGTTGTTGGCGCGTAATCTACAGTAGTTGATCAAGAATGTCAATATCGCGTGCACGTCTCATCGGGCAGTCATCCCCGATATCGTTGAGACGCCTCGTGGCACGGCGTGGTGACCGCCGCGCGTGGGATAATAAACGGTCGCCTCGTTTTGGCCGTGGTTGCAGGTGAGCCGAGAGGCACGGGGGTGTCGTGACACGAGCGATCGTTACATTGCCAACACCGGAGGAGATGGAATATGCCCGTCTCCTTATCGAGATCGAGGTGCGCCGCTACTATCTTGCCTCGCTGGAGGCCGAGCGGGTCGCACTTGAAGGCGCCTTATCGCGCTTTGCCGTCGCGGTCAAGGACCGCATCGGCGGGCTGAAAGACGAGATCAGAGCCACCCGGCAAAAGATCGACGAGGTCCGGCGCCGCCTGGCGCGACTGAAGGCCGATCCCGACGCGGACCCACTCGAAGTGGAGCGGCAGGTGGCCGAGGAGATGGCGGCCCGTGAGGCTGACGAGCAGGCGGCTGCCGGGGCATTTCGGCGCGCGCTCGGAGACGACTCCGAGACCGTGCCACCTGGCTGGCCAAACGCGACGGAGCGCCAGCGCGCTGATGGGCAGAATGCGGAAATCCTGCGCCTCTACCGCGAGCTAGCCAAGCGTTTTCACCCAGATCTCGCCCGCTCACCGGAAGAGCGTCACCGTCGCGAGGCGTTGATGCTCAAGATCAATGTGGCATATCGTGACCGGGATCTGTCCACTCTCCAAGCACTCATGCTCGATGCTGAGCGCGTCGAAGCAACATCGCCCGCCCGGCTGAACCGCGAGCGCTTGCGCTGGGCATTTCGAGAGCTAGCACGGCTCGACCGTGAGATCGCTCACGTCCAGGCTCGCCTCGATCTGCTGCGGCGCAGCGACACCTACGCGCTCTGGCAATCTCCCTCGGCGAGCGATGCCGCATTGGACGACCTGGAGGCAAAGACACAGGCGCGATTACAACGCGAGCGCGATCGCCTTGAAGAAGCGACGCTGCTGTATCAGCGCATGGTAGCCAGGCGGAGGCGGACCGAACTGATCCGCAGGAGGTTTGTCGCGGCAACACCCAACGGCCGCAGTCCCGCTGCAAGCTATGTGGCCCCACCCGCAAGCGATTGATGGGAGGAGCACCGCCACCTCCCCAGAAGGCGGCGATGGCTCCTCCTGGCCGTCCGCAGATCCGAACCAATAGCGTCTCACGAGATACCAAGCTGGTCGAAATCGAGCGGCGGCTGCGCCTCCGCGGTGACCTCGAAGGCCACACCACCGCTCACCGCGATGACCCGCTCACCGCAGGCGAATGCCTCCCCTAAGTCAGGCCGCAGTTCCAAGAGACGGAAGTAATCGTCGCTGCCGAATTGGACTTTGACCGCGCTCATGACTGAAGGGTCGAACGTCGTTTCGATCCAGACACCCTCCTTCAACACGAAGGCACGATCGCCAATCGTGCGCACAGCGCCATTGCCGCTCTCCCCACCCGCGTAACTCGACGGAGCGGCCTTGTCGCTGGCGGCCAGGTTCCCCGCCTCTGCCGCCTGGGCGACTGCACCGGCGCCACTGGCAGCGGTCGGTACTGCCGCCAGCCGCGCCTCCTCCTCGACGGCGACCGCGCTGCGCCCTTCCGCCGTCAGAATGTCGTCCTCAGTGATCAGATACGACGTATATGGCGTGATGATTCCATACCGCACGGAGAGATCAATAATCGCCTGAACCCATTCGCGGTTCTCGCCGTGGAGCCGGATCTGGTTGAGCAGGTAGCCGATCTTGCGCGTGGCCCAGAGCCGGGGAAGAAACTCATCGCCACCCGCGGTCCGGAAGATTCGGTCTTCATAGATGAACGTCTGCACCTCGCCGTTGACGCTTCCCGTCAGCTTCAGCGCAGCCGCTCCCCCGGCACGGTAGCGTCCAACGACAACAAGCTGCGAGCCGGCGAAGATATCGGGCAAGGGGTCGGGGTAGATCTCTTCAACGTGCACGCCTTCGACGGTGAGCCGGACATCGGTCAGCACCGGGGTGCTGATCTTGCTGTAGAAGGAGGAAACGACCTCATCCAGCCGCTCTCCTGGCCGGATGTAGGTGCTGGCACCGTGGTGCTCTTGGACGAGCGTATCAAGCAGAATGGTGTCTACATCGTCGCCGACACCAAAGGCAAACAGCCGGAGGTTCTCCGGAGCGCTTTGCCGCACGTTGTTGAGGATGTTCCCGATCTCGGTTTCACCTTCAGTGGGTAGGCCATCGGTTAGGAACAGCAGGTAGGTGGGTCGCTCCGCCTTCACCATGGCGAGGCCTTCGAGCAACGCACGGTTGATATCGGTCCCGCCAGTTGCCGCTAGCTGCTTCGTCCAGGCCACCGCCTCGGGCGCCGCCGACGCTGGCATCAACTCCAGAGCGAAGAACCTGACGCCAGTACTGAATTCGATTGCGGTGAAGCGGTCGTCCGGGTTGAGGTGCTCGAGGATATAGATGAGCGCCGCTTTCGCTTGCTCGATCTTTTCGCCCTCCATGCTGCCAGAGGTATCAAGAACGATAATGACATCCTTTGCGACCGCGGCTGCCTCGCTGTGCAAACCGGGTGCGGCAAGAAGCATGAACGTTCCGGATTGGCTTGCCGCGTCCCAATAGCTCAGGAGGTTTGCGCCAATTCGGTCGGGAGAGACGGTGTAGATCAGATCGAAGTCAGTATCGGGGCGGACGTTGCTCGCTTCCCAGCCAGCGACAAAGTGGTAATCGTCCTGCCGGTCGATCGCCACGCTGTGCGTAGGGGAATAAATCGCCCGAACCGGCTCGGCCGATTCGACAGCGACGCGAACGCTCACCTGCTCCAGGGGAGCCGCGGAGAAGCGCTCGGTATTGAGGGGATACCGGTAGCGGACCATCCCTTCCTCCTGGGGAACCACTTCCCGGTAGGAAATCTGCACGCGACGGTCCTCTCCTGGAGGGATGGGGAAGATACTGGCCTGGATCGCGTCACGTCCAATGTATTCGAGCAGGGCAGGGTCGCGCAGGCGCCGCACAATGTCGTCGTACATGGACCGCGCCTCTTGAGCGTCGAGCACCCTGGCCTCGATTGGCTTGCCGTCAACAATCATGGTGAAAGCGTCGATCGTCGCGCCTTCTGGCACCGGGAAGATATAGGTTCCCTCTGCTACCCAGTCGTTTGGGTTATGGAAGACCTGATCAATGGTCGTTGTGGCAACTTGTTGCGCAATCGCGACATCCACGCGATGTGACTTCACAACCAGTTGATCTCCAATCCGGACAGGCGGACACGCGGGATCGCAGACTGGCGGCTCAACGATGATAACCCCGTCAGCCACAGCCCGCTGCCCAGGTATTGGCAGCACCGTCGCAAGAAACGCGGTAGCGAGCGCAAGGAGGAGGGGACGAAGCGCGTGATGAGTTGAGCCAGGGAACGAGCACCGCGGCGGATTCATCGCTGTCACCTCCGATGCTGCAGGACACGCATTGCCGATGGCGAGCCTGGACCAGGACCGTCACACTCGTGGTGACGATCTGGCATCGCCCGATGGTGTTGGAGTGGAAACGCTCGAGAGGGGACAGCGGTTCCCGGACGGTTCAGTCTGGCACTGGCAGGAACGCCAGGAACTCGCGCGGGCTCACGATCCGCACGCCCTGATACGTCTCCAGGCGTTGCACCTGCTTGTCCCCGGTCACGAGAAAATCAGCCGCGGCGGAGACGGCGATTGCTAGTACGACATCGTCTTCCGGGTGCGTAGCGATGCCACGAATTTCGGTAGTGATGACGGTGAGGACAGCGTCTTGGCGAAGCGCATCAACTGCTGCTGCGCTTTCGGAAGCTGGGATGCGCTCTACGAGGAATGGAGTGGCGAGGACTCGCTCCACCTCGTCGATGATTGCCTGCTCAGTGATGAGCAGGAATGCGTGCTTGCGCCACTGGCGGAAAATCTCCCCCGGAATGCTCTGGGCCCGTGCCAACCCGAGCACGCCGGAGGCGAACACATTCGTGTCAATCACGGCACGAATCACGAGCGCGATACTCCCTTCGCTCCTCGCCGCTCGGCACGGGCCTCCTGTAAAGCCAACGCAACTTGGCGTTCTAGCTCTTCTAGCGGCACATCAGCAAAGGCATTGCTGATCCTAGCAATGGCCTCGAACCGCGCCTCTCGCTCCGCTTCTCTTTCAGCGAATTGGCGATACTCCTCCAGTGGAACGATGGCCGCCACGGGCAATCCGCTCTTCTCGATGACGACACGAGTTTCTCCGCGAGCAACGCGGTTGACGACCTGACTCAGCTGCTGCTTGACGTCGGTCAGCTTCATGACGGTCTCGGTGGGTGCGGACGGTCGGCGCATGATCTCTCTCCTTATCGTGATCCTTTGGTCTCTTATGTACAGATATGGATAGAACAGACCAGATCTGGACATAAGAGACCATACCACAACTCCCACGCGCATCGCTATGCCAGCGGGCGCCATGGTGGTCCATCGAGACGAGATTTGCTCGCGCGAACCTCGGCGATACGATCTAGTGATCTGACGTTCCCAGGTGATTCCGGAACCAGCCGACCACGCGCTCCAAATAGTCACGGCGATGCGCGGGGTATCCCGTCCGCAGCATAGCGTGCGACCCTTCCGGGTAGCGCACGAACTCGACGGGACAGCCGGCTTGCTTCAGGGCGACGAAGAGCTCTTCCCCTTGTCCAATCGGCACGCGGTCGTCAGCCTCCCCATGGAGGATGAGTGCCGGCGTCCGCGCCCGGCCCAGATACGTCAGGGGGGAGCGAAATCGGTATTCCTCAGGGCATTCATCCGGCGTGCCACCGATTTGCAAAGGCCCGAAGATCCAGCCGATATCCGCAGTTCCGTAGAAGGAGACGAGGTTCACCACCGGAGCGCCAATGACGGCGGCGGCAAACCGGTCAGTATGGCCAATGATCCAGGAGCTCATGAAGCCACCGTACGAATAACCGTAGACGCCCAGGCGAGAGGGATCGACATCATCTCGCTGGCAGGCGCGATCAACAGCGGCCATCAGGTCAAGATAATCTTCCCCGCCCCAATCCCGGATCACTTGCTGCGTGAAGGAGCGTCCATAGCTGCCCGAGCCGCGGGGATTGGTAAACAAGACGAAGAAGCCGGCGCCCGCCAGCGCCTGTTGAACGGCGTTAAAGCCATAGCCATACCACGAATTTGGCCCGCCATGGATATCGAGTACCAGCGGGTAGCGCTTGCCCAGTTCCCAGCCATAGGGCTTCAATAGCCACGCTTCAATCGTGACGTCGCCGCGTTGGACATCGAATCGCTCCCAGGCAGCTGGAGGCGCTGCCGCGAACAGATCCTGATTGTGCGTGGTGATGACGCGCGATTGCATAGTGCGCAGATCGGTCACGATCACTTCACCCGTGCCTTCGAGACTGCTTTGCGCCTGGACCGCGACAGAGCGTGCCGCGTCCACGCTTAAACCGACGTGCAGCCCCTGCCACTGCGTGAAACGCTCCACGGCACCAGTCTCAGTATCGACTGAATACAAGCCGCTCATCCCATGCTCGATCGCGTGGAAGACCGCGCGCCGGTTATCCAGCCAAACAGGCTGGGATGGGCCAACCACCGTCGGGAAGCCAGCATCCGGCTGGCAGGGAAGGTCGTCGGTCAGCCGCCGCAGTTCCCGGCTGCTGACATCGTAAAGAAACAGGTCGAGTTGCCAGGTCTGGGCCGTGTCACCGGCGATCAGGATACGTGAGCCGTCCGGTGACCAGGCCCAGCATCCGACAACACCTTCCTCGTTGCCGATCCGCTCGACACGGCCGGTTGCCACGTCAACCAAGCCAAGCTGTGATGTCATACCGTTGCGGTGGGCGATCTTGACCGCGATGGTGGAGCCGTCTGGTGACCACTGCGGGAAGGCATGGTCCACGGGCTCGCGGGTGAGCATGCGCCGCTCCCCAGTGGCAAGATCGACCGTCCACACCTGAGGGCGAACATCCTCAAGATATCCGCGATTGTCCTGCTTGTAATCAATCCGGCGAGTGACGCGGACCCGCGGGGGCTCCTCGGGACCCGTGTCTTGCTCATCGGGATTGTCGGGATCGAAGTCCGCGACATAGGCGAGCCGCTGCCCATCTGGTGACCAGGCCAATTCGCCGATCGAGACGTTATGGCGAGTAACTTCTTGCGCCTCGCCGCCGGTCAGGTCGAAGATGAAGATGCCGCGCTTCTTGACACGGTCGGAAACGAAGGCCAGGCGCTTCCCATCCGGCGACCACCGCGGCACGGCGTTGCGGTCACCAATCCACGTCAGACGGCGGGCGTTGCTGCCATCCAGATTGCACATCCAAAGTTGACTGCCTGGCTGCTTCTTCCCGCGCGCCGCCTGACTCAACGCATAAACGATCCGCCGGCCATCAGGCGATACCTGCGGATCTGACGCCGTGGCAATGTCGTAGATCAACGTTTCTGGTGTCAGCGGATGGACCACGGATTTCTCCTCCTTGAGCTGGGCGCACATCTGGCCGGGGCAGTTTACCAACTGCAGGCTTCCTCTTCGGAGAGATTATTCGCATTAACGCCAAGGGTGTTCCGCGTGGCGTGATGGTATTGTGATCCAATAGCCCGATGGCCATGGGCCCTCGGCTCGTTCGGCGTAGAAGACGGTAGCGTGTCATGGTGCGAACAGAGCGAGACCAAGCCGCCGGCAATCCGTGTCCGTTTTGCCAGATCGTTGCGGGGGAGGCATCCGCTTTGGTCGTGTACGAGTGCGACCAAGCAATCGCCTTTCTTGACCACCGGCCTTTGCTTCCAGGTCATTGCCTCCTGGTTCCGAGAGCTCACTTTCCAACTCTAGCCGATCTGCCGGCCGCGCTCGTTGAGCCCTTCTTCGCGGCGGCGCAACTGCTGACGCGCGCTATTGAACTGGGCATGAACGCGGAAGGATCGTTCGTCGCGATCAACAATCGCGTTAGCCAGAGTGTTCCCCACCTCCATGTCCATATCGTGCCGAGGCGCCGGAAGGATGGACTATTCACGACAGGGTTCGTTTGGAAACGGCGACCCTACCCGGATGAGGCGGCGGCTCTGACCGTCCAGCAGGCGATCCGAGAAGCTGTCAGGCGGCTCACCTCCCCTTCTGAAAGAGCCAATTGATCGCGTTGGGGCGCCACGCATGGTGAGAACCTGCTTCCCCGTCTCTGCGTCACAGCCGCGTCTGTTGCGCGATTGAGACACCATTCAATTCTCCGGAACGGATTTTCCATGGGGAGCAGTGTACGGTGGCCATGCATGCTTTCCCGCGCTTCAAGGGAGGAGGTTCGTCATGCTCCAGTTCAGGGTGGCGCTCAGCGTCATCATGATGGCTACGTTTGCGCTCGGTCTTTCGCATGGAGCCGCTCAGGCGGTTGAGCAAGGAACGATTACGGTGACCAAGACCTGGGTGGAAGGGCAGGAACCCACCGAGGTTGTTGAGGTCTGTTTCTTCGTGTCGGCCGACCCGGACGGCAACGAGGTTCTTGGGGAAGCCTGTACTTCCGACGAGATCTACACCGTCGTGTTTGGGCCGGCTAATCCTGATCTGCAAACCGGTGTCACGTATTACGTTTGGGAGGAAGTTGGCCCCGGTTGGACAGTGACTGGGGAGAATCCAGTGGCTGCCGTGATTCCCGACACCACTGGGAACATCGATGTTCAGTTCGAGAACGCTCGCGCTGAAGGCAGTGTCGAACTCCACAAACGGGTCTGCCCCATTGGCGCGCCAGCGACCGACATCTTCACCGAATGCCACGGCAACCCGCCCGATCAGCCGGTCGCCTTCGCGATCGATGGTGGCACTCCGGTGGAGGTCGATGCTGCTGGCAACGTAGTCTTTACGGGCCTTGCCGCTGGCTCACACGTTTTCACCGAGACCGAGGGGCCGCCGTTGGAATTCGTCGATCTGCGCGTCTTCTGCTCGGTGCAAGATGAGAGTCCCGAAGCTGTCGAAGTTGCGACCGACGGCCCGAGTTTCACCGTGGAAGTCCCCGCCGCTGGCACGCTTGTCTGCGATGTCTACAACATTCCTGAGAATCTGCGAGGGGAGGAGCCAACGCCGACTCCGGGCACTGGCGTTGAGCTGCCTGGGACTGGAACGGGCTCGAAGGCCGCGTCTGGCCTAAAGGGAGATGTCGCTCTGGCGTTCCTCGCGTTGCTCCTGGCTGGGACGGCGCTCGGCTACCGGAGAAGTCTCACGCGGTAGCGATGCGCGGTTGCTCGGTGATGTGCTGCAACGTCCCGGTAGCCGAAGGGAGGCTGCCCGAGATGAGGATTGCGTAAGCGTCCCCTTCATCGAGGGCGTAGGAGCTCGTCGAACACGTGCTGAGTCGCTGGCGATGGGGCAATACCCGCATATTCGCGCAGCGCGCGGCGGCACTGCTCCATCACCCGCGGGATATGAGCGAAATTGCCCCGAGCGGCGAGTGCGCGCATCAGGAGGCGGTAGCCTGGCTCGTGCAACGGGTCAAGAAGCACCAGGTGCTCCGCTTCCCGCTGGGCAAGATCAGCATTGCCGCGGGCAAGATCTGCCTCAACAGTGCAATCCAACGCCCGCACCCGCAGCTGAGCAAGAAGCTGGCGCTCCCCTCTGATCCACGGCAGATCGTCATTGCCGAGGAACCCTCGCGCGGCGATTTCCATCGCGACCCGTGCTTCTCCAAGCGCCGCACTCGGCTGGCCTTGACGGAGGGCAGTCTCGGCATCGTGGAGCGCGGTGCGCACTCGTTCAGCATCGATCACGGTCCCCTGGGGAACAATGAGCTGATATTGTCCCACTTCCCCGCGAATCGTGAGCGCAGGAAGATCACGAGCGATCGGGGCCAGCATCGCTCGCAACCGGCTGACGAGCGCGCTCAGGGATGTGTCCCAGGCATCAGGGACATCCTCGCCCCAGATCGCGCTCGCGAGGTCTTCCCGGCCCACGGGCCATTGACGGCGCAGCACGAGAAAGGCCCACAGGCGCCGGCCTTGCCGGGCAGGAAAGGCAGCCTCGCGCACGGCTTGTGCACCGGACTCAATGGCGAGTCGGCCACAGATGTAGATGCGAAGCGGATGGTCAGCGAGCGTGTTCATGCTTGCCCGATTATGTCTCAACGGTGCAAGGAGACTGCAATGGTGCTGCAAAGCCACACGGTCATGCTGGTAGGCGCTGGCCGTGGGCGAGAGAAGGGAGAGTAGGATGACCAAGATTGTTCGGTGCACGTGCGGGATCGAGATTCGGGCTGACAACGAGGCTGATCTGATCGCCGCTGTGCAAGCACATGCGAAGACGGCTCATGACGTGGATCTTACTGCCGAGCAGGTGCTTGCCATGGCCGAGATCGATCAGGCCTAGGCACAACGGCAAACGCCAGGAGGGACACCGATGAAGACACTCGCCTGTGGAGAGATCATGCCAGGTTGCACGGAGACATTTTCCGCGGAGACCGACGACGAAATCATTGCCCAGGCCGGACAGCACGCGGCAGAGGTGCATGGGTTGCCCGTCACGCCAGATGTTGTCGCCCTGGTGCGCGCTCACATCCGGGAGGAGCACCAAGGCGACGGAGATGCTTAGGCTTTCGCTGCTGGCTCGGACGCGTTTGGAACTTGGAATTTGGCGAGCTCTTCAAAGATGGTGATCAGCGCCGAGTGATCGAGGTCGCCGCGGCCAGCAACCGCTAGCGCCTCGAAGAACTGGCTGACGAGCGCCGTGACCGGCAAGGGCACCCCATGCTCTTTGCCGGTTGCCAGAGCAATCCCAAGATCTTTGCGGTGGAGGTTGACGCGGAACCCCGGTTGAAACTGGTGTGCGATCATTGTCGGCCCTCGCAGCTCAAGCACCCGGCTCGCTGCCAGGCCGCCGCTGAGCACTTGGACGATCTTGTTC
>JBHOQQ010000104.1:0-33954 GCA_042408955.1 Thermomicrobiales bacterium
CCCGCCCCTAGCCCCCCCCCCCTAACCCCTAACAACCGACCCCTGACCCCTTTGTCTACACCCACCAAGCCGCGCCAGGCTTCTCCGAAATGACGCATTGCTTGAGGAATTGGACCGCTTTGGTGAATCCCTCATTGACGCTCATCAGTGAGTCTTCGTGCTCGATGGATAGCGCGCCGTCGTACCCGGCGAGCCGTAGCTCGCTAATCAGCGCGCGCCAGAACTCTTGCCCGTGCCCGTAGCCCACGGTTCGGAAAATCCATGACCGGTGGACTTCATCGGTGTATTTCTTGGTATCGAGCACGCCGTTGCGCCGGATATTCGGCGCGTCCAGCCAGGTATCTTTCATGTGGACATGGAAGATGGCATCCTTGAGCTCGCGGACGCAGACGAGCGGATCCATTCCTTGCCAGAAGAGGTGGGACGGATCGAAGTTGACGCCGATCGCTGGACCGCCAATCTCGCGCAGCCGCCAGAACGATTCCGTGTTGTATGCCACGAAGCCAGGGTGCAGCTCGATCGCCACCCGCACGCCGTGGTTTTGGGCAAAGGCAGCCGCCTCCTTCCAGTACGGCGCGACCTTCTCGCGCCACTGCCACTCAAGAATCTCGGAGAAGTCTGGTGGCCATGGGCAGGTCACCCAATTCGGATATTTCGCCTGGTCAGAATCGCCCGGGCAGCCGGAGAAGGTGATCACCGTGTTCACGCCCAGCGCCTGAGCAAGCCGAACAGTGTCGCGGAAGGCCGCGTCGTGAGCGCCAGCAATCTCAGGATTTGGATGCAAGGGATTGCCATGGCACGAGAGCGCGCTGATCTCCAAGCCGCGGCTGGTGATGGCCTCCTTGAACCGCTGCTGTGCCGCCGGGTCGGAAAGCAACGCTTTCGGCTGGCAATGCGCATCGCCAGGATAGGCGCCGCAGCCGATTTCCACCGTCTCGCAGCCGGCTGCCTTGATATAGTCCAACGCCTCCTCGAAGGGACGTTGCGCAAACAGCACTGCAAAGACGCCGATCTTCATGCTCCCCCTCCTCCCGGCGCCGATGCCGGGAAATACTGATCACCATGCCGGCGAGAAACCGGCTAACGATCCAGCGCACTCGACGCGGTTGCCGCGTGCGGCACCGCAATCGCTTCTCCAGAATCAGCCGCTTGGACACATGCGAGCACAGCGCCGATGCTGTTGAGATTGTCAAGGCCGCTCGTTTCCGGTGGGGAGCCGGTTTCCACTGCCTGGCGAAACGCGGCAAGCACCCCGGCTCGGTCCTCCTCCGCGAGTGGTGTCACCGGGATCGCCTCGGCCGGCGCGTCTCCTCGTTGAATCGCGATTTCTTGCGCGGTGCTCCCCGGCCAGCGCATCTGTCCGGTCGTGCCCAGAATCTCCCACTCGCCATCCCATTGCGTTTCGGCGTCGTGTGCTGCCCAGTCGGCATCGTGCAGCGCGACCGTTCCACCGGAAAGGGTGAGCAATGCGGCGGCAGCGGGATGGTGCACGTATGGGCTGTCGGGCACGGGCCAGCTTCGCGCGGCGACGCGCACGATGTCTTGGCCGGAGATAGCGCGAATCAAATCGAGGTGATGAATGGCCATGTCGAGCAGCAAGGGATGGCGCATCTGATAGCGAAAATCGCCAGGTGGGAAAAGCGTGCGCGTATCGCGGCGAAAGCGCAGGCGTATCGCGACCAGCGTGCCGATCGCACCGGCGGCGACCTGCTGCTGGAGCGTGCGTGCTCCTGCCCGGAAGCGGTAATTCTGGCTGACCATCACGATCCGGCCAGCGTTTGTTGCTGTGCGAACGACTGCCTCAGCGTCCGGCAGGGTAGTCGCGGCCGGCTTTTCGACCAGCACATGCCGTCCAGCTAGGAGCGCTAGCTGCGCCAGGCTCGCGTGTGTGTCGGGCGGCGTGACGACGAGCACGCCATCGCACGCGACGTGCTCAAGGGCGTCTGCGAGGGAGGCGAAGCAACAGCTATCGGGAAGGCCGAGCGAGCTTTGCGCCCAGGCGCGAGCTTCGGGAGATGGATCAGCGATGGCGACGAGCTTGACGCCTTCGCTGGCCCGTGCGAGCGTCGCCCAACTTTTACCGAAATGGCCAAGCCCAACCTGAATCAGGCGCACCACTTTCCCCTCGCTGACCAATGTTGCCGGAATGATACCGGAAGTCAGCGCGGCGCAAGGAGATCACTCGCACACGCCTGCAGGCTCCTGGGCTGCTGACGCGTGTTGCCGCTCGTAGTCAGTAATTACCGCCACCTTCGCCGCAGATGGCGACGAGGGATCAAACCGGTAGCTCAGCCACTCGGTCACTAGCTTCTTCGCAAGCTCTGGGCCGATGACGCGCGCGCCGAGTGTCAGGATTTGGCAGTTGTTGGAGAGCACGGAGCGCTCGACAGAATACGAATCGTGGGCGACGGTGGCCCGGATGCCTGGGACCTTATTCGCGGTGATCGCCATGCCGATGCCAGTGCCGCATATCAGGAGGCCACGGTCGGCTTCACCGCGGGCCACCGCCTCGGCAACTGCCAGGCCGACATGAGGATAGGCGGTATCATCCTGCTCGTCCGGCACGCCGAAATCGCGCACTTCCACCCGAGGATCGTTCGCCAAGTGTCGCTTGATCGCATTCTTCAGGCTAACCCCGGCATTGTCGGCACCAATGGCAAGAACGATGCGCTCCGTCCCCATAAACTTCTCCTTCGTGGCTTACCAACCGGCCAAGACTTCACCTGCCGCACGCAACACGTAGTACATCGAGGTCGCTCCTGGATCTTGATGGCCACGGCTGCGCTCCCCGAGGCGGGAGGCGCGTCCTCGCTTGCTGATCATGGAGGCGGTCGCGCGCATTCCCGCCTCTGCAGCTTCGAGCGCCATCGCCCAGGCATCGCGGACGGACGCACCTTCGAGTACAGCTTCCTCGAAGGTGCGAACAAAAGGATCGAGGGTATCGAGCATCGTCTTGTCGCCGGGTTGAACCTGGCCGAGCCGGGCGAGCGTGTCGCGGCCAGCGCGGAGGGCATGGCTCACGACCAGCACATCAATGGCATCGTCGTCATTGGGCAGGTCTTGGCCCATGGCGGTCAGCCAGCCCCCAACCAGCGCGCCGGAGGCGCCCCCGGCGGTATTGAGGAATGCGGTTCCAGCACGGATGAGCGATTCGCGAGCGGTCAAGTTGCCATTGACAGCAGCGGCCACCGCTGCCTGAAAGCCGCGCACCATGCCCGCGCCGTGGTCACCATCACCCGCGGCGGCATCGAGCCTGCCGAGCTCTTCTTCGTGCTGCTCCATAGCAAGCAAGGCGGCGCGGAGCATGCCGCGGATGATTTGGCCGGCCTCGCCTGGGCGGCCGCTTTCCACAGCGGTCTCCGTTTCGGACGGCGCAGCTGCGGCCGCTAGCTCGCTGACGGCTTCGGGGTGGATCGCCGCGACCGTTCCTCGCGGACCGTAGCGGGTGAACGCGGGGGTCGAGCATGGGGCGTCGTGGAGCGCCTGCAGATCGTCATCGAGCCAGCAGAGGGTGAGCGAGCAGCCGGCCATGTCGAGCGAGGTCACGAATTCGCCGACGAGCGGCTCGTGTACATCAATGCCAGCCTGTCGCAGGAGTGCCGCGATCTCCCGGAAAAGAACAAAGAGCTCTTCGTATTTCGTGGCGCCGAGCCCGTTGAGGAGCACTGCTGCGCGGCTGCCCGCGCCGGCTGGAGCCTCGGCAAGGAGCGGCTCGACGAGCAGCTTGGCGATTTCGCGGGCAGGCAGCAGATCGCTCGTGCGAACGCCGGGCTCGCCGTGAACGCCGAGCCCCACCTCCATCTTCCCCGGCTCGACGGTGAAGAGCGGCTCCGAACGGCCGGGCAGCGTGCAGCCGGCGAACGCGATGCCGACCGATTTGGTGCGCTCGTTGGCCAGGCGGGCAAATGCTTCGACAGTCGGAAGATTGTCGCCACGGGCCGCGCTTGCACCCGCGATCTTATAGACGTAAAAGCCGCCGGCGATGCCGCGCCGCTTGTCGGCCTCGGGTTTCGGTGCGGAGAGCACGTCGTCGGTCACGAGCACGGTGCGGGTTTCGATCCCTTCGGCACGCAGACGGCTCTGCGCCATGCCAAAGTTCATGACGTCTCCGCTGTAGTTCCCATAGCTAAAAAGCACGCCGGCGCCGCTCTGCGCGGCTTTGGCGACGCGGTAGGCGTGTTCTCCCGGCGGGCTGGTGAAGATATCGCCGATCACCGCCGCGGTGGCGAAGCCTTCGCCGACAATGCCATAAAAGGCGGGATAGTGGCCGGATCCGCCGCCGATGACGACCGCGACCCGGCCAGGCACGGGCGCCCCTGTCGCGATGACGCCCGATGCGCCGGGCACGCGCCGCGCGAAGCGGCCATAGGCCGCGACGAAACCCTCGATCATCTCCTCCCGAAAATTCGCCGGGCTATTAAGAATATGGGTCACCGCTCTCCCACCCCTTCATGGACCGCCGCCGCGCGCATTGGCGCGATTGCGACGGCAACGCGCGCCTCTTTCAACGCTCGGATGTCTTCTTCCCGTGCGCCATCATCGACGATGACGAGGTCGAATTCCCGCAACGACGCGAGCCGGTGGAGGGCCACCTTCCCGAGTTTGTGATGATCAATGAGGAGGATTTTCCGCGTGGCGACGTTCAGCATCGCCCGCTTGACCGCGACAATCTCCTGTTCCTGATGATATGCCTCGCCATGGGCGACCGCGGCGGTGGAGAGGAAGAACACGTCAGCGCGCAAATTCGCCACAGCTGTCTCGCAGACAATGCCAAGAAACGCATCGTGACGATCAACATACTCGCCGCCAAGGGCCAGAAGGCGAACGCCCGGCTTGCCGGCGAGCTCCTTAATGGTGGCAAGGAAATTCGTGATCACCGTGATCGGCGTCAACGTTGGCAATAGCCGGGCGAGGGCGAGGGTAGTGGTTGAGTCGTCCAGCATCACTGCTTGCCCTGGCTCGACGAGCGTGATGGCATACCGCGCGATCGCCGCCTTTTCCGCGGTGGCCGTGGCATGGCGGAAGCGCACATTGCTCTCGAACAGACTGGAGGGTTGCGGAGTGACCCCACCACGGTACTTGCGAATGACGCCCTGCCGTTCAAGCTCGTCCAAATCGCGATGAACGGTCATAATGGACACATCAAAGACGGTTGCGAGCTCTTTGGCGGTTACGGCGTCATGGCTCAGGACATACTCGGCGATGCGCTCCCTCCGCCTGACAGGTGGCAGCGCACTTGAGGTGCCCTCTCCTGAACGGCCTTGCCGGATGCGATCCACCATATCCCGACCTTATGGAGCGAATGGACTGAGTTTCCATGTCACATGCAGCAGTGAGATGATAACACATGGCAAGCATCGGAGATTCTGTGAGGCCACTATACTCGTTAGCTCGTGTTGCTAACGATGTGCATGGTCATGCCGTCATCACCAAGAAGAGTAGTCATGTTTCTGAGATCTTGCCAGGCAAACCGGTAGGTTCCCATCGTCGTGCGCTTGCAGCTGTTGACGCCTGACGGGCATGCTGCTACCATTCTCGCTCAGCCATAGAGGCTTTGCCTTGATAACGACGAGAGTGATATGAGCCGGATCGTCGACCTCAGTGTGATGATCGGCCCGGAGACGTTGAGCCCGCCGTCCGTCAATCAACGGCTGACTCTGACGCCGCACTATCGCGGGCCGGGGTATTGGCGCGCGTCCGTCGTGGCCATGACCCTGCACACGGGTTCCCACGTCGATTTCACGGCACACGTCGTGGAAGGCGGGGAGGTAGCCGCGGACGTGCCCCTGGAGCGGCTCTGCGGCCCGGCCCGCGTCATCGACGTCCACGACGTGGTCGGTCCGGATCAGGCGATCACCCGCGAGATGGTCCAGGAGCGTGGTGCCTCGCTCCAACCCGGCGAGATCGCCCTCGTCCGAACGGACTGGGCCGAATTCATGTGGGGCACCTTTCCGGACTACTACCTGCATTCCCCGTTCTGCGCGCCCGAGGCAGCGCGCTGGCTCGTCGAGCGGGGCGCGAAGGCGGTCGGCTTCGACTGCTTCTCGGAATACTGCGCCCGCTTGCCGGATTTCACCTCCGAGGACTTCATCATTCACAAGATCGTGCTGGAGGGCGGCGCGTTGCTCATGCAGCAGATGACGAACCTCTCGCAGCTGCCTGTCGGGCGTCCCGTGCAGTTCTTCGCTCCCTGTCTGAAAATGGCCGGCGCCGAGGGGTCGCCGGTGCGATATTTCGCCCTCCTCGATGAAGGCTAGGCGTCAAGAGCAGGTGGCACGCGCATGACGACAGAAGCATTCCACCTTCCACGCTCGATTCCGGAAGCCCTCGAGCTGGTTCGGGAGTACGGTGACGATCTGGTCGTGCTGAGTGGGGGGACGCTGGTCATGAGCGCGATCAACGGCGGCCAGGCGTTCCCGCGCCGCCTCATGAGCCTCAAGCAGGCCGGGCTTGACCAGCTTCGGCCCGTGGACGGCCAGATCGAGATCGGCGCCAGCGTCACCGCCGCCCGCCTGACAGGATTGCCGGAGGTGCCACTCCTGGCCCAGGCGGCGTCGAGCCTCGGTGGACCGGCCCTCCGGACGGTGGCGACCGTTGGCGGCAACCTCTTCGCCCACGCGCCCTATGGCGATCTCGCCGTCGCGCTCCTCGCACTCGATGCCGAGGTCGAGCTGGCCGGAGCCGGCGGCGCGCGCACCCTCCCGCTGGCCAACTTCTTCGCCGATGGCGCGCCAGCCCGGCGACCCGGCGAGCTGGTGACGGCGCTCCGCGTGCCGCGACCGAATGGGCTGGTGGCTTGGGTGCGCCTCGGCCGGCGCCAGGCCGCGACGGCGCCCGTCGCGACGGCGGCGGTTGCGCTCGCCCTCGATGCGGATGGCCGCTGCGCGTCGGCGCGGATCGCCCTCGGCGCGGCAGGACCCACGCCACTGCGCGCGCGCCAGGCCGAGGCGGTGCTCGCCGGTCAGCCACTGACGGCGGAGACGATCGAGGCGGCGGCACAGGCGGCCGCGGAGGGCTGCGAGCCGTCCACCGATGCGCTGGCGTCGTCCTGGTATCGCAGGCAGATGATTCCGGTTGCCGTCCGCCGTGCCCTCACCCAAATCGCGGCGGCGGCATCTCCAGCAGGGAGCTGAGATGAGCGCGATCACCGTTTCCTTCACACTGAATGGCAAACCCGTGACCTACACGGTCCCGCCGGCGACGACACTCCTGACCACGCTGCGCGAGCATGCGCGGCTGACGGCGACCAAGGCGGGGTGCAGCCAGGGCGGCTGTGGGAGCTGCACCGTGCTCGTCAATGGCGAGCCGACGCTCTCCTGCCTGGTGCCGCTGGCCCACGTCGACGGGCAGGAGGTGACGACACTGGAGGGGATCACGCCGGTAGGTGGGCTCCATCCCCTGCAGCGGGCCTTCTACGATCGTTTTGCGGCCCAGTGCGGCTTCTGCACTCCGGGCATGATCATGGCCGCCAAGGCGCTGCTCGATCGTAATCCCCACCCCTCGCGCGAAGAGATCGCCGCCGCGCTGTCTGGCAATCTCTGCCGGTGCACCGGTTATGTGCCGATTCTGGATGCAATCGAGGATGTCGCCCGGCAGAACGGAGGAGGTTGGCGGTGAAGCAGCTCGGTATCGTCGGTCAGTCGGTTCACCGGTCCGATGGACTCGGCCACGTCACCGGTCGGACGACCTTCATCGACGACATCTCCTACCCGCACATGCTCTGGATCTCGATGGTGCGCAGCCCAGTCGCGCGCGGCCGGATCCGCGCCATCGACGTCAGCGAGGCGGAGGCCTTCCCCGGCGTGGCGACGGTCGTCACCGCGAAGGATGTCCCGAACAACCTCTACACCATCCTCTGCCTGATCGGCATCGGCCCGAACGATGAGCCAGTGCTGGCCGAGGATGAGGTGATGTACGAGGGGGAGCCGATCTGCGCCGTCGTCGCGGAGACGGAGGAGATCGCGCGGGAGGCGGCCTCCCTCGTCCGACTCGACATCGAACCGCTCGAGCCGGTCCTCGACGTCGAGGATGCCCTGCGCCCCGAAGCGCCGAAGATCAAGAAGTGGGGAACGAATACCTTTACCTATGACGGCAAGGATCATTGCCAGATCCGCTTCGGCGATGTCGAGCGCGGCTTCGCCGAAGCAGACGAGATTGTGACGGGAACGTACCAGCTCTCCCCGATCGAGCACGCGCCGATCGAGACGCATGTCTGCGTGGCCAAGCCGGAGCCGGATGGCCGGCTGACGGTCCACACGAACACGCAGGCACTCTACTTCACGCTCGATAACACGGCGATCATCCTCAAGGTCCCCAGCAACCGCATCCGGATGATCGGTGGCACCGTCGGCGGCGGCTTCGGTGGCAAGGTGGACGTGCTGACTGAGCCGATCACCTGCATTGCTGCGCTCAAGACGGGTCGTCCGGTGAAGTGGCGCTGGACGCGAGAAGAGGAGTTTCGCTGCTCCTCAACCCGCGCCGCCTGCAAGATCGAGATCACGGACGGCGTGATGCGCGATGGCCGGATCGTCGCCCGCAAGGTGCGCTCCCTCCAGGATGCCGGCGCCTACCACCGGCACTCCCCGTATGGCGCAATGAAGCACATGGTCAACGTCGTCGGGCCCTACACCATCCCGAATGTTTGGGTCGACGTCTATTGCGTCTACACGAATCGCCAGCCGTCGTCGGCGATGCGCGGCTTCGGCGTGACGGAGGCGAGCTTCGCGGTCGAGGTGCAGATGGACCGGATCGCCGAGGCGATTGGGATGGATCCGTGGGAGGTCCGGCTGCGAAATGCTTATCGCAACGGGGATCTGCGCCCGTTCGGCAAGGTCATGGAGGACGCAACGCTGATCGAGACACTACAGGCCGCCGCCAGGCTCGTCGGGCATCAGCTCCCACCGGACCTCGAGCGCATGCACTCCAACGACGCTGGTGGGTTCGCTACCGCGCAGCGGGCGACGGCCTAGGTGCGGGAACAACGGGCGGAATCTCTCGGCTCGACTGTGAGAGGACAAGATGGCCAAGGTACGTGGACGCGGAATCGCGTCCGTCAGCTATCCAACCGGCATGAATCTCGGGGGCGACCCCACCCAGGCGCTCGTCTTCTGCCAGCCAACCGGCGGCTTCTCCGTCAAGCTCTCCAGCACCGATCTCGGGCAGGGGCTGAAGACGGTCATCCAGCAGATCGCCGCCGAGACGCTCGGCGTGCCGCTCGAATCGGTCGTCGTCGACACCGGGGATACCGATTCGGCCCCGCACTGCATGGGAACGTTCGCGAGCCGCGGCACGCACCGGGTCGGCAATGCGGTGATCATGGCCGCGCAGGAGGCGCGTCGCGCGTTGCTCGAGGTGGCAGCGGAGGAACTCGAAGCCTCGCCGGACGACTTGGATATTTCGGATGGGGTGATTTCGGTCCGCGGCGTGCCCGACCGCACGCTCTCCGTCTTCGACGCGGCGCTGGCCGCGCACTTCAAATACGGCCGCACGATCTCCGGCCGCGGAATCTACCTGAAGCCAAAGAGCAGCGTCGACCCGGAGACGGGCGCCTGTGACCCGGACTCGACGGTCGCCCACGCGACGACCGTCGCCGATGTCGAGGTCGATACAGAGACCGGGGAGGTGACGGTGCTGCGGCTGGCCAGCGCCTACGAGGTAGGCCGGCAGATCAATCCGGCGATGGTCGAGGGACAAATCATCGGCGGGGCGGTGATGGGCATGAGCCATGCCCTGATGGAGACGGTCTATCCGGCCTATCCCGCGCTGAGCCCCCAGGCGCGCAGCTTCGCCGATTACGTGTTGCCGACCACGATGGACCTGCCCGAAATCGCCAGCGCCGTGCTGGAGTACCCATCGAGCAACGGCCCGTTTGGCGTCAAGGGCGTCGGCGAGATGACCGCAAACTCGCCGATCCCTGCGATCGTCAACGCCATCCACGACGCGATCGGCGTTTGGATCACCGATTTGCCGGTGACGCCAGAAAAGGTGCTGCGCGCCCTCGTGGAGCGGGAAGGTCGGCGAGCGCTGGCAGCGGACTGAAGGTTTGGCGGAGAGCATAACGGGGAAGGGATGGACTAGCGATGATCAAGCTCATCTCGCTGATGAAGCGTGCCGAAGGGATGAGCCGGGAGGATTTTGCCCGGTGGGCAGTGGAAGATCACGCACCGATCGGACGACAAATGCCTGGTATCCGGCAGTATCGTGTCAACGTGGTACCGCCAGATCAGCCTGAGGGCGAGTTCGACGGCGTCTTTGAGCTCTGGTTCGACGATGTTGCCGCACTTGAAGCGGCGTTTGCCTCCCCTGTCGGCGTCAAGGCACGTGAGGATGCCCTAGCTCATGCGTCACGGCGAGTCCATTTGCGGACTCAGGAGCACGTGATCGTGGAGCAGGCTTCGTGAACAAGGGCGACGGCGACCTGCGACTGCACGTTCTGCGTCAACGCCCAAGCGCTTGCCATCCCGGATCGTGAGAGTTTATGATGTGATTATCACGCGCATCGTGTGATGGGCTTCGACATGGCCAGAACCTTGTCTTAAGATCGGTCCACGAATGGACGGGGGCGATGCCTCCGAGTGGAACGATGAACAAGGTGCAGGTTTCCGGGTAATTCATTCAGGAGGGCTTCTCCCGTCATCCGTGGGACGAACGGGTGCGTGGTAGAGCGGCAAGTGTCATGCCGGCGTCAGGTCGTAGGCTGGAAAGGAGCCGAGAATGCGGGAACACGAGCATAAGCAAGGGGATCTCTCGCGTGCTCACATGCAGCTCTTACGTGACGTGATAGAGGGGCGCCTGAGCCGCCGTGCGGCGCTCAAACGGGGCATTGCCCTCGGGTTGAGCTCCACCGCGCTGGCAGGGTTGCTCACCGCCCGGCGCGCACCGCGCGTTGCCGCCCGCCAGCAAAGCCCGCTCGCTGGCAAGACGATCGACATGACGATCCTCGGTATCGCTGGTTGGCCGCCCAGCCAACTCGGCGTGACGCTGGCAATGGAGGGGTTTAAGCCGTTCGCCAAGGAGACCTACGGCTACGACGTGAACTTCTCCTTCGAAGAGTCACCGTTTGACCAACTTTTCCAGAAAGCAGCCGCTTCGCTCTCGACGAAATCTGCGCAATACAACATCATCATCTCCGACAGCCAGTGGCTCGGCGCGCTCGCGGAGCCAGGTTGGATCCTCAAGCTCAACGACGTGATCGCCCAAAACCCGGAGCTGGATATCGAGTTCGTCGAGACCGCTCAGCAGGCCTACCGTGTCTACCCCGATGGTAGCGACCAGCTCTGGGGCTTCCCGCAGGAAGGTGACACGATCGCTCTCTATGTCCGGCAAGATCTGTTCACGAACCCGGACGAGCGCGAGGCCTACAAGGCAGCGAACAACGGTGAGGACCTGCCACAGACCTTCGAGGATTGGGAGCAGGTGGACATCGATCGCTTCGAGCGGATCGTCAAATTCTTCCACCGGCCTGATCAGGGGTTATACGGAACCTCCCTTCAGTACTCCAAGGTGTACGACTTCATCTCTTGCTACTGCTATCCCTTCATGTTCTCGAACGGTGGGGAGATTTGGGAGGGCGAGCTCGGCTCTTACAAAGTCGAGGGCGTGCTCGATTCGGAGGTCAATGCCGCGGGTCTCGCTCGCTGCAAGGACTTCGTCAAGTACGGCCCGGACGGCGTCACCAACTATGGCATCGCTGAGGAGGTCGATGCCTTCACCGCTGGCAAGTTGGCCACGTGCTGGCAATGGTCGGCGCTCGGCTTCCAGATGCTCAACATTGATATGAATAACCCGGATCAACCGGCCGATCCGAGCAAGCCGATCCGCCGGGACATGGTCCTGATCACGGTGCCACCTGGATTCAAGCAGCCTGACGGCTCCCTCAAGCGCATCTACACCTTGGGCGGTCAGCCGTGGGTGATCAATGCGTTCAACGACGCGGATCACATGCAGGTGGCCATCGACTTCATGAAGTGGTGGTACAAGCCGGAGACCCAGGCGGAGTTCGCGCGCCGTGGCGGCAACCCGACCGATAAGGCTACCCTCAGCCGGCCGGACTTCGATACGCTTCAGCCGCACTTCCGCGCCTATCGCTACATGCTGGAGGGTAATTCCCGCGACTTCTGGCACGATCCGAATTACTCGGAGATGCTGGCCGTTCAACAAGAGGCGTTCAGCGCCTACGTCACCGACATCGAGGACAATCCGATGGACGCGCTGAAGTATGCCGCTTGCGAGCAACAGCGCATCCTCTACGATGGTGGCCGGACTAGCATCGAGCCGTCCGATGCCTGCGCGGACGTCAGTCTCGGCTAGCTGGTGCACGTATTCAACCTGGCTGGGCGTGGTTGATCGCGCCCAGCCAGACCACGGTAGGCCGATGGCGCCACCCGCATGACCACGCGGCCAAGCGGGTGACGCAAGTGAGATAATTCCGGACGAGAAGGTGCGCGCGGATGGCACAGATTGGCACTCGCTTTGAAGCCGTCGCCGGAACGCAGCGGATGGTCGTGGCTCAGCCGCGACTCAGCCGCTGGCGGGCGCTGGAGGAAAGCCGCGCTTTTCCTATCGTGCTCGTCCTGCCAATCCTCGTGTTCTTCCTCGTCTGGAACATCATCCCCTTGCTTTGGCTTGTGGGTGTCAGCTTTTATCGCTTCAAGCTCACCTCTTCTCAACCCGAGCAGTATGTCGGCCTGGAGAATTTCCGACGCCTCTGGGAAAGCAGCGTCTACTGGGGTGTGCTGAGCCGGACGCTGATCTTCATGGTCTGCAGTGTCGGCTTGGCCACCGCCTTGGGGATCGTCTTGGGACTCTTGTTCTGGGGTAGTGCCCGGATGCCCGGCCGCCGCCTGGCACTGACGCTGCTGTTCACGCCAATGATTCTCCCTCCTGTAGCTGTCGGCACCTTCTACCGGCTGATCTATGACCCGACGTTTGGCGTGCTCAACTACTATGTGAAGCTGATATTTGGGAAGCCGTACGATTTCCTCGGTGACAAGAATCTCGCCTTTTTTGCCCTAATCGCCGTCGATGTCTGGATGTGGACACCGTTTATGATCCTCATGACCCTGGCGGCTTTGGGCTCGGTGCCAAAGGCAGAACTTGAGGCGGCCGAGGTTGACCGGTTGCCTTGGCTCAAGCGTCTCTGGTATATCGTCCTGCCACACGGCAAATTCATCCTGATGCTCGGGATTCTCCTCCGAACCATTGATGCGTTCAAGACAACGGATCTGATCTATCTCATGACGCGGGGCGGACCGGGCAACCGGACGGAGCTGGTCGGGGTGACGCTCTACCGTCAGGGCTTTGAAGCATTTCAGATGGGGAACGCCTCGGCAATGGCGGTGATCGCCTTGCTCGTTGCGATCGCGTTTACCTCAATTTATCTCTACGTGCTGAATTATCGCGAGACGAGGGCGGCACTGCGATGACGACTCGACACCATGGCGCGGATCGCAACATCGGCCAGGCGCTGTATCACCTCATCCTTTGGCTCGTCGCCATCGCGTTCTTCTTGCCCGTGCTGTGGATATTCCTGGCAGCGTTCAAGTCTGAGGGGATCCTCGTTCGCTGGCCACCGAAGTGGATCTTCACCCCAACCCTTGCCAACATCCGCGACGCGATCAACCGCCCTAACTTTTGGGAATATTTCCGGATGAGCTTCATCCTCTCCATCGGCGCAGTGGTGATCGCGATTGTCGTGGCCTTTTTGGCAGCATACTCGTTCTCTCGCTTCAAGCCGCGCGGCACCAATTTTATGATGTTCCTCTTGCTTTCGGTGCGGATGGTGCCCGCAGCGGCGGTCGTGGTGCCAGTTTTCATGATGTACAACGCTTTTGGCTGGAATAAGACGTTTCATGGCATGCTGCTCTTCTATGCCATGTTCTGCATTCCGTTTTCCCTCTGGATTCTGAAGGGCTTTATTGATGGTGTCTCTGTGCGCTTTGATGAGACGGCGCTGGTCAACGGCGGCTCCCGCCTGCACGTCATTTTCCGCGTCGTTCTCCCGCAGGTGAAGCCCGGACTCGTCGCCGCGGCCATCTTCAACCTGATCTTTGTCTGGAACGAGTTCCTGTTCAACTATCTGCTGGGAGGGAAGGGCACGACGATGATCCCGGTGCTGCTGGCGACCGGTGTCAATCAAGGGGGCAGCGTCGACTGGTCGTTCATCGCGTCGCTGTCGTTGATTTACATGCTGCCACCGATCGTCGCGATCTTCTTGTTCCAAAAATACCTGCTCGTCGGTATGACCTTCGGCACCGTGCGTGGCGAGGTGTAGCGCCGGTCAAACGGGCAGCGTGCGATGAGGACGTGAGCAAATGATCACGCAAACAGAACAGCGAACTGCTGTGTCGGCACCGCGCCGCCTTCCCTTCGCGGCGCGCGTGCAAGGCATCCTCATTGTGGTGATGGTGGCCGCGCTGGCGCTGATTGCGCAGCAGGCAAGCAAGCCGCTCTATCAGATTGGGTTGCCGGTCCTGGTGATCGCGGCGTTCTTGCAGATCGCGTTCGGCAATATCCCACCGAGTGCTGGGTTCTGGCGATCGCTCAAGCTCCTGGTGCTGACCTGGCTGATTGTTGCTGGTGTCTTTGCGCTGGGAATCGTGCTGGCGCCAACGCTGATCGCTGCCAGCCGCGGTGGCTAGCGTGTCTAGCCACGCCGGGGCGCGCCGGTCGTCGCCACCCGGTGACGAATGCTTCGGCGCTGCGCGTGGCAGCCCGTGCCGGTGGTGAACAGCAGGCGCATTTGAACGGGAAGGCGCTCTAGCGAGCACACGAGGCGCAATGTTCCATGTCAAACCCAAACTCGATCGTCGAATTCCGTGGCATAGCCAAGCGATACGGCACAACCGCCGTGCTCCACGACGTCAATTTGTCCGTGCGCGCTGGTGATTTTCTCGTCATCTTCGGGCCGCCAGCGTCAGGGAAGACCGTGCTGATGCGCCTTCTCATGGGATTGGAAACCCCATCGGCCGGTGATATCAGCTTGCGCGGCCAGGTAGTCACCCGTGTGCCCGCGGCGCAGCGCAACATCGGCTACGTGCCGCAGTCGTTTGCCCTCTACCCCCACCTGACTGTTCGCGAGAACATCGCCTATCCCTTGCGCCTCGCCGGTGCGCCAGAGCGCGAGATCGAGCCGGTGGTGCGCCACGCGGCGGAGATGCTCAAAATCACCGATCTGCTGGGTAAGCGGCCCGACCAGCTTTCCGGTGGCCAAAAGCAACGGGTGGCCATCGCGCGGGGGATTGCCAAGCAGACGGATGTGTACGTGCTCGATGACCCGCTGGCGGGATTGGATTTCAAGCTGCGCGAACAGTTGGTGGATGATCTCAAAGGTCTTCAGCAGGAGTGGAAAGCAACGTTTCTCTATACCACGTCGGACGCCATCGAAGCTCTGACACTGGCGGACACGATTGCCGTGCTCGATACTGGCACGATCGTCGAATTCGGACCACCCGAACGCCTTTACGATGCGCCGGGCCGCGCCGAAACGATGCGATTACTAGGCTTCCCGCAAGCGAATTTTCTGCCTGGCGAGCTTTCCGAGCGTCATGGCCACCTCGTCTGCCGGACGAGCGTGTGCCAGGTGGTTGTTCAGCCGGCATCGGCCAGTCCAGAGCGGCTCTTGCCTGGGGCGGTCACCGTCAGCATTCGGCCGGAGAGTATTCAGATCGTGCCCGCCGGTCTGGTCAATGGCGCCGCGCTGCACATGCCGGCGCGGGTGCTGTTGCGTGAGGACCTTGGCGGAGAGGAGATCGTCTACCTTGAGGTCAATGGTGTCACACTGATGACCGTCGTCCGGCACGATATGATCGAGGGGGCGATCCCCGAGCGAGTGACCATTGCAATGGACCCATCGGCACTGGTGGTCTTCTCCCCGGAAGGACAGCGGGTGGGCCAGGGAGTCGCGGCGGAATATGTCGGAAATCCGCGTTGAGGGCCTAACGAAAACCTTTGGTCCGGTGGTGGCGTTGGATGACGTCTCGTTCGTCTTCCCGGAGTCGGAAGTCACCTGCTTGCTGGGGCCGTCCGGCTGCGGAAAGACAACGCTGATGCGCATCATCGCGGGCTTGGAGACGCCGACGCGCGGAGAGGTCTACTTCGGCGGCCAGCGCGTGACGCGTCTGAAGCCGTCGGCGCGGGATATTGGCATGGTCTTCCAGTATCCGGTCGTCTACCGAGGCATCAGCGTGCGGCGGAATATCGAGCTGCCGTTGCTGTCGCAAAAGCTTTCCGCGGAGGAGCGCCGCCGTCGCATCGATACCGTTGTCCAGATCCTCGGTCTGGAAGAGAGCTTGGAAAAAGACATCACGCAGCTCGACAACGGCACGCGGCAGAAGGTTGCGGTTGCCAGAGCGGTGGCGCGGCAGCCACGCATCATCCTGTTTGACGAGCCGATCACCAATGTTGATGCACAGGCCAAGCTCCAGCTCAAGCGCTCGTTCAAGGAACTCACGCGCCAGCTCCGCCAGACCATCATCTACGTCACGCACGATCAAACTGAAGCGATGACGCTTGCGGATCGCATCGCGCTGATGCAAGAGGGCAAGATCGTGCAATGCGCCGAGCCGCGAGAGCTCTACAACCATCCAGAGGATGTCTTTGCTGGATGGTTCCTTGGCAATCCTGGCATGAACTTCATCTCCGCTCGCGTGGTCTATTCCAGGGATGGCTTGGCCCTGGAAGCGCCGTTCTTTGCCTCCCAAGTCCCCTTGCGCGGAACGGGAGAAGCCGGGCCGGTAACGGCGGGCATACGGCCTGAGCATGTCGTCGTGCGGTCCGCTCCCGCCGGCAACGCGGTGCAGGTTCGCCTCCTGCGTAAGACGATCACGATCGGCCGGCAATACTTGCTCGCGTTGCAGCATGATGGCCACACACTCAAAGCAAAGGTCCCGCCGAGCATCGGAACAGCGCTTGGCGAAACAGTCTGGGTCGAGTTGCCGCTGGAGCACCTGGTGCTCTTCGATGCGCATGGTCGGCGGGCGAGCCTTTCCCCGCGCGGCAGCGCGCACGCCTCGGCGCCTGCTACGCCCGATGCTCGGGTTGTCGCACGTGGAAGCTAGCCCGGATCAATCCATGGCCGAGCGAGGCGCCGACCCCTGTGCGACGTGCAAGCGATGGCGCCGCATGGATCGAGCCCCTCATAGGGCTGCATGCGGCACTACGCAAGGAAGCATGAGCAGCTTCAACCAGCTTGCTTGACTGAGCCGTGTCCTGAGTGCGGAGAGGGAGCAAAGACTTCAGCTCGGCGAGGAGAGGCGATACCGGCACTGGAAGTTGCCAGAGTTCACGAAGCATCCAGCGTATCCTGACTTTTTGGTAAGCGCAATGGGCGAAGCGTGACGGACACCGGACGGCCATTCTACTTCGGGACGAATCTCAAGATGCACCAGACGCCGGACGAGACTGTCCGGTTTGTGCGGGGCATTTTGGCCGGGTTGACGGCCGAGCCGTCGGCCGCGTGCCTGTTTGTTTGCCCGCCGTATACCTCGCTGACGATGGCCGCGGCTGCCGCTCGGGGAACCGCGCTCTGGATTGGCGCGCAGAATGTGCACTGGGCGCCAAGCGGCGCCTACACCGGTGAGATCTCGCCGGTCATGCTCAAAGCGATTGGTGTTGATCTCGTCCTGCTTGGTCATGCCGAGCGGCGGCGGCTATTTAGCGAGTCGAACCGGCAAATCCGTATGAAGGTGCGCGCTGCCGCCGAGCATGGCTTGCGGATCCTCCTGTGCGTGGGTGAGACGATCGAAGAACGCGATAACGACGTTGGGCCGGAGACGATCTCGCGTCAGATCAAAGTTGGCTTGCGCGATTTGCCGCCCGCGTGGTTATCGCACTTGCTGGTGGCGTATGAGCCGGTCTGGTCGATCGGTGATGGGGGTATTCCGGCCTCGCCGCAGGACGTCTTAGCGATGGTTCGGCATGCGCGTGAGGTTCTGGAGCACATGCTCGGTCCGCCAGCGCGGTCGGTGCCGATCCTGTACGGGGGTAGCGTCGATCAGCACAATTGCGCCGAGTTCGCATCCTTACCCGAGATTGACGGCTTGTTTGTCGGTCGAGCAGCGTGGACCGTCGAGGGGTTCCTGGCTGTGTTGCGCGCTGCTGAGCAAGCGAGGCCGCGGGTGCGGTCCCAGCCCACGTGCCATGGCACCGCGCCAGGCGTTATGCACGGCGAATGACGATACGCGCTCATGGGAGCCGGGTCGTATGGGATGCCCGGCGGAGCAGAGGAGCAACGCATGACGGCAACGGTAGTCAGCCTGGGGATTCATATCCTGGACGTTTTGGGACGGCCGGTGACGCGTATTCCACCCGGCCAGCACGTTGATCTCATCGAGGAGATCCGGCTCACCGTCGCTGGAACTGCGGCCGGAACGAGCGTAGACCTGGCCAAGCTCGGCGCGCGGGTGATTGCCATGGGTGCGATTGGGAAAGATGCCGCGGGTGATTTCATCGTCGATACGATGGGGCGCTATGGCATCGACACGAGCAACCTCGTCCGCAAAGACGGAGTGCAGACGTCTGCAACGATGCTGCCGATCCGTCCGAATGGAGAGCGGCCAGCGCTTCATGTCTTGGGCGCCAATGCCGAGCTAACCATTGACGACGTGAACTTCGACGCCATCAAGCAGGCAGATTTCCTGCACTTCGGTGGAACGTATCTCATGCCCAAGCTCGATGGTGAGCCGACACGCGAGGTGCTTCGATTTGCGAAGGAGCATGGCGTCACGACGACGCTCGATCTCATCGCGATTGACCGGCCCGACCTGCTGCCGGTGATCGAGCCGTGCCTGCCGTATATCGATTTCTTCATGCCAGGCTTGGAAGAAGCCCGGATGATCAGCGGCTTGCACGACCGGCAGGATGTCATTCGCTTCTTCCTCGACCGGGGCGTCAAGCACACGGTGTTCAAGATGGGAGCCGAGGGAAGCAGCATAGCGACGCGGGACGGCGAGATCCGCATTCCAGCATATAAGGTGCCTGTGGTAGATTCCACAGGGTGCGGTGATGCCTATTGCGCTGGCTTCATCGTGGGGCTGTCGCTCGGCTGGGATGTGGAGCGCGCGGGCCGCCTGGGCACTGCCGCCTCGGCGCTCGTGATCACGGGGCTTGGTTCTGATGCGGGAATCGTGAATCTCGAACAGACGATTGAGTTCATGAACAGCGCGGAGATGTATCCCTTGACGCCCTGAGCGGGGACGGTCATGGCACGCGCGCTGGAGGGACGGCTTGAGCGGCGACGATCTGGAGCGACTCTGGGAGGTTCTACGGCCACGGGACGCGAACACGCTCGTGGCGGCTATCGTTGCTGGTGTCGTCGTCCAGATCCTCGTGCTGCTGTTGTTCCGCGTCTTGGGATTTTTCTTGAATGCCCTAAGCTGGTTCCTGGGACTGGTGGCCAGTCTGGCCGTGGCGCTCTACATCCTCAACCAGGGCGTACCGGAAGCAATAGGCGGGGAGCACGTCGACCGCTGGATCGAAGAAGCACGGCGCGCCTTGGGGGTTTGAGCGGCGAGCGTCAGGCGGGCTAGCGCACTGCTTCGCAGCCCCGCGCAGCACCACACAACTTCCTTCTGCGAAGGCGTTGATCGGCCACCCTTCGAGAAGCACCGGCTGAAGCCGGTGTATTGGGCTGAGCCTTGTTCAGAGCAAAGCGCGGGAGCAGGACGTCAGCACCGAGCGTGAGGCTTTATAGGGGCTAGCCGCTTTGGGCAGCGGCGCAGCCACGGTAGAAGTAGATGTCAAGATCGACAGTGCCCGCGGGGTCACGAAGGTTCGCGAAGTTCTCGACGGCCGCCTCCCCGAATTGCTCGGGAAACGCTTCCTTCAAAATTGTGTTGATCCTGTCGGACACGGCCAGGCCAACCTGCAGATCGGCACTCCACCCAAAGGTCAGCACCAGCCCTGCGGAGCAGTCCTGATAGGGCGCCAGCACCCGGCGCAACTCGGCAATCGCCGCCTGGCGGGCGTCCGGATCGCCGTTGATGAGCCCTTGCGCGTCAACCGAGATGCTGAGCCGGATCTTGCGCTCCGGGTTGATATAGCCCGAGGCGGCCTCATCGGCCAGCACAGTGGCCGTGGCGGCAGCAATGGCTTGCGCCGTACCGAGGGCATTGACCGTCGCCTGCATGGCTGCGGCCTCAGCCTGGGCCGTCTGCACCTCGGTGTCGCTCTGCGATTGCAACGCCTGCAACGCTTCGACCGTTGCTTGAGCCGCGCGCAACGCCGCTTCCGCTGTTGCCAGTGCGTTGGCGCCGGTTTCTGCGTTCCTCGTTGCGATGGCCGCGATCTCGGCAAGCTGCGTCGCCTGGGCGTTGGCTGTCGCCAGCGCGTTCTTCCCCGTCTCGGCGTTTTCGGTGGCGATCTTCTCGACGAGCGCTGCCTGCGTCTGCAACGCCGTGATGGTTGCCTGCGCCGCAGCCGCGTCGGCGGTGGCTTGCGCGGCCGCCGTGGCAAGCTGGCGCGTGATCTCATCAATGTTTTCCTGGCTGCTGGCGATTTGGGTGGCAAAGGCGGCCATCGTCGCTTGCGCAGCGAGCGCTTGCTCGGTGGCGAGCGCATCGGCTGTTGCACGCTCTTCGGCGGACATGGCGGCGCGAGTGGCGAGGGCGTTCGCGGTCGCGGTTGCCTGGGCGGCGGCCAGGGCGTCGAGTGTCGCCCGCGCGGCGGCAGTTTGCCGCGCTGCTTCCAGCGTCGCCGCTTGCTCCTGATCGGCCGCGGTCGCGGTTGCCTGGGCGGCGGCGAGCGCGAGGGCTTGCGCGGTGGCGGTGGCGGCTGCCGCGGCGGCATCCGACCGTCGCGCCGCCTCGCTCGTCGCCAGGAGGTTCGGTGTCGCGGTCGGGGTCGGCGTCGGTGGCGGCGAGCCCAGCGTGTTCGCCATCAGGAAGACCATTGCCAAGCCGAGGAGCAGGTCGGCAAAGAGCCACCCGCCCATCGTCACCATGTCCTGTCCTCGACGGCGCCGCGCAAGCCAGATAACGGTCACGATCGGATCCTCACCTGATGCATCACCACGCGCCGGGCACGGAGGCTCACGCTCGACCGTTGCCTAGATGGGACGCTGTGAACCTTGGCCACCATGATCGCGTGTCTACTCCCGCCGTGGCCATAGCCCGCGGTCTCGCCGGGTTGCGGGGGGCTCACCAGGCTCGGAGAGCAAATCCGGGGCGTTGGGCAGGATATTGCGGACGCTGCTCGGCGCGGGAGCCGCTGGGGCAGGCGGCAGATGATTTGTGCTCGGTGTCCCGGAGGCGTGGCTAAGGACGCTGGCGAGGTGATCGAGCCGTCGGATAAGCGTCGCCACTTCCTCGTTGATTTCGCGTTGCCGCTGTGAGGTGGCAATGCCCACGGCGCTCAGATCGCGCGCGACCTGAGACAGCCCAGAGGCGATGGCGCTCTGCTCGGTCAGGAGGCGAGACAGGGTGATGGATTGCTCCTGGGTAAGCTCGCTGATACGCGCGAACTCCTCGCGCAAGGATGCCAAGCCAGAGGAGATATCGGTCAACGCTTTCGTCGACGAGGCAACGCCATTCATCCCGCCGCGCAGGGACTCGGCTAGCCGCGCGTTCGCTTCCGTTTCTGTGGCCAGGGCATGCTCCAGCCGGGCCTGCCCTGCTGCCAGAGCCGACGACATCTCGGCAATGCCACGTACGGCTTCGGTGGCGACGCGGCCGGCCTGCGCCGCGGCCTCAGCGCCGGCAAGCGCTTTGTCCGCCGCGTCGGTCAGCGCCGTGGCTGCTTCCGTAAGCTGGCGGACGACGGCATGGTCGCTTTGAATGTTCGTGGCAACCAGGCGCTCCAGGGATGAAATGGCCGAATGTAGCGAACGTTGTTGATCGCCGGCCAGGCTCACCTCGCTGGTCAGATCTTCCAGCGCCTGTTGCAGCCCGGTCGAAACCTGCCGCAGATCGAGGAGAAGCCGGTGCGTTTCCTCTGCGCCGGCCCGCATGCCTGACGCAAAGACGCCAAAGTCCGCGAACTCCTTCTCACGCCGGGCGGCAATCGCCTCAAGGCGATCGTGCTCGACTTTCAGCCGGGTGAGGAGTTCCTGGCTATTGTGCTCGAACCGTTGCGCCAGCAATTCGACGCTCCGCGCGAGCATCGCCGGGCGACCCGCACGGTCGGGCGCGAGCGCAATTGTCGCCTCGGCAAGGACGTTGTCCAGATCGGTCTGAAACTGATTCGCCGTCCGCTGGATGGCCTCCTCACGCTCCTCGCGCCGGCCGTGCGAGTAGAACGTTAGGCCGATGATGGTTGCGATGATAAGCGCGTCAATGATGGCGACAGTTGAAAAGGTGGGGGAGAGAATGCCCGCTTCTCCACCGAAGCCCTTTTGCCACAGCAGCAAGAACGGCTCGCGGACGGCTTCCGGATTGCTCGCAATGTAGCGCTCGTAGGCTTTCGATGCTTCGGACAGTGCTGCCCACGTCAGGAAGATGGGAAGCAGAACGAGCACGTTGCGTATCTTGTCTGCCTTATCGACACTGGGTGGAACGTAGCCGCCCTCGCGCCGGATGGCATAGGCCAAGGCCAACTTCTCGGTGTTGAAGGCCCGGCGCAGGTCCACGTCTGCCCAGCGTAGCCGCCCCTCATCGGTACCGAGCGACCGGGCAAGATCGTTGAGACGCTCGGCGGCGCGTGGATCCACCTCGCCAAGCGAGGCAGCCATGCCCTCAAGGTCGCGCACGAGTTCGTCATGGCTGCCGACCCGGTGAGGAGGCGCGCCATTTGCCAAGGGCGGTAGCGTGGCCGTGGTGCCCTGGCCAGCGCCCGAACCTTGGGCGGGAGAGCGGAATGGCGGGAGTGTGCTCTTTTCTGACCTCGTGCGCTTGCCGATGTGAACCAAGGGCATCCGCCTTTCCGGACGGCGTCTTTCGTGCGAACCTGGGGACAGCGGCCGGACCACCCTGCTGCTGGGTGCTCAAGCTGCCCTGAGCGCGTTTCGGCGGGGTGTGGCGCCTGATCCCCGTCTCTCGGTTGCGGCACCCGGGACCTTTGACGGCTTCGCGAGTGCGCAGTCACACTGTACCATTGCCGTAGGGCTGCCGGTACCCGTCCGGTCAGTTGAAACAACGAATCGGGACCTTATGCACCCATGCCTACTCTAACGCTTCTCGATGACGCCATGTTACGCCCCGGCCGGATGGTCCCCGCGGTCAACCGGCTCGGGGGCGGCACGATCGCGATGGCCGGGAACACCCAGCCCTGGCGGGTGGTCGGAACCGATGCGGTGATCTACCAGCTTCGCCAGCCGACCGGGCGCGTGCTCGCGCTGCGCTGCTTCCTGGCCGATTCGCTTGATCCGTCGGTTGGTGATCGGTATCGCGGATTGGCAGGCGATGCGCTGCGCCGCCTGCGCAAGGCACCGCATTCGCCAATCGTGCCGCATTTGACCTACGTGCCTGATGGCTTGGTGTTCCCGGCAGCCGATCTTCGCTCCGTGCATTTGCCGATCGTAGCGATGGAATGGGTTATGGGGCCGACCCTGATCGCGGCCGTGGACCGGGGCAGCCGGATGGGTGATCGGGCCTACCTTGGGGCTCTGGCGGCCGCTTGGCTCTCCATGATGGAAACGCTCGCGCACGCCGGTTTCGCGCATGGCAACCTGACCGGGGATAACGTGCTGGTGCGGCCAACCGAGGGCCTCGCGCTCGTTGATTACGACACCGCAACGTGGCCAGGTAGCCCGCCGCCGCCGAACGTTGAGGCGACACCAGGCTATCGCCATCCTTGGGGAGGAGTGGCCGCACCCGAGCGCCGCGATGACTTCGCCGCGCTGGTTATCTACACCACGCTGCGCATCTTGGCCGTCTGGCCGGATTTGCGGGAAGCCCACGGTGATCCGCCGAGCAAACTTGGCGGGGTGCTGCTCTTTTCTCCGAAGGACCTTGCCAACCCGGATGCCTCGGTGCTCTTTGGCAAGCTTCGTGCGCTCGACGAGCCGGAAGTTCAGGCGCTCATCGGGATCCTGCGCGAAGCGTGCCGTGTCAAGCCGGTGGATGTTCCGCCGTTCCTCGAAGCAGTCGCCGCGGCCGTGCACGTGGCACGGACGGTGCCGGTGCCTCGTCCCATGAGCCGGCTCGATCCGCGGGAGCGCCAGCAGCGGCTGACCCGCCTCAACAGTCTCCTCCTAGCCGGCGATGAGGAGGGGGCGAGGGCATACTGGTACAGCAGCGGCCTGCAGGACGATCCAGAGGTCGTCCGCGAATTCGGCACCCGGATGGCGGAGATCGAGCGGCGACGCTCACGCCGGGACTCCTGGCAGCCTTTTGAGCGGGGGGCCGGTCGCTCTCTCGGCGAGCGAGCGACGCCGAACCGGGAGGTGCCGCGTGCCGCGCCCATGCCCACAAGGCCATTGGTTGAAACGGAGCAGTGGCGGGCGCAGCTTTTGGAGCAGCTCAAGGAAGCACTGGCTTCTGGCGATGCCGCGACAGTAGGCGCAATCTGGCCACAAGTGCGCGGGCACCCCGCGGCCGCGCCCTATGCCGCGCAGGCGACCGAGGTCGTCGCGAAATTGTTGAACGCCGCGATCGCAGGTGCGATCGAGCGGGGAGACGATGCGGCGATCGTTGCTGCCGTCAAGGAGGCGGAGGAATGGGGGGTGGCGGTCGGCACCGCCGCACGGCGTGCTGCCAGGGCGGCTCGCCGTCGCCTTGCTGTGCGTCAGGCTTTGACGAATGCGCTCGAACGCCAGGACGAGGAGGCGCTCGCCGAGCTTGCCATTGCAGGGCAATTGGACCTGCTAGAGCCACTTCCGCCTGAAACGCTGCGGGCGGTCAAGCGAGCGCTTCGCCGGCCCTTCCTGCAGCGGGCGCTTGCCAGCGACGATGACCGGGAAATTGTCCAAGCCTTCGATGCAGAAGCGTTTGCCGATCCAGGCGCGCTTTCCGCAACCGAGCGGGCGCGGGTCGCGTTGGCGCAGCAGCGCCTAGACTGGCTTACCAAGGTACGACAGGCGTTGCGTGCGCGTGATGTCGCGGGATTGCAAGCTGCGCTGGAGGCGATTCCTGAGGGCGCCGACTTACGGCTGACGCGCATCGAGCGGGAGCGCATCGCGCGCCTGGCGGTGCAGCATCGTGCCGTCGAGCGGCTTGAAGCGGCAATGCAGAGCGGCGATGACATTGCGATTGTCGATGCTCTCAACGAGCTTGAGGCTGCTGGCGCAACGTTGCCCGACCAACTCGACTGGCAGGCAGTGCGCGGGGTCATCGACCGGCTCAGCTTGACAGCGGCCATCCGCCGGGCGGCCACGCTGCAACCGCCCGACTACGCCCGCTTGGCGCGTCTCCTGCCGGCGGCGCGGGAGGCGTACGGTGGAAGGACACCGTATCTTGGGCCCAACTTGGACTTCGAGGCGCTAGAACGAGAGGTGCGCCGGGCTGCGCACCGGGCGCGTGTCCGTGAGGCGCTCGCTACGGGCGACGAAGTTGCAATCGCGGCGGCCGCGCTCCCTGATCCGTATGATGCGCTCGCAACCCTGACGCCACCGGAGCGAGAAGTCGTGGAGCGGGCAATCGCGCGGCAACGGCGCATGGACCCCTTGAAGCGGGCGGCGAGCAGCTAGCGCTCCTCAAGGTAGGCGGCAAAGGCCCAGCCGCTCTGGCCACGATAGATCACGCGCGCGAAGCCATTTTCCTCTTCACCGGCCAGGGTCACGACTGCGCCAGCGGGCATCACCGCCAGAATGTCATCCGATGTGCTTGGGCCGGCACGGAAATTCAGATCTTCCCGCACCCGCGCGGAGCGGAGGAGAAAGCTCGCGTAGGCCCAGCCTTGGGTTCCCCGATACACAACGCCCGCGAAGCCGTTCCGCTCGTCACCGGTGAGCGTTACCTGCGCATTCGGCGGCATCACGGCAAGGACCGATGCCTCAAGACTTGGGCCAGACCGGAGATTGAGCCAATCCGCGGTGCGAGCAACCGTCAGGGTGCTCCCTGTCTGACCGGGCGCGGCGTTGCCGGTATCCAGATACGCTTCGTAAGCCCAGCCATCCTGAGTGCCGTAAATCACGGACAAAAAGCCGTTGCTTTGCTTACCGGTCAGCACGACGAGCGCGCCGGCGGGCATGACGGTGAGAATGTCGTCGGCGGTGCTGGGGCCAGAGCGCAGATTGAGTGCTTCCGTGACGACGGCTGCTGGCCCGTGCTCGCCATCCCCGTCGGGGAGGAGATAGTCTGCTGAAGCCCAACCACCGGCGAAGCCGGGATAGACCACGGGATAAAACCGGCCGTTGCGCCCGCCAGTGATGCCAACCCGGCTGGCGGCAGGCATGACAGTGATGACTGGTGCTGTCATGCTCGGCTCTGCCCGCAGATTGAGATCGTCGGTCGTGGTGGCGTTGCCGTACGCTTCGCCATCGCACGCGGCATCGTGGCTGATGCCCGCTTGCCAGAGCAGGCGCACGCGCACATCGGCCACGCCTCGGGTCCAGTCGAGCCCAAGATCGGCCCACGTTCCTGCTGCGAGATCGATCGCGGCCGCGTAATCGTAGGTATTGGCAATGTCATAGCCGCGGTCGCTGATGCCCGGCCCAAACCCGAGATCACCACCGTCTCGCGCCACCTCGGCTGCGGGAAGGCCGCGCTGGTAGGGATAGGTGCGATCCTCTCGCGCGGCCCACCAGTTGTCTCGCACGAAGAGCGGTCCACGATCGAGCACGGGGGCGACGGTGCAGCGTCCGGTGTCGTGACTCGTGATCTCGACCCAGCAGAGGCCATCATCCTCGGCGCATGCGGTTTGTGGCCCCCACTCACCATCGGGACCCGTGCCAAGCGGCACCCACGGACAGGACGATTCGGTGCACGCGGGGAGCGCCGCCAGGCGGTCAAATCGCTGGACGGTGTGCCCGCTGGATGTTTGCCTGCCGACTAAGCCGTCGGCTGGTGTGCCAAAGACCGATGCGGTGATGTCGTACGTGCCCTTACCGAGCGCAACCGCCAGCGGCTGCTGGACAAGTCGCGCGGGGCCAGGCGCGGCTGATAGGGAAGCACTCATCGTGGCGCTCAGGATCAATGCCAGGCTTAGGCTCCCCAGCCAGCGGTGATGTCGCGCGACTCGTCCCTGAGATCGGCCAGGTCCTGCCTTCCGCATGTTTTCCCTCCGCCGGTGTTCCGTGCGGGGCGAAGTCCTGCCGAGCGATGCGGGAAGGTGAGCCAGCGACGGGGTGACAACGAGGCACTCGTTTGGATACCACGGTGTACGTACACTCGTCAAGGGTGCGAAACGGCGCGTGCTGGACTTGCGGGTGCGCCGGAGCGCCGGTATAGTCGGTCCTCGCTCAGCGGCAATCTCTCTGCCTGTGGTGCCGCGAGCTCGACTGCACATCGCCACGCGAGCCAGGAATGTCCCGTGAAACGCGTGCCTTACCCGAGATCCCGCACACGCATTCGATCTACCCACGGCTGGCCGGGCTGTCGCTCAGACGTCAGTGTGAGCTACCTTGCTGACCCGTTCGCCATCAACCCGATCCGGCGCTCGACCGCTCTGGTTACTGTCTGCGCAATGACGATCTCCGCGCCCTGGGCATTTGGTGAGGCGATCGGCACGACCGTGATGCTTTCCGTGGGCTGGCTGGCGGTCACCGGACTCGTCATTGGTCTGCCGGTGCTGATGATCAGTCTCCTTGAAGCCGGATGGGGGGCAATCTGCCGGCGGCTGCGGCCGCCAGTAAGTTGCTTGGCAATTTCTCCACGAGTGTTGCACGTCCTCGTGCGGCATGGCTATCGCACGATTGACGAAGTGGACCGTGCACCGGACGCGGCGCTCTTGTCGCTCTCCAACATGGATCAGCGCGGACTTCGCGAGGTGCGCCGGGCGATCGCGATCTGGAAATACCAGCGCTGGCAAGAGCGTGGCTTCCCCGCTAAGGGCGTGGATGCCGTGTAGCTTCGACGGCTGGCCGGCGCCGCGCCATCATCTGGTGCTCGATGCCGCGCACCTGAAAGCGGTTTCCATACGGGACAAAGCCAAGCCGCTCGTAAAAGTGCAGGGCATGAACCTGCGCGCTGAGGACCACAACCGAGTAGTTCGCAGCATCGGCGGCGGCCAAGAGCGCTTGCATGACCGCCGTGCCAACGCCGTGACCGCGGTAGCCTGGCAAGGTCGCAACCCAGGCAATTTGGGCCTCTGCGCGGCCACGGCCCGGTGGAGTGAGGCGTCCAGCGCCAATTACCCCCTCCGGGACGACCGCCATCGCGTGGAGGCTGGACCGGTCATCGGCGTCGGTGACGCGGCCGTCAACGATGCCTTGCTCCTCGCAAAAGACGCGCCGCCTGATCTCAACGATCGCGGTCAGATCTTCAGGCGTCCGTGCCCATTGCACGCGTAGCCCAGGCAGCGATGGCGGCGTGGCTCCCAGACCCTGGGAAGCAGGAACGGCATGCGCGTCGAGCATATCCTGATCATCCCGATCCGGCGCTCGCCGCCGGCGAAGCGGCCTCCGCCGCGGGCACTGGCGGCGTCATAAGCCGCGCGAGTGCGTCGCGGCGTGCCTCGACCCATGCACGCGCTTGCGCAATCACGCTGGTTGCCATGGCGTGCGCGTCGGCCACGCGCTGTGGCGCGGTGCCACCCGGCACATCACGCGCAGCCACGCTCTCCAGAGCGGTGAGCGGCGGCCGCTGTGTGGCAAAGACGGGATGGACAGCCGCCCATTCTTCGTCGGTCAGATCGGCAAAGGTGATGCCGTCCTCGATGCACCGGCGGACCAGGCGACCGACGATCTCGTGCGCTTCACGGAACGGCACGCCGTTGCGCGCGAGGAGATCGGCAGCGTCGGTTGCCAGCGTAAAATCGGCGATCGCGGCCTCGGCAAGCCGCTCCCGGTTGAAGCGAAGGGTGCGGATGGCAGGTGGCACCACGCTAAGCACCGCGAGCATCGTATCGACCGTATCAAAGAGCGCTTCTTTGTCCTCCTGAAGGTCGCTGTTGTAGGCAAGCGGCAGCCCTTTGACGACGGTGAGCGTCCCCAGGAGATGGCCGAAGACGCGTCCGGTCTTGCCACGTGTCAGCTCGGCCACATCCGGATTCTTCTTCTGCGGCATGATCGAGCTACCGGTCGCGAAGGCGTCGGAGAACTCCACGAAGCGGAACTCGCCGGACGACCAGTACACCAGCTCCTCGCTCAGTCGCGAGAGATGGAGCGCGATCATCGAGCAGGCATACAGAACGTCCAGGACGAAGTCCCGGTCTGACACGGCATCTAGGCTGTTGGTGGTGATGCCAGCAAAGCCAAGGTCAGCCGCCACCGCCTCGCGATTGATTGGATAGGTGACTCCGGCAAGAGCGCCAGAGCCGAGCGGCAGCCGGTCCAGACGGCGGTAGGCGTCCTGCAGGCGGTCGAGATCGCGCTCCAGCATCGCGACATACGCCAGCAGGTGATGTGCCAGCAGAACCGGCTGCGCTCGCTGGGTATGGGTATAGCCAGGCATGACGGTATCCATGTGCTCGGAAGCAACGTCCAGGAGCGCCTGCGCTAGCTCGATCACCCCGGATGCCAGGGAGATGATCGCGCCCTTGGTCCAGAGCCGGAGATCGGTGACAACCTGATCATTGCGGGATCGAGCGGTGTGGAGCTTGCCCTGGACAGGGCCGATCAACTCGCGCAGCCGGCGCTCGACCGCGGTGTGGATATCTTCGTCCGCGACCGAGTAGGTGAAGGTCCCTTCCTCAACTTCTTCCCAGATGCGCCACAAGCCTCGCTCGATAGCCTCGGCCTCGGCCGGATCAATGATGCGCTGGCGCCCGAGCATCCGCACATGCGCGACCGAGCCGCGAATATCTTCCCGCACCATACGGTTATCAAAGCCAATGGATGCGGTAAACGCCTCCGAGCGTGCGTCTGGAGCGACAGCAAAGCGACCGCCCCACGCCTTCGTGCTCCCCTGTCCGATCGTTGCGCCTGGTTCCGTCATGCTTGTGTCTCAGTCTCCCCAGCGGCGGTGATTGAGTCTCGCTCCCCGCCGTACCATCGAATTTCGATGGGAGTGTACTACTGCGTGGAGCGATCGTGGCGAGCGTGCGGTCTGGGACGTAGGACGGTAGAGAGACTGAGCGCGATCCGGCAGGAGGCACTTCGATTGTTACCATTATCAGCATGATGAACGATCACGCCGGACCAAGCCACGACCATGCTCCCCATGGTGCACACCATCCCGGCGAGCGCGTGAGCAGTCGCCCGCTCATCATCGCGCTTGCAATCACCAGTGCCTTCCTCGTTGCCGAGGTTATCGGCGGGATCGTGACCGGTTCGCTTGCCCTCCTCGCCGATGCTGCCCACATGGGAACCGACGTTGCCGCGCTCTCCCTCTCCCTCTTCGCCATCTGGCTGGCTGGCCGTCCGGCTACCCCGGAGCGCTCATTCGGATATCTACGCGCCGAGGTGTTGGCCGCCCTGATCAACGCCGCGGCGCTCGTGGCTATCTCGTTCTCGATCGTTTGGGAAGCGTATGATCGCCTTGACAACCCGCCGCGCATTGAGAGCGGCGTGATGCTCGCCGTCGCTGTCGCCGGGCTGGCCGCTAATGCCGCCTCTGCTTGGGTGCTCATGCGCGGCGGTGCCCACACGCACAACCTGAACATCCGCGGCGCACTGCTCCATGTCCTTGGTGATTTGCTCGGCTCGGTCGCCGCCATCACGGCCGCTCTCCTCATGCTCCTCTGGGGATGGTACCTCGCAGATCCGGTGCTCTCGGTCGCCATCGGCGTGCTGATTCTCTGGAGCTCCTTTCGCCTCCTGCGTGAGTCGGTGGATATCCTCCTCGAAGCCACGCCAAAAACCATCGACGCGAACGCGGTCCGGGCCGCGATGGTAGCCGTTCCCGGCGTCCGCGGCATTCATGACTTGCACATTTGGACGGTGGCCTCAGGCCTGATTGCCATGAGCGCGCACGTTGAGGTAACCGGTGAGCGCGACTGGCATGAGACGCTTTTCGACCTGACGACGCTCCTGCGTGAGCGGTTCGGCATCGCCCACGTGACGCTCCAGCCGGAAGAACCCGGCCAAGCGCTCGATCCCTTCCCCGGCTGCTCGCTCGATTCGCCGGAGGGACAGCAAGCGTGCTTGGCGGCTCTCCCGGTCGCTGCCCGTCCGTCGTCACCTGAGCGCTCGGGTCATCGGGAGCGAGAGACGAACACCGCATGACGGCTGCCCGACCTGTATCTCCTCATTGACGCGTGAATGTCCCGTTCGGTCCCGGTCGCTCACCCCGCGGCATCCGCCGCGGTTCAAGCCATCTCCGCACGCCGCGGTCCCCGGGTGATGGGGCTCAGGACCTGCCTGCGGGTGCGCCCCCCCACTGCCCCGCCCGGCACCCCGCGGGTGACGCTCACCGGTGGGAAGGCGGGAGGGTGCAGCAGCCACCATCCTGGCATTCCAAGCGCAGCCCCACGTCATTCCGAAGCGAAGCCGAGGAATGACGGGTCTCGCCCCCTTGACAGGCTTCCCTGCGTGGCGAATCGTGTCTCGAGCGCAGCGGGAGGTGAGCCTTGTTGCGAGCAGGTCAAGGGAGGAGACTTTAGGCCCGCGCGATAGCCGACATCGCCCGTTAGGCGTCGGGTATCCGCACGCCCCGGCGCACAAGGGCTGAGCGCGCTGCGTCACACCCCAACGATTTCTGACCGGGCGCGATGAATCGCGCCCCTACACCTGCTGACACCTGATAGCTGACGGCTGAGAGCTCAATAGCTCAAAGCTCGAAGCTCACATCTCCCCTAGCCTACACCGACCCCTGACCCCCGACTCCTGACCCCTCCCAAGCCCCCAGCCCCTAACCCCTAGCCCCCTAACATCTCTCAGTGCGCTCGCCGGCCAAGAAACACCGAGCACGAGGCGCCATCGAGCACACCAAAGGCGATGCTTCCAAGAATTGGCTCACCGTCAGCAGCACGTTGTCCAGCACCTAAGACGATGAGATCGCTCTGTTTCGCTTCCGCCAGGCTCAGGATCGTCACGACTTCGTTTCCAGAGGCGGTCTCCCAAGTTGCCATCAATCCGTTCTGGCGAAGGCGCTCCGCCACAGACTGCGCACAGGCGCGTGCCGCCTCCTCGCTACCTGATTCTGGCGACACCACTGTCACGGCGGTTGCAGTGAGCCCTTGCGGGAGTGGCAGAGAAAGCAGCGCAGTGACTGCGGCTTCCGCGTGGGGCGAGCAATCCGTCGCCACCAGCATCGAGCGCAACATCCCTGGCTCGCGAGCCGCGAGCACTGAGCACGTTGCGTAACGGGCGACCCGCTGAGCAACTGATCCCAGGAGGAATCGGCGCACCTTGCCCACGCCCTTCGCGCCCAGCGCGATGAGATCGGCATGAGTTTCTTCAGCACAGACGAGAATTTCCTCAGCCGGGTTGCCGATCCGCATCTCCGGCCGCGCGGTCATCCCCCGCTGGCGAAGCTGAGCTACGGTCTCCTCAACGATCAGGTGAGCAGCGTCGCTCAACGACGGCGCTGGCTTGCCGTGAGGCGGCTCAAGCTCCGCGCCGAGAACCGGCATCGGCGGCACGACGGCAATGACGATGATCTCATCCTCAGGCCGCAGCGCTAGCGCGCTGATCACCGATGTGGCGGCCGCAGCATCTGCCGAGCCATCCGTCGCGAGCACGATGCGTAGCCCGCGATGACCGCTCACTCCTCTCCCTCCGCCAGCTCCGGCGTGAGTTCCGCTTCGACCGGGAGCTCCTCCGCTTCCATGGCCTCCACGCACTCGCTGCACATATGCAGCACTTCCTCGGGCTCCCCCATGCCCCGCTCGACCGGCACGAGCTTCAGCTCATCCTTGGGCACGGGACGGCCACAGACATCACACTCCTCGATCTCTCGCTCTCCCAGCTCCCGTCGCAAGCCGATGATTTCATCTTCCACGGATGGCTCCTTTGTCAACCCCGTTTCGTCCATCCCAGTGTACCGGAGCGCCCCGCGGTTCGCCGCTGATCCAAGCGTACCGGGCCTGAAGGCGATGCAAGGCGTCCTCAGACCCGGTCGGGACTCCGTCAGCGATTAGGACACCAGCTCGTAGGTCACCTGAACGTCCACGGTCACTTCAACCATGCCCGTTTGAATCGGGGGAGCATATCCCGCGCCTTTGCCAGCGGCGCCTTCCATGGTGACGGGAGGACCGTAAGGGGCTGCTACCTCTGTCACGGTCACCACACGGCCAAGCGACATTCCATTCGCTGTCGCGAGCTCTTCGGCGCGAGCGCGTGCATCCTCCACAGCACGCTTTCGCGCTTGGCTCGCCGCCGCGGTTGGATCAGCCACCGCAAAGCCGATGCCGTAAATGGAGTTTGCGCCGGCCGCCACAGCGTCTCCCAAAATCGTGTTCAGCTTATCGAGGTCGCGCACGATCACCAGGACCTGGTTGGAAACCTGAAACCCGGTGATCTCTCCCGGCTGCCCAGAAGGATCGTAGTTGCGAAAGACATTCACGTAGAAGCTCGTGGTCTGAATGTCCTCCTCGGCAACGCCGGCAGCCTTGATGGCCGAAAGCACCGATTCCATCTGTCTGTTGGATTCCATCAAGGCATCGGGGAGCGTGGGCCGGACAACATCGACGCCGAGCGTCACGGTCGCGAGATCCGGATTCACTTGCACAGCGCCATGCCCCGTAACACTGACGGTTGCCGCGCCAGCGGCTGGCCCTGGCGTCGTCTCCTGAGCGCTGGCACTTCCCATCGTCAGCATCCATGCCAACGCTGCAATCACCAAAACCGACACACCCGTCATCAGTGAATGACGCGTACCGATCCACCGCCTCAGCATGATGCGCTCCTCTCTGGTACTCGGTCGCCTAGGCGACGGCCATCCGTCGTTGCTACCACAACGAGAAACACCTTCACGCCGTTTCGCGCGAGCTCGGTTCCTCACTTCGGTTTCCTCCTTGGGCGGAGTTCTCCTCGACGGGGACCTCCTCCGGCGGCAACAACAATTTCAACAGATCGCGCCGCGCAATGATCCCCACCGGTAC
>JBHOQQ010000105.1:0-9618 GCA_042408955.1 Thermomicrobiales bacterium
CCGAAGCTGTATTGATTGTATGCTGGGCACAGCGTTCCGTCAACGACCGTTGTGAAGCTTCTCACAAGCGCGATTTCTCGGCAAGGGGAAGCGAGCAGTCCTCGCCCTCGAACTCGAGGGGGTCGTATCGTGGCTGGTATGCCACGGGGATTTGAGCGCAGCCCTCACCTCACCTGACGATGGGTGCTGCGAAACACGCCGCCTTGGCGCGCAGGGGTTACGAGACCTGTGCCGCTGCTACCCGGCGCGAACCCGATTCCGCACAGGGCGGGAGGTGGGTCACCGTGTCGCATGGCTTCGCCTCTTCGCTCAACGACGATGCACAACCACTGGTAGCGCACCCCTGGCAGCGAGCTCCGTTCCTGGAAGTGGGCGAGGAGGCTCAGGTGAACAGCACGTGTTGCACTGCCTGGAGGAAGCATCATGACGGCGCGCGCCACGCAGGCACGTCCCCGAAATCCCGAGCCTGAGACGGTATTCCTCGTTGTCGCCTACGATATTAGTGATGACCGGCGGCGCGCCCGGATGCACTCCTTGTTGCTGGGCTTCGGCGCCCCGGTTCAGGAGAGTGTCTTCGAGTGCGAGCTGCGCCCAGCACAGATCACCCGCCTGAAAGCACGCGTCCGGCGGCTTGCTCGCCCGAGTACTGACCGCATCGCGTTCTACACCCTCTGCCCTCGCTGCCGTGCCACCGCGGAAGACCTTGATGGACCGCGCCCGGATCTGCCGCCCGCCATCGTCGTTTGATCCGCGCGGCAGGCGCATGGCGCCGCGCGCGCAGACGTAGCCCTCGGCGTAGTACCAGATCGCCGCCGGTGGCAACTCATCCACGCGGATGCGCTTCCCTTCAAAGGTATAGGTGTAGTCATCCCCTTCGAACCGCACCCCAAGAAAGTCGAATCCCTCATCGAAGGAGACGATCCGCGTCTTCTCCTCGCGGAGCGCCAGGCGCAGCCCTTGCAGAATCGCCGCGGTCTTCTGCAGCGCCAGCGCTGCCTGGACCTCGTTCCGGCACAGGATCACGAAGTCATCCGCGTACCGCACGCTGGCCAGGCCGCGCCGCCGCAGCGCACAGTCGAGCCGGTGCAGGGAGAGATTGCACAGCAGCGGAGAGACCGGCGCCCCGAGCGGAATCCCGCGCGCCTGTCCCGCTTGCCGCCCGTTCCCTGGTTGGATGATCCACCGCCGGAGGAGATCGCGCAGTTCCGGCTCGGGCACCGCCTTGGCGATGAACGTGAGCAGGTAGTCGTGGTCCAGGCTGCCGAAGCAATCGGCGATATCCGCGTCCACCACCCAGGTGTAGCCCTGGTCGCGCAGCCGGATGATGTGCGCCACCGCGTGGTGGATGGAGCGTCCGGGGCGGTAGCCATAGGAGCGGGCAAGGAACAGGGGATCGAGCCGCGGCTCCAGGTAATCGAGCACCGCCCGTTGCAGCACCCGGTCGCGAACGGGCAACACGGTGATCTGGCGCCATTTGTTGCCCATGCGCAGCCGGGTTTGGCGGGCCGGACCGGGCGAGTAGGTCCCCTTGCGGACCTCGTCCTGGAGCGCCAGGAGGTGAGCATCGAGCTGGAGACCGAAGCGCGCGATGGTGACACCATCACCGCCGGCCACGCCCCTGTTTTCCTTGACCACCTTCCAGGCCGCTCGCAGCGCGGGGAGGGTCAGCCAGGGCGGCTCGGCGGGACCGGGTGCGGCTGGCAGCGCGGCTGTGCTCATCGCTCGTGGCGTGGTGAGGCGCCAAATCCGGCAGGACGCGCCTATCTCTTGCGCGGTTGCATTTCCGCGACGATGGTGTCCACAAGCTTCGCCCGGTCATCGTCGCTCAACGCACCGTGTTCTCGAAAGCTCGGCAGCTCGATTACCTTGATCCGGTATGCTTTGGCTAGATCAGCATTGTTGACTTCCAGTGGCCGCGCAGAGATGAGGAATTTCTTGAGATAGGTGCCAAGATAGCGTGGATCGGCAACAGCCTGGATCTGGTCAATACCACTCTTGGCTGCGCTTTGTTTCGCTTCCGCTACGCCGAAGGTGGCACCGACTCGAAAGAAAAAGTCGACTTCCAGCGCCCCTTGCGCTCCTGGACGCAGGCTCGTCATGAGCTCGTCGATTTGGCTGCTTCCCTTCAGTACGTCGGCGACGGCTTCTTCGAGGGGATCTCGCGGATCGCCCTGCTGGTACGTCCCCACGTGAAGGCGCAAGTACTCATGCAGCGTTACTGGAGCGAGGTTCGATCTGCTCTCTATCTGCTGAAGGCGGTCGTCTGTATACCGAAAGCGTTGGTAGCAGAACTGATGCTCCGATTGAACGTAAATCATCTCGTCGTTGCGCAGGCGAGCAAGCTCGGTGGCGGCGAGCGTCATGATCTTCGTGCCACCTGTGAGATTGAAGATCACGCTGTCTGCCGCCGGAATAGCGTCTATCCGGCTTCGCATGCGTTCCATCGCCTCCTCAAGGCCATAGGCAGGGACAAGCAAGTGTTCGATGCGCGGTAGTGGATTGAGGTCAGCGGCTGCTCGCTCAACGTCGTCCGCCGCGCCTTTCGTGTCCTGCGAGGACACCAAGAGGAGATGGTCGGGACGCAGCTCTGGTTGTCGCAAGGGAGCATACACGGGCATACGCTGCTCCCCAACGAGCGTTACCATCCAGCGTGCCATGGCTTCTTCCCTCCAGGTCTCAGATCATCCGCGTCTCCTCGTTCCGTGCTATGGGCCGGGAGCGCCGCGGCGCGGCTGCTTCGGCACACCGACGGTCGTCTCCCGGCACAACACGACATCCGCGCAGTAGGTATTCCCGCCGGTGTCTGGGTCGCGGCAGAGGTTATAGGCCGTCACCGGCACCCAGTTGTTGAAGATCGCTCCCGCGGCCGCAGCAAGCGTCACCGGCCCCTTATAGAAGAAATGCAGCTCCGTGATCCCCGCGCTGGTCAGCTCCGCCTTCCGGTCCATGATCTCCTCGAGCACCCCGGGATAGTCGGCCAAGTGCAAGGTGCCCTCGCGCGCAATTTCGATGACCTCCATCGGCTTACCTGCATCACGCAAATAGGCTTCGACCTGCCCCCGGATGCTCCCGCCGAGCCCAACCGCCATCGCCACCGGACGCCCGCCCTGTTGGGACCGGACAAAGCCGAGCCGCCGCTGGTATTCCCGCTTGCGCATCCACAGCTCATAGCCCGCCACCATCCACGCCACAAACGCAAAGGTGTCCAACAGACCCGTGATGGTGCCGAGGGCCGACGTGAACTCTGACCAGGCGGTGTCCATGCGCATCAGCCCCGTGGCGTCAGGCGCGCGCCCCTAGCGTGATCACGCACCTCCTGAAGGGACAATATCTCGGCAACGGTAAAGACCGTCATCCCTCCCCGGCGCTCGGGCCTGATGCGGAGCGCAGAGGGGAAATAGCCGAGCAGACCATGCAGATACGCGAGCAACGTCGCGACGATCGGCGCGTAGGACGGGAGGTTGACCAGGATCGGCAGGGTTTGCCACTCCTCTGGCGTCAACCCGGCCGCCGTAACCAGCGGCGGCACTTGCTCGGCAAAGGGCACCTCCTCGTCGAACTGCGCCGGCACATCAATCACCCGTTCCACCGGCTGACCCGCCAGCTCTTCGATGCGCTCCTGCTGCTCGGGCGTCAGCGGGTGACTGAAATTGACAATGATCACGCTCGCCCCTCTCCTCTCATGTCAGCTTCTCCCCAATCAAGGATGCGAGCCGGTTGAACCAGTGCTCCCCTTTCCACGGCTGCAGCTTGCCGGCCTCACGAACTTTCTCGAACACAGCGCGGCGGACGCGCGTCTTGTCGGCCTCGTCCTGAATCTCGTTCAGCCTGTTCGTCGCGTAGTCCTTCAGCCGGGCTTTGAGCTCCTGCTCGGGGATTTCGGCAACACTCAGAGCCGTGATCTCCGCCACGAACGTGTTCGCAAGGCTCTGCGCAGCCGCCTTCTCCGGCGAGAGCGGCATCCGGTCGCCCACCGGCACGAGCCGCCCGTAACCGCTGGACGTCTTGGCACCGATGCCCCAATCAGCCAGCGCCCGTTCCAGCACCATCAGCGCCTGCTCCGCCCACTGCCCCTCCGCATCCGGCCCGAGCACCGCGACCAGGAAGCGCCCGCGCGCCGAGATGAACGCGACCGGGTTCGGATCGTCCAAGTCCCACGGCACGGGTGGCAGCGTGTCTTCCCCGCTCGGCTTGCCCTGGCTGCGATAGTAGCGCGGGTGGTGGACGGTGATGATATCGCGTCGCAGCGGCTTGTCACGCGGCGCCGAGCCGGGCACGTACCAGGCATCAAAGTAGGTCAGATACGCCGCCGCGGCGTCGATCTCCTCCCCGTTCTCCCGCTGGGACCGCCTCTTGCCGAGTACTGGCTTTCCGGCTCCCCGGCCGAACATCACGGTGGCGATCTCCTCCAGCTCATCCTCGGAGCGCGCTTCACCACGGCGAGTGAGATAGCGCCGCGCCAGCCCCTTCAGGGCAGACCCAGGCAGCACCGGCGCTCCATACAGGTGCAGCAGGGTGATACCGGTCTCACGCACGCTCTCAGCGCCCAGCCCGACGATGACCCGCCCGCGTGTCTCGAACTCGCGTGCCCGCACGCCGGGCATCCCCAGCACGGCCGCCTTCCATTCCTCGTACGCCTCGGCGTAGATGCCCGGCGGCGAGAGGTCGCAGACCTCTTTAAGGAAGGTGCTGTAGGGCTCCGCCTGCTCCGCCGAGCCGCGGGACACGGGCTGGTAGCGCTCCAGCACTAGCCCCGGATTGTCTGCTTGCCCGCGGATGGTGTACGCCTCCCACTGGTTGTGGCGCAACGCGAGCGCCTCGTGCCTGCTGAGCTGCCGCCCTCGCGCTTCAGCCATCGTCATCGCTCCTTTCCTGCCGGCCCACGGGGAGCGCTCGCCCCAGCGAGCCGCGGCCTGTCCAGTAATGCCTCACTCGCGGTCCTGGTCTCCAGGCGTGACACCCAGGATCGAGACGGCGAAGCGCTTGTAATAGACCCAGGCTTCAACGAGGCGCCGGGAGGCGCGCAGGTACTCGACGCTGTTCATTGCCCGGACATCGTTCAGCAAGGTATCTGGCTGCTTGCCGAGCGTCTCGGCAATGTGCTGCCACATATGCTGATAGGCCTTGGCGCGCCCGTCTCCGCCGCTCTTCTTCTCGTGGAAGAAGGCCAGCGTTTGGCAGAGCCCGTTCGTGCGCACGAGCACCGGAAAGGTATGGCACAGTCCGCCGTAGATCTCCCGCGCCTCCTTCGATTCGGTGATCACCTCCTGGACGTGCTTGAGTGCCCGGTCCAGGTCTTGCTGTTGCCGGTTCATGCGCGCGCCTCCTCTCCCGTCCAGACCCGCAGGCTGACCAGCCCGCGGCCGACACTGGCATTGCCGCCGATCTGCAGCGGCTGCGCAATCGCGTCTTCGATGAGTTTCCAGATGTCTCCATTGTCGCTACGCACGAGCCGGTCCTCAACAAGCACTGGACAGGCGAAGATCGCCTGCGGCGGGACGGCCTCTTCATACCAGAGCGCGCCTTTGGCGACCGTCTTGCTGTCATCACTGAGCCGGATGCGAGCGGCGATTTCGGTCGCGCTCTCGGCCAGGCCAGAAAAGATGTCGTCCGGGATGATGGCCAGCCGCTCGCGGAAGCGGGTGCGCCAGGCATCGCTCGCGAAGACGGCCTTGCCGATGCTCGTGGCCAGCATCCCCACCGGGTCGCCGTCAGGAACGCGCGCAGCCAGATCAAGCTCTTCGAGATAGATTGGTCCATTCTCGCTGGCGGTGAGCTTGGAGCCTTTCGCGACCAGCGCGCTCTCCCCTTGAGGATCCAGGTCACCGGTAATACCGATCGTCACTCCGATCGCGCGCGCGTCGTCCTGCCAGCGAGCGAGCGCCAGCGGGCAGGTGAGCCAGGCGAACGTGCCGTGGAAGCTGCGCACCGGGAAGCAGAGCAAGTGACCATCGCAGAAGGCGAGTGCCCCAGCAAAGTCCGAGGCATGATCGGTCTCTGGTCCGAAGGCCCGGAAGAAGACGTGATCTTTCGTGTTATCGTCGTACTTGAGATTGGGGTCGCAGGCGTCCCGCAGCACGCCCTTGATCGTCGAGCCCGGCAGGTACGGCCAGCCGGTCACGCGTTCCCGTGCGACAGGCAGGTCAATCACGCCGACAGCTTGCCCCGTTCCCGTGTGGATCGGGCTGAGCGCCCGAATGAAGACCATGCGTCCACTCACGGCAATCGCTCCTTTCTCTGTGTTCCGTCATTCGCTCCAAAGCCCAGGAAGCGCCAGCCCGAAGCCTTCCCGCCGGTTGCGGGCTCCATCGCTGATCGGAATCAGCCACAACTGCCGCGCTTCCTCGATGGTGAGTGATCTCGCGGCTTCGAAGAAGAGCACGCTCCCGGCGGGCACGGCGTAGCGCAGGGGCTTCTCGCACCGGTGGGTGACGTCCCAGCCGCTAATAGCAACGCGGCGCCCGGCGACCATCGCCCGCAGCGAGAGGTCGAGACCTCGCAGTTGCTCCGGCGGATCATTGTCCCTGCGTGGCGTCAGCCAGCCGGGCCGCCAGCCGGTGCGGAAGATCGCCGGCGTGACGAGCTGCAACCGGAAGCGCGTCTGGCCGGCGAGCGCCTGCGCCAGCTCTTCGGGCATGACCCATGGATCGCCCGCAAGAGCTGGTTCCGGCTCCAGCCGGGCTTGCCGCCGCTCGCCACCGATGGGCACGAAGGCGCGCTCGGGTCGCCAGCGCAGGGCCTCGGGGCCACGCACCTGGCAGAGGATGGCGGTCTCCGGGACTTCTACCAGGAGCTGGGTGCCGGGCTTGCGCCGGCGCACCGCCGGGCCGAAGGCGCGGCCCGTCGTCGCGAAGAGATGGCCTTCGCGGAAGGTGAGCTTCTCCTTGTCGATGCTAACATGGACGCGCGTGTCATCCGGCAGGCCTATCCACCGCTCTGCCTCAGGCGGCAGCTCCGTCTTGCCGAGCAGCCAGCCCACCGTTGCCTCAAGCGACCAGAACGCCCCGGCGGAGACGGGCTTGTGGTTCGTTCCGGCAAGGATGGGCAAGAGCTGCGCGCCGTTAATACTGGGGAGGTTGCACCCTTCTCCATCCTGGAATGCGACTGGGCGCAATCGGGTGATACGGAGCGGGTCTGTCTCGCCTTCGCGATAGGCTAGCGCATCCGCCGGGGCCGGGACGCCAACACGCCAGGTTTGATCCTCAGGAGCACGGTCTGCGCGGAGGCCGGTGATGACCTCCAGGCGCTGCAGGGGGTGCTCCTGCTGCTGCCCGTTGCGCGCCCGCTGCTCCTTCCAGGCTTCCCAGTCCACTCCCGCGACCGAGCCGATGTGCGTGCGGAGCGCCCCGGCGATCGTGCTGGGCAGGGGCCATTCCAGACTGAAGGCCCGCGCCCCTGGATCTGGGGTGAAGGGGCGCGCATCCCGCAGCACGAGGGGATCGCGCGGGCGGATCAGGATGTCCCACCTCTGTGTGGTCGCCATCGTGTCAACCATTGCTTGCACCTCCAGCTCCAGGCCGGGTCTCGTCCGCCACCTCGACCGCCGTGGCGATCCGGCGGCTGATGATTAGCTCGTTGACGAGGCGGGTCAGGCTCGCGACGAGCTTCTCGGTATCGCTCGTGTCGAGCGCTCCCAAGAGATCATTCACCTGTTCACGAGTGAGATTGCGGCCCGAGCGCGGCTCCTTGCGCAGCAGGATGCGCTCGACCTCCGCTTCGACCAGGCTCACCTCGCGCCCGTTCCTGCCGGGCTTGCTGAACCGCTGGTCGAGGAGGCCGGAGCGACGCGCCTCGGCGAGCTCCCGCGCCAGCTCCCGCAGTTCGTAGGCGGCGCCATCCGGGAAGTGGTCCTCCCGGTGCCAGGTGATCCACCGCTGCCAGCGGTCTAGCGGATTGCTCTCCCACGACGCGGTGACTATCACCGGCTCGCCGCCACCACTGCGCGTGTGCAGCGCGACCGCTAGTGTATTGCGGCCTGCGCTTTTGGCTGCTTTCTCCGCATCGCGCGACCACTGCACGAGCTCCTGCAGGTGCTCGCCGTAGTGGGCGATCGCCAGCCCAACGGAGAGCGTGACTCGCGTCTGGCTCGGGTTGGGATCGTTGACGATCCGGTCGAACGCGTGGCGGAGGTCATCGGCGCAGGCGAGCGCCGTGTCCAGCGGGAGAAACGCGAGCACATCATCTCCGCCGCTATAGATCAGCACGCCGGAGTGCTTGGTCACAACGCTCCGTGCCCGGTCCGCGAAGCGCGCCAGGCGCTGGGAAAAGGCTCGGTGCTGCTCGATCGTCGTGAGCTCGCTGATCGCTTTGCCCATCTGGTCGCCATCCGCGTGGAGCACGGCGAGGTATGCGGGAATTTCTCCCGTGATGCCGGCTACCGTTTTTGCCTGGCGCATCGTGCGCTCGAAGCGAGCGGCAGCTTCCTTCCGCTCGTCAGAGAGCGCTTCCTCCACCTCCAATCGCCCAAAGATGAGCTGGCAGTCGTATGGAAACGGCTGGAAATGCTCCAGGCCGCTTCCGGCGCCAGCGGAGAAGCGCTCCGCGAGCCCGAGCGGTAGCAGCGCGTCTTCGACGACCTGGCGCAGATTCTCGAGCTCCCCCGGTGCTGTTGCGTGAAGGCGGCGGATGAAGGGATCCATCGCCACCCGCGCCACAGAAACGAACCGGACGCGCTCGTCCAGCCGCTTGAGGAGCGAGACCCCGTCGAGCTGCTCTCCGCGCTTAATTCCGAGCCGGTTCCGGTCAGCCTCGCTGAGGCTGCGGCTCGGATCTCCGGCCGACAGTGGCAGGCCGTTCTTCTGGAACACTGTGTCGCGGCTTGGATCGAGCGAGCTTTTGGCGGCACCGGTGATGCGCCCATTCGTGCGTTCCTGCTTCCGCTGAGAAAAGAACTCATCCAGGTCCGGCGCTGGAGCGAAGTCGCGGAGCGCCTTCCGGCCCGCCAGCAGTCGCTCGACCCGCTCGCGCTGGACTCCATAGGTCTCGGGCTTGGCGGGATCGTACGGTACCCAGGCGGCGTAGAACTCGAGGAACTGCTCGGCTTGCGCCCGGGCCAGGTCCCAGTTGACTAGGGTGCCGATGCGCCCGTTCTGCTTGAGCCGGTCGAGCCCATCGAGCAGCACCTGGCGTGCGGCCTGCCCGGCCTGTTCGGCAGTGTGTGACGGATCGCCCGCCGGGAGCAGCGCCAGCAGCTTGTTGGGAGTGGCGACCAGCTCCTGGCCATTGGCAAGCGCGGGGTAGATGAGCTGGGCGCCGACTCCGCGCAGGGCGTCGGCGGCTGCTTGCGCGCAGCGGCTGAGGAGCTCCGACCCGTACCACAGATCGCGTGTCTTGCGGCTGGCGGCGATGAAGTCTTGGACCGGGCCGATTGAGATGGCGATGAGATAGCCATATGTGTTCATGCCAGCCTGACCTCCTCGATCTGCCCCTGGCCCTTGATAAACTCCACAAAGCCATCCACCGGGTTGTCCACGTTGTACCGGCCAAGCGGCTCGACCTGCTGGGCGAGCTTGGGGTCGTGAACGGTGACCGGCCGGACATTGAGCTTCACGGGAACCCCAAGCTGGTTCGGAATGAGCTTCACGGGAACCCCGAGCTGGGCGAGGCGTGGGGTATTCA
>JBHOQQ010000106.1:0-9076 GCA_042408955.1 Thermomicrobiales bacterium
GGTGGCTGAAATAGGAGAAGAGCGGCTCGGCCAGTTGCAGGCTGGTGAATCTGAACGCCGTCCCAATTGACTCCATCCGGTCGTCTCAGGTGGTAGACCTGGCCGCCCCGGAAGAGCGTGCGCACCATCTTGTACAGCGAGATCGCGCGCCTTGCCGTCTGGATCTCGTCGGCTCGCCACTCCGTCAGCCGATCCATAAGGATCCAAGGTCCCCCGATCATCGAGGAGTGACAGGCGTATTCCGTTGGTCGCTCCTCCATGTAGTTATCACAGAACCGCAGCGGGAAGGGATAGGTGGCGCCGAACAGGGCCTGGCGGCGGGCCAGGGCATCGGCCAGTACCGCGCCATCGCTGATGATCGAGGTGTCATGTGTCTGCACCATGGCATAGGTCATGATGCGGCCGCCACCTTGGCAGTTTTCGATAATTAAATGCGGGCAACGCTTGCGCACCCGGCGCAATACCTCGCCCAATCCAGTTGCGCTATGGTAGCCGGCCGAATCCGGTGGATGATGATGGGTGGGATTCGTGCACGGCGTGATCAGCTCGAAGTCGTGGACCAGGTAATCGAGCTGATAGGTGTGAACGACGCGGCAGATCTCCTCGACGACCCAATCGCGGACCGCTGGCTCAGCGAGGCACAGTGCCCGAGATCCGAAGCTGCCCCAATCATTTGGGAAGGCGCGCCAGTCTGGATGCTCACGGAGCACCGGCGCGTCCGGATCGGCGTTAGCAAAGCCCATCCAAGCGCCAAAGAGCATGCCGCGATGCCGAACTAATCTCGCCAATTCGTCCAGGGGCGGCATTCGTCGTGCCACCGCCGTCCAGTCGCCAACCGCTCTCGCCCATCCAAAGTCAGCGACGAAGACCTCCACGCCGATCTCTGCTGCAATTTCCAAGCACCGCAACACATCCTCCGGGCGGAGCTCCCAGCCGAAGCCCCAGGAATTGAACATCACGTAAGGGAACTGCTCGTCAGGCCAGGGTGGGGCGAGGTGCTTCTCCACGAGCGCGTGGGAGACCTGCGCGGCATCGTCCCAATCCGGTGCGCAAAGGCCAATGAACGCAGCCGGGCTCTGCCAGGATCCACCTGGTTCGACAGGCACGTTGATTGGACCAACCGGAGCCGCCACCAGGCGAACACCACTGGTCTCTCCAGTGGCCGAGCGCCAGCGCTCCCCGCCCGCGGTCCGCGCGACATCGAACACACGCACTTCTGCCGCGCCGTCGTACTCCAGCCCGATCGTCGCGCCTGCCTCGTGATTTCGCACGAGCGCCAACCAGGAGCAGCACGGTTGGTAGGCTCCGACAGCCAAGCGTAGAGTATCGCTCGGATGAAGTTCCACCACGTGACAGGCGAAATTCGTGTCTCCGGGGTCCCAACGATCCCAACGATGCCCGGCAAACGCGTCAACCCAGAAGAGTTTGAGCGTGGCGTCGGCAAGGTCTACCTCGAACGTGAGGTCAAGAAGATGAAATTGGTCAACGATGATCGGTGTTGATCCCTCATTTCGCAGTTCGCCCCACCGTCTTAACACCGTAAGGTCAGCAGCAACCCAGATCCGCTCAGTCCATGCAACCGTGAAGTTATCGGTTGCACACGTGAGATCGATGGCGAGGCAGAGCGCCTCCCCGACAACCAGGGTGTGCCAGTCGCGCAGGCTCCAAGAGCCAAGGGGTGATGGGTGCCCAGCGAACGACAGATACGTTAGCGGTTGAGGCACAAAGCGCCAGGAACGCTGGGTCTTTCGCTCTTCTAGGGTGTGTAACGCAAGCCCTGATGGAGCCATCTCAAGGCCGGCTTGCAACACGGGCGTCTCGATATGCCAGCGAGGAGCCGGCTCCGCGGTGAACGTCACCCAGATGAGATTATCTGTCATGGCGTGCTTCCTTTCGGAGTACCATCCAGCAAGCTGGCAAAAAGAATGGTACAGATTGTAGCCGAAAGGCGGCGCGCCAGTTTAGGCGACATTGCGGTACTGGTCGGCATAGAACGCACCGCCAGCGTCCCCAAGCAGGGCGGGGCTGGCATCATCTCTCCGGATTCGCTCGAGCCAAAGCTTGGTCCTCCCCAAGGATGTCGTGGACAAGCTTGACATCGTCTTTTCCAGTGATCCCGAGAGAGCCATCGCCAAGGCCGTTGCGCTGTGACGACGAGTGAGCGGGAGGCGAACCTTAGGTTGAACCTGGATCCGCGCGCCGAGCTCGTGAAGGCATTTTCTCGCATCTCCACTTGCCTCCGTGTGCGCTGTCCCGAATAGAAGGATCGCTTTGCTCAGAATCTGCGCGGGAAAGCGGCACTCCCTTGTGCTCGCGTGCCTCAATTGTCCTCGGCGATGCCCGATGGCGCATCCAAAACTGGCAGTGGTACGGGAGTGACGGAACTCGCGATGGCAACTGCGGCATCAGGTGGCAACGCCGACTCCATCCGGAACGTGACTCCACCTTGCTCCCAGAGCAGGATGTTGCCCGATGCGCGCCAGGACCCTGGGCAGCACCCGCTGGTTGGGTCCGCAAGCATGATCAGTTGGCTCGTCCCTTCGATCCACCACCCCTCTCGCCCATTGACGGTGACGTCAGAGAGCTTCCCGTCGCCCGCCAGGCTCTTGACCAAGTACCCCGTGTCGCTCGCGGCGGTGAACTCCATGAGAATGAGGCCAACACCGGTCTCGGCCGTCTCGGGCAGCCGCGCATCCGGCAGATAGACTAGGGAAATCATCACGGCGCCGCCTGGCAACAAGCGCGCGTACACTTCGTCTGGCTGCCCAAGTTGATCTGAAGCAGGCGCATGGATGCGAAATCCCGCGAGTCGCTGTGCAGCCTTGAGATCAACGTGGTCACCAAGGAGGAGGCGCTGGCCTACCGGCACGGGCGGTGATCCTGGCACCATGCTGGGTGGCACGGTCGGATGAGCGCGCTCGATGACGATGCGGATGCCTCGCACACCCAAGATATCGGCGACCGTGTGCCGGAGGCCGCTTGCTAGCAGCATGCCGACCACCAGGGCCAGGAGAATGACGGCTGCGATGGCGAAGGGACGGCGAAGCACGATTGAACGTGTGCGCCAGCCAGGCAACACGGCCCGGGGAGCGTGCAAGCGCGCGCGGACACTTGGAGCCAGGTCGGGCGTGGGCGGCCAGGCGATCGAGGCCCCAAGGTCGCGGAGTTCTTGTTCGATCGCCGCGTCAGGCATTGAGGAACGCGGCTGGTGCAGGCTATTCATGCGTGAACTCCCGCGCTGGCGATCGTTCAAGCTGCCAGCGCAGGCGTGTCAGAGCGCGCGAGAGCCGCGATTTGACAGTCCCCCGCGCAACGCCCAGCGCCTCGGCCATCTCTGCTTCCGAGAGATCAAAGAAGTAGCGAGAGGCGATCACCAGGCGATCATCGTCGCTGAGCGATTGGAGCGCGTCCAGGAGCAATTGCCGCCGCTCGCTCGCAATGGCCGCCTCCTCCGGCGACGGGGCCGCATCGCCGGAGGGACGGTCCTCCGCGGCGCTAAGCGCCAGCGTAAGATGACGTGCCGCGGCCGACCGGCGATTGCGCGCCTCGTTGGCGACGATGCGCAGCAGCCACGGCCGGATTGGGGACCCGGCACGAAAGCGTGGCAGCGCGGTGAGCGCTTTGATGAAGCCGACCTGCGTGGCGTCTTTCGCTTCCTCGACATCCCCAAGAATGACATACGCGACACGAAAGGCAAGGTCCTGGTAGCGCCAGACGAGCGCCTCGATAGCGTCGCCGTCCCCGCGTTTCGCTCGCTCAACGAGTGCTGACTCGTCGTCCAGAGGCCGGCCCTCCTGCTGAACGCGATGCTTATCACCTTCTACCGCGCTCGCGTGGAATCGGTTCCCAGGCTCCGCTCGGCCGAGGGAGTTGACAGCCTGGCGAGCGTGGTGCATACTCTCCGGTGTCAGACGCGAAAACGATTTCGTGATGGTTTGTCAAGCGAAATGACGACGATCAAGGAAGTCGCCGCTCGTGCGGGAGTCTCCCCCGGCACGGTGAGTCACACGCTCAATGGCACGCGGCGCGTTGATCCTGCGACCAGGGAGCGGGTGATCGCGGCAGCACGCGCGCTGGGATATCGCCCAAACGGACTCGCTCGGGGATTGCGCCGGAAAGAATCCCGCGCGATCGGCCTGCTCGTGCCCGACAACTCCAATCCGGTCTTCGCCGACCTGGCGCGAGGCATCGAGGATGCCGTCTACCAGGAAGGCTACAACGTCATCCTCTGTAACTCGGATCAATCGGAAGAGAAGGAAGATCGCTACCTTGAGGCCCTCCTGGCCAAGCGCGTCGATGGGCTGATTCTTGCCTCTGGCAGCAGCCGGCCAGATGTGATTCGCAAGGTGCTGGATTCGGGCGTGCCGCTCGTTGTCATTCCCGGAGTCCTGACCGATTTTCCCGCGGATCATGTGCTTGGTGACGACGTTGCAGCCGGTCGGATCGCCGGGGAGTATCTGCTTGGTCTGGGTCATCGGCGGATCGGATATATCGCCGGTCCTCGGGTGGGGACGGCGAGCTCCGGGCGCGCCGAGGGGTTCCGGCAGGCGCTGGCCGCGGGTGGATGCCCACTTGCCGACGAGTGCGTGGTGATCGGCGACTTCCGCGTCGGCGGCGGTGAGGCCGGCATGGCCGAGTTGCTGCGGCGAAACACCGGACTCACCGCGGTCTTTGCCGCGAATGATTTGATGGCGATCGGCGCAATCAAAACGTTGCGGCGGCAAAGAATCCGCGTGCCAGAGAACATCTCCGTCATTGGCCTCGATGGCATCTGGATCGGCGAGGTGATCACCCCAGCGCTGACTACCGTGGCTCAACCGATTGCGGAAGCTGCCAGCGTCAGTGTCCGGTTGCTGTTCGAGCGTATGCGGGAGCCGGGCCGTCCACCCCGTCGGGTGCTACTCCCGCCGGTGCTGGTCGAGCGAGAGAGTTGTTCCCCACCCGGCTCGCGGGCAGAGGAGAAAGGAGGGAAGAGCGACAGAAAGATGTTTGGCTGAGGGACGGTTGTCCGTTTGACACACGTCTATGGGAGGTACAGCGATGACTGAGCCACGAGTGTCACGGCGCACGATCATCAAGGGGACGGGGGCGGCAGCGGCAGGCGCGGTGCTGGGTGGTGCGCTAGCATCCACGGCGGACGCGGCGCCGCGGCGGGCACCGGCAGTGATCCGGCAACGTAGCCAGGGTGGCAAGACTATCACGCTTGCGGTTCAGGCGTTCGCCCACGAGGCGATGAAGCCAGTCCTTGCCAAGTGGGAAGAGAAAACGGGGAACACGGTCAAGCTTGAGAGCGGCCCAGTCACTGGCCAGGAGATGGTGACCCAATACGCCCCGCAGTTCCAAAGCGAAACCAGCCCAGTTGACGTGTTCAGCGACGCCGACGATTCGAGCCCGACCTTCATGCGGGCGGGCTGGCTAGAGCCGCTTGACGACGCAATTCCGCAGGAGACATGGGACGATTTCCCGGAGATTTTCGCCAGCCAGATCGAAACCTGGCATTCCTACGAAGGCAAGCGGTACCGCGTGCCGCACGAGTTCGCTATCGGCTATACCTTCTACCGCAAGGATTGGTTTGACGCGAAAGGATTGCAACCGCCAAAGACCTGGGACGAGGTCGTTTCCATCGGCAAGGAGTTCACCGCTCCACCGGTGTTTGGCACACTGGAAGCGATCAGCAAGCCGGGCCTGGCGTACGTCTACACCGCGTATCTCTGCGCCCAGAGTGGTGGCAACGTCTTCGAATTTGACGAGGCGACCGGCCAAGCGCTGCAATTCGCCTACGATCTGATTCACACCCACAAGATCATGCCGGAGACGGCCCTCTCGATCAACTACGAGCAACAGAACGTCGAATACATGAACGATCACGTTGCGTTTATGCGCCAGTGGCCGTTCTTCTTCGATGTCGCGCGTGGGAACACCGCCTGGTATGCCGAAGGTAAGGCGGAGATCGCTCTGCCGCCGGCTGGGGCCGCTGGCGCGAAGTCGTGGTGGGGAGGTTGGGGCTGGTCGGTGCCGAAGTTCGCTCCGAACAAGGAAGAGGCGCTCGATCTGATCGCCTTCATCACCTCCAAGGAAAACGCGCCGATCTTGGCCAAGGGCCAAAGCTTCTTCGCCACGCCACGCAAGTCGATCATGGAGGCGCTAGGGAACACGGGTATCGCGCCGTACATGCAACTTTACGTGGACAACAACGTGCCGTCGCCGCGCCCGTTCCATCCGAAGATTGCCGAGGCGCAGGCGGTCGTGGATGATGTGGCGTCCCTCTTCCTAACGAAGCAAGCTTCGCTGGCCGAGGCACTAGCGCAAGGGAAGGAGCGGATCAAGGCACTGGGATAGGATGAGAATCCCAATGCTGGCCCTCACCCCAGCCCTTTTCTCTTCCAACGGTGAAAGGGGCTTGCGGTGAGGGCCACCCCGTACCAGGAGCGACGACGTTGCTGACTGCATCACCTGCCGGTGAGCACCGTGTTTTCTCCCGGCTAGCGCCACGCCTCAGCCGGCGCACAAAGCGGGTGCTGACGATCATCGCGTTGCTGGCGCCCGCGGCCGGGTTGCGCCTGTTTACCGCGGTCTATCCCTACATTCAGGCAATCCAGCTCTCGTTTTACGATTACAACCCGGCATTCCCACCGAAGCGGTGGGTGGGTCTGGACAACTACCAGCGCGCGTTCGATGACATCGTCATTCGCAGCAGCATCACCTTTACGATCCTCTTCGTGGTGCTCTCCACCGTGTTTCAGATCGTGCTCGGCTTGGGTGTGGCGCTGCTGCTCAACCGGCAGTTCACTGGCCGCGGAATCGCCCGCGCGATCAACCTGATCCCCTGGGCGATTCCTATGGTCGTGGTGGCAGTCGGCTTTCGCTGGATGCTCGATCCCCAATACGGCATCATCAACGACCTCATGGATCGCGTGTTCGGACTCAACGTTCCGTGGTTGACGCGGTTTTGGCCGTCTCGCATCGCCGTGATTGGCACCAATGTCTGGAAAAGCACGCCGTTTCTCGCGATCGTCTTCCTGGCGGCGCTCCAGGCGATTCCACAGGATACCATCGAGGCAAGCCGGGTGGATGGCGCGAATCGCGTGCAATCATTCTTCGGCATTACCCTCCCGCTGCTTCTGCCTCAGGTGGTTGTCGTCGGGCTGTTTATGCTGGTCTGGCAGCTTGCCGCTTTCGACCTCATCTTTGCGATGACCGGTGGGGGCCCGGGCTACGCCACACAGGTGCTGGCGTATTCCATCTATCAAGTGGCGTTCACCGGTCTGAATTATGGCTATGCCTCGGCGATCAGCATGATCCTCTTTGCCGTGGTGGCGATGACGACCGCGGTGATGCTCATCATCTTCCGCCGGGTGGAAGTGACGCTGTGATCAACTGCCGGGTTGAGCGGCACCGTACGACGCAGGAGCAAACCGGGCGATGGCAGTCGTGACCGAGCGCGTTGGAGAACGAAAGACGGCGAAAGCGCTTTCGCCAGTCGCGGCAAAGTGGCTCGACCGCGCCTTGTTCGCGGTCCTGCTGGGAGCGTTTCTCTTTGTTGTGCTGCTGCCGTTTTACTGGATCGTCATCTCCTCGTTCACGCCGAAAACGGAGCTCTTCACGACACCACCGCGATACTGGTTCCATAACTTCACGCTTGAGAATTACCGCGTGCTGGCTGATAGCATCCCACTCTTCGAATACCTCGGCAATTCCCTGATCTTTGCGCTGGGCTCAAGCGCGGTCTCTGTTGCGGTGGCCTTTCTCGCGTCCTACGCTCTGGCACGCATGAATTTCCGCGGCGCCAATCTCGTCTTTGCGGCCTTCGTGGTATCGATCGCCCTGCCGCAGATTGGCACATTAGTCCCGCTGTTCGAGCTCTTCAAGAATCTCAAGCTTATCAACACGCATCATGGGCTGATCATCTTAATGTCAAGCTTGATCACGCCATTTACGGTCTGGATCCTCGTGCCGTTCCTGCGCCAGATTCCGTCCGAGATCGAAGAAGCGGCAATTGTGGACGGCGCTCGCCTCTACCAAGTGCTCTGGCAGATCGTGCTGCCGATGATGCGGCCGGCGCTGGCGACGCTGTTCATCATCAACTACATCATTTCCTGGAATGAACTCTTGTATCCCCTGGTCTTTGCACAGCGGGAGCGGACGCTGTCGGTCGGACTCGTGCAGCTTGCGGTGCAGCCGACCGCGGGCGGCGGGCGACCGTGGGATCTGCTAAGCGCGATGAGTGTGACGATGATCATCCCAGTGTTGCTGCTCGTGCTTTTCTTCCAGCGTTTGATCGTGGCTGGCCTGACACGGGGAGCGCTCAAGGGATGAGGCGTGTCCGCGAGCAGCATCGGGTATTGACGGGAGAGCGAGCATATGCAGGAGATGGGCGATGCCTGACCGCCAGCCACTCTACTATACCTTCGGCAATCATATGCATTGGGTCGATATGGAGTGGCTATGGGGCTACTTCGTCCTGCCATCGTCCGTCCGCGACATGCTCACCCTTTGCGCCGAGGCCGGTGTCAAGGGCAACGTCAACTTCGATGGCATCGGCTACGAAAAACTCGCGGTCGAGGCTCCTGAAGCACTCGTTGCGCTGCGCGATGCCGTGAAGCATGGCCAGATTGAGGTCGTTGGCGCTTCCTATGGGCAGCCGTACGGGCTCTTCCACGGCGGTGAATCGAACGTGCGGCAGCGCGTCTACGGGGCGCGGGCGGTTCGGCGGCTGCTTGGTGTCTGGCCACGGACGTTCTGGGAAGAAGAATTCGACTTCTTCCCACAGCTACCGCAAATCCTGATGAGTGCCGGTTTTTCTTATGCTTCGCTCTTCTTCCAGTGGACGTGGCATACGCCCGAGGTGCCGAAGGAGACTATTCCGGCGGTCTGGTGGGAGGGGCAGGATGGCACGCGGATTCTTGCGGCAACCCGCAACGCGCTCAACCTGCACCAATGGCCGGAAGATTTCGAAGCCATTCTCGCGAGTCCCGTCCCGCGGGAAATGCCCGCCGCGGGCATTCTCCAATGGCTGGAGCTGATGCCCTCGCCAGATTGGATGTGCCGGTCGGAGCTGATGCTGCCGCCGCTTCGG
>JBHOQQ010000082.1:0-21062 GCA_042408955.1 Thermomicrobiales bacterium
CACGACAGCCCGGACTCGCGTCGGACTCGCTCCAGGGCTCGCTCCCTCAGGCACCCCATCGGGCTGCCAGAATCGCCGCTGATACGCTTGCAACATGTAAACCAGGGAGAGAGCGCCGCCGGCAAATATGAGGATCACCAGCGCGACACTGTCCTCGGCAATCCCTGCCCGGAACAAAGCTGCCTTGCTCACGAACCCCGCTGCAGGCGGCACCCCCGCGACGCTCATCGCTCCAATCGCAAAGGAAGCTCCAACGAGCCAGCCGCGCAGGTTCTCCGAAAGGAAGAGCAATGCTTTGTTCAGTGAATTCACGACAGCAAACAGCACCGCCGCGCTGTAGCCGACCTGTCCGCCGATTCCCAGTGCAACGAGGATGTACCCCGCTTGCCCAATTGAGGAATACGCCAGCACTTCCGGAAGTGTGGCGCGAGAAACCGCCTGAAGCGCTCCGTAGAGGATACTTGCCGCTCCGATACCAACCAGCGCGATGCCGCTATAGCCAAGTTCCCGCGGCAAAAGCTCGCCGCCAAATCGCAACAAGCCATAAGCGCCGATGTTCGCCACCGCGCCACTGAGGATCGCTGCCACGGCCGGCCGTGTCCCTGTGTAAACGGCCGCAAGCCAGAAATGAAAGGGAAACAACCCCAATTTCACCCCGAACGCGACGAAGATCAGCGTTGCGCTGAGCACAACCGTCCGCGATGGCACTTCAACGATCCGCGAGCCAATACCAAAAAAGTCCAGACGGCCAGTGACGTGGTACAGCGCGGCAATGCCGATCAAGAAGAGTGTCGAGCCGAGCAGGTTCACCACCGCGAAGATAGCCGCCGCGCGAAGCTGCCGGCGCTCCTCGCCGTAGGCAGTGAGCACGTAGGAAGCGATCATGCTGATCTCGAAAAAGACGTAGAAATTGAACGCGTCGCCGGTGAGGAACAGTCCGGTCAGCCCAGCGGCCAGAAACAGCACGAGGGACGGGAACGACCGGGATCGCACGCCGCTGAGCGCCTCAAAGGACAAGGCTGCAAGCAGTACACCCAGGCACACGATTGCAAAGATGACGCCCAAGGCATCGGCTCGCAGCACGATGCCAACGCCCGGTGGCCAATCACCCGCCACCGTCTGCCGTGGTTGTCTGCCGATCACCTCTGCTGCAAGCGCGACCGCGCTAGCAAATGCCGCCGCGAGCGTCGCCACGGATAACCAGGCCACACCGGGACGCCGTCCATCGAGGATGGCCAGCGCAACCGCTCCAATCCAGCACACGGCAAGTGGCAGCACTAGAATCACACTTCACCCGCTTCCTCGTTCACCCATGCGCGCTGGCTCTTGGTACATCTCGCGCCGCTCGACACCGGCCTCGACCTCCTCACCCAGCCGCGGTATTTCGGCCGCGGCCAGGGCCTCTTGTCGCCGGGCCTCTTCCTCTTCCGCCTCAGCAAGTTGCTCAATGTCGACGGAGCGATGCGTCTGGTACACCCGGTAGACGAGGCTCAGCAGCAGCGCAGAAACGCCAAATCCGATCACGATCGCGGTCAGCGTCATCGCCTGGACAAGCGGGTCGCTGGCGACGCGGCCTTCGCGCAGGGGATGGATTGGCGGCTGCCCCTTGGTCAAGCCAGCCGACATGATAAAAAGATTGGCGGCATTGGAGAGCAAGACCATCCCAGCGACGACGCGAATGAGATCGTGCTTCAGGAGCAAATATGCTCCGGCGCCGAAGAGCACCGCGATGCTGATAGCAACAACCAGCGTCATGCCGGCCTCCGTTCGCGGGAACGGGCGATGAGATCAATCACGCCGGTAGCGAAGCCGAGTACCAGCAGAAATACGCCAACGTCAAAGAGTACGGCGGTGAGAAGCTCCAGCGATCCTAGGTGCACCACGTGCGCGCCCGGCTCGGGAGCGTGCGTCATCAAGGGCTGGCCGCGCGTCACCGGCAGGAACGTTACGACCAGCGCGATGAGCAAACCAATCAAGGCAAGCTCGCGCGCGTAGCGCACCGGCGGCAGCGCCATCGCCTGGCGGGAGCCAAAGGCAAGGTATTGCAGCAGCACACCGAGGGCGGCTACGACACCAGCGCTAAAGCCATCGCCAGTGTCCGCATAGCCTTTGACCAGGATCGCAAGCGCAACCATCCAGATCGGGGCTAACAATAGCCGCGCGATATGCCTGGCCATCAACGTCATCATCGCGTTCTCCAGCGCCGGAGATAGGTGGCGATCCCCAGAAAGGCGATGCCCACCACGGTGATTTCGCCCATCGTGTCCAAGCCACGAAAATCCGCCAAAATCACCGTCACGACATCTTTGCCGTGAGCGGCCGGCGCAAGCCGGATGTGATCGGCGATCACGCTTTGCAGCGACGCTGGCTTGGAGAGAATGCCCCAGGCGACTACGAACGCCAGCGCGCCGGCAATCGTCGCGAGCGCGGCATCTCGTCGCCGGTTCTCCTTGTGCGGTTCACCAGCGCGCTCCGGCGCTACAACGGTCACGGGCCCTGCGTCACGCGGGAGGAGCGTCAGCATCCCGAAGAAGAGCAAGGCGAAAATCGTCTCAATCAGCACTGCGACCAGCGCCACATCCGGCGCGCCCAGCAGCGCATACACGACGGCCAGGCTAAAGCCGACGCCAGAGAGCACCAGCGCCAGGGAGAGATGATCGCTGGCGAGCGCCGCAGTCAGAGCGGCTAACGACGCCACCGCCAGCATCACCAACTCCGGTAGGTCACCACGAGCAAATGTGCCGATGCGAAAGGTGCCGCCACCTGGTGTCACCGCCACACCGGCAGCGACGAGCAAACCTGCTGGCGCTAAGATCGTCGCGACGCGCCCGCGAAGGTCGTGGACTTCGATGACATTCAAGCGATCAGACAGCCGGTTGAGTCCAATCAGCGCCGACCAATACCAGCGCTCCGGTCCGAATCGAGCAAAGAGCAATGCCAGGCCAGTGGCAAGCGGCTGCCAAACGTTCCGCGATAGGATCAGTGCCGTTCCGGCAGCGTAGGTGACAAACGCCATCAGATTTTCTGTCCGGGTATCGAGATGGTAGGCAATGTCGACCGGCGCCCATTGACCGGCCGTCACCGTGGCTGCGTCCTCAGCCAGGCGTTGCAACGGCTGAGTCCAGATACCGCCGAGGAGAATAAGCGCACCCAAGATCGTCACTGGCAGCGACAGGAGCTTTGGGATGGCTGCTGGCTGGGAGCGAATCGGACCAAGAAAGATTCCGCCCCAGAACCGCCAGGTATAGGCAAACGTGAGAGCCGCCCCCGCAATCGCGAGCGACTGCACCAGGCCACTGTGATGCCGAGCCGCCTTGAAGAACAACTCGTCTTTGAAGAAGCCAGCAGTCAGCGGCAACGCTGCCAGACCGGCCGCGGCCGCGCCGCTTCCGGCCGCAAGCAACGGCAAGCGCCGCCAAAGCCCCCCCAGCGAACGAAGCGCCGCCTGACCCGTCGCCTCGGTGACCGCGCCGGCAGTGAGGAAGAGCGCGCACTTCATCAGGGCGTGAGCAATGACGTAGAACGATGCCCCGGCCGCGCCGTAGCTGCCGCCAATGCCAAGCATCACGACCACATAGCCGTACTGCGAAATCGTTGAGTAGGCCAAGATCTGCTTGAGCGTGGTCCGCGTCAGAGCGAGGACACCACCCGTGACCATCGAGAGGAAACCAACGACGAGGAGGGCGTCCAGCACCGTGTCTGCCCTGGCGATGAGTGGGTGTGTCCGGCCGATGAGGAATACCCCCGCGGCCACCATTGCCGCGGAATGAAGGTATGCCGAGACCGGCGTCGGGGCCGCCATCGCGCGTGGCAGCCAGATGTGCAACGGCGCTTGAGCGCTCTTGGCCAATGCAGCCACGGCGATGAGCGCGGCGGCAGTCGTGAGCAGGCGCCCTGGTTGAGCGCGCTCCATCAACTCAGGTAACGCGAAGGTGCCATGCTCGCTGTACAGCAGCAGCGCTGCGATCAAGAAGCAGACGGCGCTGGTCCCTGTGATGAGGAACGCCATCAGGGCAGAGGCTCGCGCATCCTCCTTTTCCGTATCGAAGCCGATCAGAAAATATGAGGCGATGGCCGTGAGATCCCAAAACAAAAAGATCAGGAAAAGATCTTGGGCCATCACCAGCCCAACCATGGCCCCCATGAACATCAGCAGGAAGCTATAGAATCGCACAATCTCGCCAGCCGGCCGCTGAACGTGCTTGAGATGGAGGGGAATATACCGCGAGGAGTACACCACGATCGCGAGCCCGACGCCGGTTGCGAGCAGCGCGTACATCGTGGCCAGGCCGTCCAGTGCAAACGTCAGCCGTAGGTTCCAAGATGGCGCCCAGGCAGCGTCCAGGATCGGGCCACCGCTTGCCCACCCCCAGAGGGCCGCGGCGAACGCGGCCGCAGTGGTGCCGATCGCCACTGGTGTCGCCAGCGACACGCGCCAGAACCCCGCCAGCATCGTCAGTGGGGCCGCCATCAGCGCGGCTACGAGCAGCACCAGCGTTGGATTCCACCACTCGTGGAGCACCGTCACCCTCCGAGCCTCACTCCACCGAGCAGATGCGCTTCAGCGCAAGGTCAACACGAAAATGGAGACGCCGCTTGGCAGTCTCCACCCTAGCCGTGTGGGTACAGGGTACACGGCGCCCCTCGTATCGCTCCGGCTTTATCCCAACTTCAGGCTACACCACGATGCACCTCTTCGCCAAGGGTTGGCCACCTCGAGGCGCTCACCACGGTGCCTCAGGTCTATACCGAACGCATGCTGCGCGTTGCCGATAATGATACAATGTCTCACAAACACACCATGGTTTCACCCGGTATTCCTGTTCATGGAAAGGAGCGTCGATGAAGGTTGCATACATCTTTGTTACTTCGGGGCACACGGCCAGCTACAAGCTCGGCAAAATGATCCTTCCCCAACTTGAGAAAGGTCAGCACGGTGCCCAAGTCGTCGGCATGTTTTTCTTCGACGACAACACCTACCTGCTTCGTGCTGGCGATCCCCTCGGTGAGCGTCTGGCGCGCGTCGCCCATGAGCAAGGTATTCTTTTGATGATGTGCGATCAGTGCGCACTCGAGCGCGGACTCGCGATTGGAGAGCCTGGACGCTGCCAGCCCGCTGGCACCGTGGCGGGCGTGCTGGTGGGGTGCTTCCCAGATTTGTACGCCGCCCTGGCACAAAACCCGCCTGATCAAGTGATCTCGCTGTAGGCCCCGAATCCGCTTGCGGCGCGATCGCTCATGAAGGCTTTGGCCTAAGACGCTACCGGGGATGACGCTTCACAGCTCGAAGTTGATTGGCCTGCCCGCGAAGCGGCATTCCCGGTGAATTTGTTCATAATCCGGTCCTCGCCAACGGCACCGGGAGCAATAGGTATCCGCGTAGAGATAATCAAAAAGCTCCTGGGACATCATCGTCAGGGGCTGGTCCATCGCGAGCCGCTTATATTCTTCGAGAACGAGATCCTCAATCTGCTCCGGCAAGCACGACGGGTATCGGATGCGATGCTCGACTCCAGTGGCCCGATCTCGAAAGAGGAGCACCCTGCCAGTGCCTCCGGGCTCGGTGGCCTCGTCCTCGATCTCGCCAAGAAAGTCGAGCACTCCCCATTGCTCGCCAGTGCGTGCCGAGAGGTACTGCAACAGCCGAGCCTTGTCAACGGTCCTGACCGCCAATTGGTCGAGCAACGGCATGACGCGGCGGACAACGTCCTGAGTGGCCTTGTAGACCATGGATTTGGCTCCTCTACGGACCGGCAGCGCGAATCCAGCAAGACGTGCGCTGCACTGGGGCCAAAGTCGCCGCTTTGGCATCTCTTCCAGCGACCATATCCCCTCGCATGCGCATCCTAGCACATGCACGACGCTCACTCGCTCCCAGGCCGCATCCTACCGATCCATCAAGGTTGCCAGCGCTTCCGGCAACGCCGCGACCGAATCGAGTGTGACATCGGCAATCCGTATGTCCTTCTCGTGAACCGGTTTTCCCGTCCGGACAAGCACCGTCCGCATGCCAAGCTTGCGCGCCGGTTGGAGATCGTTTGCGGCATCGTCACCGACCATGACGATGTGGGAGTACGGAAGACCAAGCATGCGGCGTCCCGCCCGAAAGAACGGTAGCGCTGGCTTGCCGATGGTAATCGCGCGTGCGCCGGTCGCCTCCTCCAGCGCGGTGATAAACGGTCCGCTATCGAGTTGCAAGCCACTTGCCGTTCGCCACCAGCGGTTCCGATGCATCGCGATGAGCTTCGCGCCACGAAGAATGAGCCGAAACGCGCGATTGAGACGCTCATACGTCAGTCGCTCCTCCGCGCCACCGATGACGACGACCTCCGCCTCCACCGCGTCATCATCAGGCGCAAGCTCGATGCCAGCAGCCACAAACTCTTCCACGACATCGCCTTTGACGATCAGATAGCACCGAGCGCCTGGAAAATGCTGCTGCAGATAACGCACCGTCGCCATTGGCGCAGTCAGCACATCCTCCGCATGCACGGGCAACCCAATGCTCGTCAGCGACGCTGCAAGCGACGCGCGCGTCGCGGTTGTCGTGTTGGTCAGAAACCGGCACGGAATGCCACGGTCGGCGAGTACGCGAAGCGCCTCGGCCGCACCAGGAATAGGTTGATAGCTGACGTGGAGAACGCCATCAATATCCATCAGGATGCCGGCAGGAGCTACCGATCGCGGATCGCGCCGGTTGAGTTGACGGCGGGCATTCATTCCTGCATTCACCAGGTTGATCGAATTCGCGGTGGACCACCTGGCCGGCGACCCTTGCCGATCGTGCGTTTTGCATCGCTATGATAGGCTGTCGCGCGCTGTTCGTCGCGCGGTGCCATGGGCCAAAGGTTACATCTCGCACAGGGCAACAGCTTAGCCATCACAGTGATGCGCTAGCCCGCCACAGCATCAGGAAACCAAGGACCAGGACCACTGCGGCCCGCACAACCGGGCTCAACGCGAGCAAGCGCTGCCACGCCAGTGATTGCATCCCAGGCAGGTAACCACGCGAATCCGCGACAGTCTGGCGTATCCGGAGCCACGCGCGTCCAGAAATGGCGACCGCCATCCCTACGGCAACCAGAACGCCTGCCAATCCCAGACTGAACGCGACAAGTGCCAGCAGCCCGAAGACTACTTGGTTCGCGCCTATGGCCAGCAGCAAAATCGCCAGCGCATCCGGGCACGGCACGATGCCACCCGTCACGCCAAGAGCAACCAGGCTCCGCAAGGTCACCCGGCGCTCACCGCGCACGGCCAAAGCTTCCCGGAGATGATGCGCCGCGTGCTCCTGATCGGCCACATGCGCATGCTGACCGTCATGCCTCCTCTTTGCGCACTCATGCCAGACTGCTTTCCAGAGCATGAACGCGCCGATCGCAGTCACCGTGAGACTCGACAGCAGACTCAGCCCAGGTACGATGCGCGACAGCGGAATGGCGCGACTCGCTGCCAGTGTCCCCAGGCCTAGCGCAAACACCGAGAAGGTGTGCGTGAAGGTCACCACGCTGGCCAGGGCAACAGCGTCCCAAGCAGTCCCACCTGTTGCGACCAGATATGCTGCGACCAGTGTTTTGCCATGACCGGGCTGTGCGGCGTGGAGTACGCCCATCACGGCAAACACCGCAAACGAGAGGATCACCAATCGAGGTGTCTTCGGTCGTGCAAGCCACGCTTCTGCCCGGCCGACCGCCCGACTGCGCGCTTGCTCCCAGGCCGCGGCCGCATCCAACCACTCCGCTGGTCCAAGACTCGATGCCGGCTCCACGATGAATGCGATCCGCACATGTGGCCCCGGCCAACTCTGCTCGACCCCGGTGATGCCACCGGTCACCAGCAGGTCGAGCCGGTGATCAGTCCGCTCAAGCTGATAGCGATTGCGAACGTCGATGATGTGCTGCGCGGCCTGCGCCGGCCGCGGTAATGGGGCCGCCACGGTCAATACGATTGGCTGCTGGCCAGTTTGGAAGGCAACGAATGGTGGAATCTTGACCATCACATGGTCAGCATCGATCGCAACGGATTGTCCATCGATAGTAATGAGCAGATCGTCGGAGAGGGTGGCCAACCAGGTTCGAATCTCGCGCTCACCGACGGTCTGATCGCCATCGCGGTCGAGCTCCGAAAGTACGACATCATTTGCGAGGATCCCGCCGCCGATGGCAAGAGAGATGCGGACCTCGGTGGGAGCGATCTGGATGAGCAGATGCTGAGCTAGCCGGTCGGCTGGATGCGCCGAGACCGCGTTCGGTGCTCCGGTCAGCGTCACACCGACGGCGCAGAGCGCCGCAAGTGCGATGACCGCTTGGGAACCGCGGCGTTTCCGCTGGACGCTCCAACGTGCGTTGGACGGCAAGCAAGGATCAGCCATGCCCTAATTGCCGTCTCGTGGCTCTTCCTCATCGGCAGGAATACCAAGCTGCTGGACAACGGATCGTAGCCGTCCGATATAGGGTGGCGGTAGCTCCCAATAGCGCGCCGCCGCGAGCACCGCCTCCGGCGCCCCGCACAGCAGTCCGCGAGATCCGAGATATGCCTGAAACTGGCGGCCATCGTCGGTCGTTACGTCAACAAGACTGCCAGCCGGCTGGGAAGGTACCGCGACGAGAATCCCCCAAATGTCGGTGCCTTGGAGACTTGCAAAGGCTGAAGGAAATGTCACATCCGCTGTGATCAGCCGCGAACGGGCCACGAACCTGGCGCCTGGGTAGGCTGACCGGATGGCAGCCGGATCCATATCCGCACCGGAGAAAAACAAATGCACGATCTCGTTGGTATCAGTCATACCCATATCGCTGCCTCGTCCCGGCTGCCGCCAGGTTGCGCATTGCGTTACCGAGCGTGATCCACGCGATACCGTAGGCTCACGCCGCGGTTCGGCGGAGAAGCCTCCCTGGATTTTCAACCTTTCATCCGTCGCACGCAACGGGTGCAAACGGGCGTAGTCGTGGCCAACAAGGCTTGCTCCTACCCGCAGCCTGTTTACAGTCTTGTTACACCACATTGCTACGATTGATCCAGGAACGGACGCGAGTTGCTCGCGTAGCGCACAGAAAGGAGGATGCGATGCTTCGCCGCACATCACTTGGCCTGATTGTCAGCCTGAGCGTGATCGGCCTACTTGCCGGTGGGATTGTGACCGCCGCCTTGGCACAGGAAGCCAGTCCGACCCCCGAGTCCACGCCAACGATCGCCGGGCCGCCAGGATATCAAGACTTCATCAACGACCTTGCCGCGCAACTCGGCTTGCCAGCAGAGCAAGTTGACGCTGCCGTCAAGGCGACCCTGAAAGCGCGGGTTGATGAGCGAGCCGAGCGCATCAAGCAGCAAATCGATGCCGGGAATTTCCCTGGGCTGTTTGATGGCGGCCATCGGCTCGGCCGGCATCATCCCCATGCGAAAGGCCGATTGCCTGGTGTTCTTCGTGTTGATGGGCGGGATTTGGTTCGAGACGTTGCCGATTTCCTGGGGATGACCCCGAGTGATCTCCTGTCCGAATGGCGGCAAGGCTCAAGCCTGGCGCAGATCGCTGAAGCGCACGGCAAATCTCGCGACGATCTTCGGGCATTCCTGCTCTCCCGCGCGGAAGATCGTATTGACGCTCTTCTCGACGCCACTGCTCCCGGCGCCGCGGTCACGCCAGTCGCGACTCCGGCCGCCTAACCCCCGGCACCACGCTCATTGGCGTGTGGCCAGTTCCGTCCCACCGGCAGGCGGTCCCAGCCCCGCCTGCCGCTCCGCGCTGTCTTGGTACCGGTCAGCGCATCTGCAAACCGCCATCGACATTGATCGTCTGACCTGTGATATAGGCGGCATCGTCAGAAGCGAGGAACGCAACGAGCCCGGCAACATCCGCGGCCGTCCCCAGCCGGCCGAGCGGCACGTTCGACCGTTCTGCCTCCTTGGCCTCCTCAAACGTCCGCCCCGTCATCGCGGCACGGCGCTGCAATGCGGCCCAATACAAATCCGTTGCCATGTGGCCAGGGCTGATGCAGTTGACTCGAATGCCCGCCGGCGCAAGCTCTCTGGCCAGTGCTTGGGTCAGCGCGATCACACCAGCCTTGGAAGCGCCGTACGCACTCGACCCGGCGGGCGTATCCCGGCCAAAGACCGAACTGACGGTGACGATCACGCCGGACCGCTGGCCCAGCATGACACGCGCCGCTGCCCGGCAAGTAAAGAAAACTCCTTCAAGATTGACTGCCAAAATGCGCCGCAACTGCTCATCGCTCATCTCCACGACCGGCGCTCGGCCACCGATACCAGCATTGGCGACCGCAACGTCCAATCCACCGTGCCGTTCCACCATCTGCCGGATCACTCCATCGATGGCTCCGGGCTCACTCACATCACAGTGAACGCCACCAGCACCGCCGATCTCTGCCGCCACGCTGGCCACCCGCTCGTCAATGTCCGCGATCCACACCAGCGCTCCCTCGGCAATGAATCGCTCCGCGATGCCTCGCCCAAGACCGTTTGCGCCGCCAGTCACCAGCACGCGCGCTCCCTCGAACCGTCGCCACATCGCTTGCACCGTCCTTCACTTCACCGAGCATGCCGATCCTCACGCGTCATAGCCTACCCCGCGGCGCATCAGCCTGGGCCAAGGGAGTTGGCCCACCTTCAATGAATGTGGCATCCATTCGCTTTTATTCGCGCGTGCCAACTCGGCAAGCTGCAGCACCGAGCGAGACCGAACACAGTGCCCTCGGCAGCTTTGCTATCCTGCCGCAGCGTGGAACATCGGCACGTGGTGCATGTGCCAAGGCTGAAAGGAGCGTCCGTGGTTATGAATTCCCAGTCCTCGCCCGCACCTCAGCATGCCTCGGAACCGTTTGCCGGCTTGCTACGGTGGCGGTGCATCGGTCCGTTTCGTGGCGGCCGGGTGGTGGCCGTCGCGGGAAGCTATCACGATCGCAACACGTTCTATTTTGGCGCGGTTGCAGGCGGCGTTTGGAAGACCACGGACGCTGGCAACTACTGGGAATGCGTCTCCGACGGCTTTTTTTCGACAGCCTCGATTGGAGCGCTGGCCGTCGCTCCCTCCGATTCCAATGTGATCTACGCGGGAACGGGAGAAACGACGATCCGCATCGACGTCTCGCATGGCGACGGCGTGTACCGCTCAACGGACGCTGGCAGAACCTGGACGCACGCTGGCCTCAGGGAAACACGGCACATCGGCAAGATCCGCGTTGATCCCCGTGACCCGGACACGGTCTATGTCGCTGCCTTTGGTCATGCCTTTGGTCCCAATCCCGAGCGGGGCGTGTACAAGAGCACCGACGGCGGCAAGACTTGGCGCCATGTCCTCTTCGTCTCAGAGAAGGCGGGCGCGGTCGATCTCTCCCTGGACGAGACCAATCCGCGCATCATCTATGCGGCAGTCTGGGAAGCGTACCGGTCTTTCTGGCAGATCTCGTCCGGTGGCCCGGATTCTGGGTTATGGCAGTCCACGGACGGGGGCGAAACGTGGGTCAATTTGACTCAACGGCCCGGGTTACCACGCGGAATTTGGGGCAAGGTCGGTGTTGCGGCCTCTCCCGCCCGGCCTGGGCGTGTCTGGGCGCTCATCGAACATGAAAACGAAGGTGGTCTCTACCGGTCCGACGATGCTGGCGCCACATGGGAAAAGGTGTCGGACAACCAGAATCTCCTCTCGCGGGCTTGGTACTACACGCACATTACCGCCGATCCGCAAGACCCCGACACGGTCTATGTCAACAACCTCGATCTCTGGAAGTCTACCGACGGCGGGAAGACCTTCACGGAAATGCCCACACCGCACGGGGACAATCACGACCTTTGGATTGATCCGCGTGACAACCGCCGGATGATTCAGGGCAATGACGGCGGCGCGAACATCTCGCTCAATGGCGGGGAATCTTGGAGCACGATTTACAACCAGCCCACGGCGCAGTTCTATCACTTGAGCGCGGATAACCGCGATCCGTATTACGTCTTTGGAACGCAGCAAGACAACTCATCGGTCGCTGTCCCGTCCCGCTCAGCCGATGCGGCGATTGGCTGGGCCGACTGCTACATCGCAGGGACCGGGGAAAGCGGGTACATCGTCCCGGATCCTCACGATCCGGACATCGTTTACGTCGGCGCGATTGGCTCGTCCCCAGGTGGTGGAAACGCTCTCCAGCGATACGACCACAAGCGCCGGCAGATCCGGTTGATCACCACCTGGCCGGAACTGATGTCAGGTTACGGAGCCGCCGAGCACAAGCACCGCTTCGCTTGGACCTACCCCATCCTCATCTCGCGTCACGAGCCTGGCACGCTCTATATCGGCGGCAATATGGTGTTCAAGAGCGTCAACGAAGGGCAATCGTGGGAGCCGGTCAGTCCTGATCTCACCCGCGCCGACCCGGAAACGCTCAAGCCCACCGGCGGACCCATCAACAAGGACGCAATCGGCGCTGAAACCTACGCGACCGTCTTTGCGCTGGCTGAATCGCCGCATGAGGCGGGCGTGATGTGGGCCGGCTCCGATGACGGGTTGATCCATCTGACACGTGATGGTGGCACGACGTGGCAACCGGTGACACCAGCCGATCTCCCCGAGTGGACCCTGATCTCGTGCATCGAGCCATCGCCGTTCGATCCTGGCACGGCCTACGTTGCGGCCACGCGCTACAAGCTCGATGATTACCAGCCGTACCTCTACAAGACAACCGACTACGGGCAGACCTGGACGCGGATCAATAACGGCATCGCGGCCAACGACTTCACCCGCGTGATTCGCTGCGATCCCATGCGGAGAGGACTACTGTACGCCGGAACGGAAACAGGGCTCTACGTCTCGTTCGACGACGGTGTGAACTGGCAACGATTCCAGCTTAATCTGCCGGTCGCCCCCATTCACGATCTCATCGTGAAGGGAAGCGACCTGATTGCCGGAACCCATGGGCGCTCGATCTGGATTCTCGATGATCTCACGCCACTGCGCGACATCGCCGCCGGGCTTCCCGATGGCCCCTACCTCTTCGCCCCAAGGGATACGCCCCGCGTGCTGCCAGGAATAGATTGGAGCTCAAACGTCCCTGGCCAGGTCAATTACTTGAGTGGACGTCCCGGAGCGTACCGGGTGACCATCACACCTGAAGGCGAGGCAGTCCGCACCTACCTCGATGCCGGAGAGAATCCCCCGGCAGGAGTGATCGTGACCTACCGGCTGCCCGAGGTGCCGGCCGAGCCCATCACCCTCACCTTCACAGACGCAAACGGCGAGACGATCCGCTCGTTCACGTCGCGCCTGCCCGACGACCCACCCAAGGCAAAGGAGCGCCGTATCCCTGCCCAGGCTGGCTGGAACCGCTTTGTGTGGGACATGCGCTACGCGCCGGTCACCAAGATCGAAGGCACCGACCCCGCGGCCGAAAAGCCGCTCGAAGGCCCAATCGTCAAGCCGGGGACCTACCGCGTCACCCTCAAGGTCGGCGGCCAAGAGTTGTCGCAGACGTTTCGCATCGTCGTCCCTGGGCATGTGCCGGCCTCGCAGGAAGACCTTGACGCCCAGGCTGATCTTCTCCTCCGCATCCACCGCCAGCTTGACCGGACCGTACGTGCGATCAACCGGATGCGGGATCTGCGCGCTCAGCTCGACGGCTGGGCCAAGCGAGCGAAGACCGTCGAGTCGGGAGAGGAGATCGCCAAGGCTGCCAGCGACCTCAAAGAGAAGGTGCTGGAGATCGAAAAGACGTTGCTCGTCCCCGACCTCCGTCCTGGGTGGGCAGACAATCTCAACCAGGGTGTCCGGCTATTCGAGAAGCTGTCGAGCCTCATTCCGGTGGTGCAGCTTGGGGACTACCGGCCGACCGATGCTGCCGAGGCCGTGTTCCAAGACCTGAGCGCGCGCATTGACGAGCAGATCGCCCGTTTGGATCGCCTCGTTTCGGAGGATCTCGCGGCGCTGAATGCCCAGATTCGTTCGGCGAATCTCGACCCGATACTCGCTGTCTAGCGCCGGACATAGCACACCCCAGGAGGACGCGCGATGACCGATGCAGCAGATCTTTCCGCCCTGGAGGCGCTGGCTGCTTTCCGTGCCCGGCGCCTCTCTCCCGTCGAGCTTATGCAGGCTGTGATCACGCGGGCGGAGCGCGTCGAGTCCGTCATCAATGCGTTCACTCACCGCTTTTTCGAGCAGGCGCTTGAGGCTGCCCGGCAAGCGGAGCGGCGCTATCTCGGAAAGGGCCCGAGACCACGCGCCCTTGAAGGGCTACCGCTGGCCATCAAGGACGAAATGCCGGTCGCCGGACAGCCCAACACCTTTGGCTCCATCCCCTTCAAGGACCAGATCGCCACGCACACGGCCCCACTCGCGGAGCGCGCTCTCCGCGCTGGGGCCATCATCCATGCCCGCACCACACAACCAGAGTTTGCCTGCATGCCATTCACTCATTCCCGCCTCTACGGAATCACCCGCAATCCGTGGCACCCAGCATTCGACGTTGGTGGCTCTTCCGGTGGCGCGGCGGCAGCGCTGGCCGCGGGCACCACCACGCTGGCAGGAGGATCAGACATCGGCGGTTCAATTCGCATTCCTGCTTCCTGCTGCGGGGTTGTGGGCTTCAAGCTCTCCTACGGCCGGGTTCCGCAAGATCCCCCCTTCAATCTCGATCATTACTGTCACGAAGGGCCGCTCGCACGCACCGTTGGTGACGTCGCCTTGTTCGCCCAGGTCATCGCCGGGCCGCATCCGCACGACGGAGCATCGTTGCCCGAGCGCATCTATTTCCCGTTGCAGCGACCCGCCAGCACGAGCCGGGGCTGGAAGGTGGCCCTCAGCCTCACGCTTGGTGACTACGATCTCAATGACGACGTGCGGCGCAACACGATCGCTGTCGCCGAGACTTTGCGCGAGGCTGGCGTCGTCGTCGAGGAAGTCGAGCTACCCTGGAAGCGGCAGGATATCTTCCAGACGGCCATGATTCACTACGGTACGATCTTCGGCGCGTGGATCAAGGAGGTCGTCACGGCATACCCGGCAGAGGTGACGCGCTACGCAGTTGCATTTGCAGAGCAGTCAACCGAGGCGGCTTCCGAGCCGGGAGCCTTCTTGCGCGGTTTGCAAATCGAGGGGCAGATCTACGAGGCACTTGGCGACCTGTTTACCCGCTACGATTTCCTGCTCTGCCCAACGCTTGCGCTGCCAGCCCTCGAAGCCGGCAAGGATTATGTGGATGAGCCGGTTGTCATTGGGGGCAACAAGCAAGAGGGAGTGCTGTCCCACTTGATGACGATCCCGTTCAACATCTGCAGCCGCTGTCCGGTGATGAGTGTCCCGTCGGGCTTCTCACGCGACGGCGTCCCGACCGGTGTGCAGATTGTCGGCCGCCCGTATCAAGATCGTCAGGTCGTGCACTTGGCGTATGTCCTGGAGGAGCGGCGTCCCTGGTTGGATCGCCCAGAACATCGGCCGCCGCTCACGTCGTCATGACCCTACGGCACATCCTGACATTACCATCGCAAGTGCTGCCGGATATGCTCGCGCTGGAGTGCATCGGAAGGGGGTGTAATTCGGCAGAGGTTGGCGATCGCTAGTAATCGTAGGCGTCGCCCGCCTCCCCAGCATCATCGAGGCGACGCACTTCCTCGGCCCGAGCGCCTTTCGGACCGTGACCAAGGCGAAATTCAACGCGATCGCCGGGATTCAGCCCACCATACGGCGCGGCGGAGCGGTGCACGAAGACATCTTCGCCGCCGCTGTCCTGGGCAATGAAGCCGAACCCTTTTTCTGCATCGTAGCGGCGCACGACACCGGTCGCGAGCGGCAGCGTGGAGGGATCGACGGCTGGTCGGTCACTAAAACGTGCTGGCCGGTCACCGCGGCTACCATAGCTGCTGGAAGACCGCGCCGCACGCGGCACGCCCGCGCCCCGCTCGATGATGCGAACATTTTCGGCTTTCGCGCCCTTCATGCCAACGCCGAGGTCGAACTCGACGATATCCCCCTCGGCGAGGACCTCGCCGCCAAGCGCCGTACGGTGAACAAACAAATCGTCCCCGCCTTCGCGCGCGATGAACCCGAAACCCTTGTCCGGGTCGTACCATTTCACCGTTCCGGTTGCCACAGTGTACTCCGTTCCGACATGCTGACGCCCGCGCTCTTGGGCGCTTAAGCTGCCAGCCTATCACGGATGAGATGGCATATCAATAGGATTTGCCTCGATGTCCTTGGCGGTCGAAGGGACAATATGCGGCAGCTCGTCTATACTCATCACCATGCGAGGCATTGATCCCTTCTCCGTGCGGCGTGTTCTCCCTACCCTCATGGTTGATATTTCCAAGGCACTCCGAGGTGTGCCTGGGATCCCGCAACGAAGCTGACACAACGTGACCGCTGCCCGAAAGCATCTCCAGCGATGATTGACGTAGATGAGGCGCGAGCGCACATCCTCGCGTCATTCCAACCGCTGCCAATTCTTGAGTTGCCGATTCTGGACGCCCTCGGGTTGGTGTGCGCGGAAGTGATCGCCACGGCATTTCCGCTGCCACCATTTGCCAACTCTGCGATGGACGGGTACGCCGTACGTACCGCCGATACCGCCATGGCACGTCCGGACCGGCCGATCCGGCTGCGCATTGTCGGAGAAGCGTCGGCTGGCTCCACGGCATGCGGCACAGTCGAACCAGGCACGGCCATCCGCATTATGACGGGAGCGCCTCTACCGCCTGGCGCTGACGCCGTTATCCGATGCGAAGACGCCAGGATCGATGCGCATACGGAACAAGGCGTCAGCATTGTCATTTTCCGCTCACCGCGAACGGGCGAGCATATTCGCCAACTCGGAGAGGACCTCCAAGCGGGTACGGTAGTTCTCACGCCCGGTGACCACCTCCGTCCTCCTGCCATCGGATTGCTCGCCGCTCTGGGCCGCCCTACGGTGCGCGTCCATCGTCGCCCACGGGTCGCGGTTCTGAGCACTGGTAATGAGATTGTCCCGCCTGGCACGCCGCTTCAGCCCGGTCAAATCTACGATACCAACGGTTTTCTGTTGTCGGCGTTGGTCCGTCGGGCTGGCGGTGAAACGTTTAACGCCGGTATCGCGCGGGACTACCACGCAGACGTGCGCGCACATCTCGCGGCCATACGAGATGCTGATCTCATCGTCACATCCGGCGGCGTCTCCGTTGGTGAGTTCGACGTCGTCAAACAAGCGCTGAGCAAGGAAGGCACTATCACCTTCTGGCAAGTGCGGATCAGACCCGGCAAGCCGCTGGCATTCGGTCATGTTGGGGGCGTTCCCTTCATCGGCCTACCGGGGAATCCGGTCGCCGCTGCCGTCGCCTTCGCGCAATTTGTCCGGCCAGCCATCCGCAAGATGCTCGGTCACCGTCATCTCGATCTTCCCGTGGTGCACGCACGCATCCAAGAACGCATTGAAAACCGTGGTGGCCGCCGGCACTTCGTTCGCGTCTGGGTTGAACCTGACAGAGAAGGCCGTTACCGTGCGCGCTTAGCTGGTCCTCAAGGCTCCGGCGTGCTCACATCACTCGTGCGTGCCAACGGCTTGCTAGTCATCCCCGAGGACATGCCCGTGGCTGAGCCTGGGATGATGTTGCCCGTGCAACTCTTCGACTGGGATATCGCGTGAACACGTGCCACTGTGACCTGCTTCCCGCCTTCCTGGCCGCACACCGTGCTTCAGCCAACGTTTGTTAACAATGTGACAACGTGCACGCAGCCGCCTTCGCGTACCGTTGGCAGGGGCGGCTCATTCGCTCCCACGTTGCAATGGTGCAGATGATTCGGGTTTTTGGATGCGAGCAGCTCATCAGCTTGGTGCCGAACTCGTCGGAACGTTCGGGCTCGTCTTCGCAGGCACGGGAGCGGTTATCGTCGATCACCAGACCGGAGCATTAGGCCACCCGGGTGTAGCGATCACCTTTGGCCTCGTTGTTATGGTCATGGTGTACGCCACAGGTCATCTCTCCGGGGCTCATCTCAACCCTGCGGTCACGCTCGCCTTTGCCATCACCCGCCACCTGCCATGGTTCCGTGCAGCTGGCTACGGAATCGCCCAACTCACGGGCGCGCTTCTTGCCAGCATGCTCCTCAGGCTGCTGTTCGGCTCCACAGCAAGCCTTGGCGCTACTCTTCCCCGTAGCTCCGCTGGACAGTCGCTTGTGCTAGAAACCGTACTCACCTTCTTCCTCATGTTTGTCATCATGGCAGTCGCGACCGATTCCCGCGCCGCCGGCCAGGCAGCCGCGATCGCCATTGGGGGCACCGTGGGTCTGGAAGCGATGTTTGCTGGTCCGATCTCCGGGGCCTCGATGAACCCAGCCCGATCGCTTGCGCCAGCGGTCGTCTCCTGGACATGGCAGCACCAGTGGGTGTATCTCATTGGCCCAGCGCTCGGCGCACTCCTCGGCGCTGTCGCTTACCAGGCCGTACGATGCCACCAATCAATGCCGATCACGGATATGGAGCAATCACCTGGTCCCAACGCATCCGCGGGACACGTCGAATTCGTCCCGGCAAGCACGGACGGCTACCCGGAGCACAAGGGATGACAACGCGTATCGCCCTCTTTAGTGATCTCCATGGCAATAGTACCGCCACCGAAGCAGTGCTCGCCGATATCGAGGCATATGCGCCGGACGCGGTCTATTGCCTTGGGGATCTCGTCGGCTATGGCCCACGCCCCAATGAGACCATCGACCTAATCCGCGAGCAGAACATCCCCACCGTCGTGGGCAACTACGATGACGGCGTTGGCTGGGACCGAGATGACTGCGGCTGTGCATACAAAGACGCGGCTGAGGCCGAGCGCGGACAGCGGTCGCTGCTCTGGACCCGGGCAGTCGTCACCGCCGACCGAAAAGCCTATCTGCGATCGCTCCCGTTCGATATCCGCTTCGAGGCAGAAGGACAAAACATCCGCCTCGTCCATGCGAGTCCCCGGCGGATCAACGAATACCTGTTCGAGGACCGCGATCCCCGCTCTTTGGAACGCATCGCTCGCGAGGCCAGCTGCGACATCCTTGCCTTCGGCCATACGCACAAGCCATGGTTTCGCTGGTTCGGGAATGTCCTCTTGATCAATGATGGTAGCGCTGGCAAGCCCAAGGATGGCGATCCCCGCGCCTGCTGGGCGCTTCTGACGCTGGCAGCCGGGCAAGCACCCTCTGTCGAGTTTCGGCGCGTCCCATACGACATTGCGGCCGTGACCGCGGCGATTCGCACCGAGCCCGGATTACCCGACGAGTTCGCGCGGGATTTGGAGACTGGTGGAGCTGCGTAAGCGTCGGCGCCGGCCCTACGTGTCTGCGACGCCTCGCTCCGCCTCGCGTGGATCACAGTCCACGCCCATCTTGGGACGCATTCGGCAATGGTAAGATCGCGCACGCTAGGCTGCTCGCAGTGCTCAAAGGTGTCACTGCCATGATCGACATCGCGGACGTCGTCGTTGTTGGGGGAGGCGCATGCGGCGCCAGCACGGCGTTTCACCTCGCCAGGCTGGGCGCTGGCAGAGTCGTCTTACTTGAGCGGGCGTACTTCGCATCTGGAGCGACCGGCAAATCGGGCGCTGTCGTCCGCATGCACTACACCAATCCGTACGATGCAACACTCGCCCAGAAAAGCTTGCCCTACTTTCAGCATTGGCAGGACCTGGTCGGACCGGGTGTTCCCGGTTTCGTGCAGACGGGCGTCGTTCGTCTCGTTGATGCGGGCCAGGAAGATGTCCTGGCCGCCAATGTCGAGATGCTCCGCAGCGTTGGCGTGAATACCTGGCTGATCTCTCGGGAGGAACTTCTGGCGCTCGACCCGGCCATCGCCGCGGACGATGTCGCTGTTGCTGCCTACGAGCCGGAGGGTGGCTACGCGGATCCGGTCGCAACGACGCTTGGCTTCGCGCTTCGCGCTCAACAACTCGGCGCCGAGCTTCGCCTGGGTACACCTGCCACCGGTATCAGGATTGAGGCCGGGCGCGTAACCGGGGTGACAACGCCGGACGGCACCATCTCGGCGGGCGCAGTGGTGCTCGCGGCAGGCGCCTGGGCCAACCGGCTCCTTTCCCCGCTCGGCCTGGATTTCGGGCTGAAACCGAACCGCGTCCAAGTCGCCATCTTCCGCCGCCTCGAAGAGCGGCCGCGCATTCACCCGGTCGTGATCGATGGTCCACATGCCATGTGGATCCGCCCAGAAGGTTCGTGGAGCACGCTGGCCGGATTCGACCTCGATCAATTCGACGTTGATCCAGATACCTACGATGAGGGCGTTGATCCCACGTACGTGACAGAGGTCCGCCGTCGCCTCGTCCAGCGTCTCCCTACGCTCGCCACGGCACCGATGCGCGGCGGTTGGTCCGGCGTTATTATGTCGAGTCCTGATGGTCATGCCATCATTGACCAGGTTCCGTCATGGCCTGGTCTCTTCGTGATCCTGGGCGACAGCGGGACGAATTTCAAAACCGCACCTGCCATCGGAGCGTGTATCGCCGAGTGGATTGTCCATGGTGAGCCAGATACCGCGGACATCCGTCCGTTCCGCAGCACCCGCTTTGCCGAAGGCGCACCTGTTCGCGGTCAGCATGAGTACGGGAGCGATCACGTCAGCGTCTTTCGCTAGAGAAAGACAGGCACCGGCCCGTGATCCCGCAGGGATTGGTTCAAGCCGCCAGGAGCTAGCAAGCAGCGAAAGGATTTGGCGGACGCTCCCCGCTGCGTCCGCCTGAGGTGTGATGAGGGATCCCGCCGGGGCCCAGGAGAGGAATGCCGGCCGCTCGGGCCGAGAAGCGAGAGGAAGGGAACCATCCATACCCTACGTTGAAACGCTTCTCGGCAAAAGGTGCACGTCTACCCTCTAGGTCCTCTTGTCGGGCTAGGAAAATCGGCAATACCGACCGTACTTTTGTGGGGTCTATTCAGGCCAGTCGAAGCGCCGCTGAGGAGCACGAGTCACCAAGTATCCTCGCTCCAGCAAGCCGATCACGGTGCGCCGGAGCGTTAGGCGGTCGAGCGGCACAACCGCGGCCAGCCCGTCCAGCGTTGCCGTGCCCCGGTCTACCGCCAGTGCAACCAGCAAGTCCGCATCGGTGAGG
>JBHOQQ010000117.1:0-5979 GCA_042408955.1 Thermomicrobiales bacterium
AACGGCGCGAAACCTCAGCAAACCTGGGCAATTTCCCCGCCCCGTTCCCTCCTTTCCCCGCGCCAGGTCTGCGCCACTCCCCCGGCAACGGCCAAAATCCTTTGCAAACCTTGGTATGTTCCGCCTCACCTCTGCGCGAACCCCCCGGTATTTTCGCCCCCGCACCAGGTTCGCGCAACCCTTTCTCAGGCAAATCATCGTCATCAAGTTAGTCCGCCAGTTGTGGCACGATCTCCTCCCCAGGGAGCGCGCTCGCCGGGTCGGCGTCCGGCCCCTCAACATTGAGCCTCGGCAGCAGCCGGTCCAGCCATGCTGGCATGTACCAAACCCGCTCACCAAGCAGGTTCATCACTGCCGGCAGAAGCGCCAGGCGCACAATGAACGCGTCCGCGAGGATCGCAATTCCCAGTCCAAGGCCGAATTCCTTGATCACCCGCGTGTCGCTCAGCGCAAACGACAGGAAGACGGAGCCCATAATCGCTGCGGCTGCAGCAATGACACGGGCAGTGAAGCCAACGCCATTCAGCATCGCGGCCGACGTGTCGCGGTGATGCAGGTGCTCCTCGTGGACGCGCGTCATCAAGAAGACTTCGTAGTCCATGGACAGACCAAACAGAATCCCGAACAGCATCATCGGCAGGAACGATTCGATCGGCCCGGTCCGCGTGATGCCCAGCAGGTCGCCGCCCCACCCCCACTGGAAGACGGCGGTGACGACGCCGAATGCTGCCCCAACCGACAGCAGATTCATGAGGGCAGCCTTGATGGGAATCACGACTGAACGGAAGACCGCAGTCAGCAGCACCACGCTCAACCCGATCACCATCAGGAAGAAGAGCGGCATGCGCGAGGCGATCTTGTCGCCCACATCAATGAACGCGGCGGTTGGTCCACCCACGTAGACGTGCATGCCGGTCTCGGCGACCGACAGGGGAATCACCTCCCGCCGCAGTCTTTTGACGAGGGCCGATGTCGCTTCATCCTGCGGTGCGGACGCTGGAATGACCGTGATGACCGCTGTGTCATTCGCTGGATTTGCCACTGGCTCGGAGACTGCGACGATGCCCGGTGTGGCTCGCAGCGCAGAGACGAGCCCACCGAGTGCATCCGCGCTGAGGCCACCGTCGTGCTCGACAGCAACAACGAGTGGACCGTTGAAGCCTGGCCCAAAGCCCTGGGCGAGCAGATCGTACGCGCGCCGGGTATGCAACGACTCTGGGCCATTTCCCGCATCGGAGGAGCCCAAGCGCATGTCGAGGTAGGGGATGGCAAGCAGGAGCAAGGCGATCAGCGCAAGGCCGCCGATCAGGACCGGTCGTGTTCCAACCGCCCGGCCCCAGCGGAACCAAAAGCCATCCCGGCTCGTTGCATCGCCGCCCAGTCCAGGAATTTTCCAGGCGTCAATGCGGCGCCCCACGAACCCCAGCACGGCCGGTAAGAAGCCGATCGCCACGAGCACACTCGCTCCGACCACGATCGCGGCGGCGATGCCAAGCGCGCCAACGAAGGGAATGCCCATCGCCAGAAGCCCGAGCAGCGCAATCGCGACAACCGTACCGGCAAAAACGACCGCGCGTCCTGCCGTGTCAATGGCGCGGGCGACTGCCGTCTCGATGTCCAAGCCGTGGTGCACGCCTTCGCGGTAGCGCGTCACAATCAGGAGACAATAGTCAATGCCGACGCCGAGCCCGATCATCGAGAGGAAAGCCGGCGTAAAGGTGCTCATGTCGACGACGTTGGCGGCCATCGTCGTGAGCATCACGCCGATTCCCAGACCGGCCAGCGCGGTCAGGATCGGGAGTCCCATGGCGATCACCGAGCCGAACATGACCAGCAGGATAACCATCGCCAGCGCGATACCGATCAACTCGGACTTCCCAGGAGGCTCAGCCTCGGTGGCGGCGACCACCTGGCCACCAACTTCGACGTGAAGCTCCGCTGAGGCCGCTTGATCCACGAGATCGAGGAGACGCTGCACATCCTTCTCCGGGATCTCGTGCGCTGCCTGAGCGTACTGGACGGTGACATAGGCATAGGTGCGGTCGGCCGAGATCGCTCCTGGCCTGTCGAAGGGCGACACGACCGCGATGACACCAGGCAGCTTGGCAGCCTCGGCGAGGATCGTCTCAATCTGGGCACGCACTGCCGGGTCGTCCACGCTCGCGCTGGCGCGCATCACAATCGTCGCGCTGTCGCCTGCTTGGCTTGGGAAGCGTTCGGTGAGCAGATCTATCGCCTGTTGCGATTCGACTCCTGGAATCGAGAAGCGGTCAACGAAATCGCCACCAGCGACACGCGCGAGGATGCCAAGCGACGCGAGCACGACGATCCAGCCAGCGAGCAGAGCCCAGCGCCGGCGCACTGCGAACTGTGCCCAGCGCTGAAGGAAGCTTGCCGGCCTAGTGGAGGAAGCAACAGCGGACATTCAGCACATCTCCTCTCGGAGCGAACCAGATAACTAAACAGTCACTCAGTGTAAAATAGCAGAGGAGGCGACTGTCAAGGCGTCAAAGGAGCCAGAACTGTGGCAGGACAGCACAATGCGGCCGATGGACGGGAGCGGCTCTTGCACGAGGCACGCCGGCTCTTCCTGGAGCGCGGTTATGCCAACGTTTCGATGCAGGAAATCGCTGCCGCCGCTGAAATGACCAAAGGTGCGCCGTATTATCACTTTCGTGACAAGGAGGATCTCTTTGTCCACGTGTTCGAGCGGGAGATCGCGTCGCTCACCGCGCTGCTCGCCAAGCACCTTACCTCGGCTCCGACCTTTCGTGATCAACTGATCACAGTCCTACGACTTGTCGCAGAGACGGACCGGTCGGCGTTTGGGCAACTGGTGACCGAATTCGACCGCCACGTCTCGCCGGAGCGGCGGCTACAGGTCAAGCAAGCGTGCCGTCCGCCCACAGCAGAATTGCTCAAGGTCTTCGAGCGCGCGCAAGCGAATGGCGAACTCACGCGAACCGATCCGCACACGGCGTGCGCGGTCTTCCTCGCTCTGCTCGTTGGCCAAGACGAGATATGGAAAACCGAGCCGGGGGTTGCTGAAGTCGTGGGATGGACCGCTTCGGTCACTCCCGAGGAGGTCGTCGATATCTTTCTGCACGGTGTGTGAAGCGCCGTGTAGTCGCGAGCTACGAGCTTCGAGCTATCAGCTTTCAGCCGTCAGCTGTCAGGTGTTAGGGGTCAGGGGTCGGGGGTCGGGGGTCAGTTTAGGGGCTAGGGGCTGGGGGCTGGGGGCTGGGGGCTGGGGAAGCTTCGAGCTTTGAGCTATCAGGTGTCAGCGGGCAGCCGTCAGCGCGACCCCACGCACCATGAGTGGAGGCGATGCATTGCGTCCATCCAGCCTACGTGCGGCCGGCGGCATCGCGCGGGGCTCCAGGAATGCCGCCGATCGTCTCAGTCAGGTTGGTCTCTCAGCCCCCATCGTGCGGGGCTAAAGACCCCGCACGATCGAGTGCGGAGAGGGCCTTCCTCCATGCGCGCCGGCAATCATCAGCATGGCTGGGAGCCCGCTCTCGCGCGGGGCGAACGTCCCCGCTCCCTCGCTGTGCTCGGGACACGGCTCACCCCGCAGACGGCGCCCCCTCAAGGGGGCGGGAAGGCTGACACCTCCGCCCGGCATCCCTCCCCGGCATTGGTTCGCGACGGCGCGGGCATACTCACTGCAGCATCTCGCGCATGCTCCGTCATTCCGTTCGCGATAGCGCGGGAGTGCGAAGCGAGGCATCGCTCGCATCACTGTCGCTCAGCTCGGCAGCCCGAGGCAGCCGCCGCACTCCGGTCATCTCGTTCGCGATCGCGCGGGCGTGCGGAGCGCGCAATCTCTCTCGACCCGACAGCCGGCTTGAGCCGGCTTCGTGGTGTCAGCGCGGGGACTTCAGCCCCGCGCGACGCTGGCGCGGTGGTGCGTTTTGTGCGCCTGTTTTGGCGATGCGTCGCCCTCCAGCGAGCCCGCCCGCGCAGTGCAACAATCGGTGACGACGCGCAAGCTACGAAGTCCCCTCATAGGGGATCAGGAGAGCATGGAGTGCGGAGAACGAGCCGGCTTTAGCCGGCTTTGTATGTTTAGCGCGGGGGTTTAGCCCCGCGCGATTCTGGGCTGCCAATCGCGTCGTGCTGGCCGACGGCATGCGGCACGCTGGTGACGAACGAGGCGGCGTCGGCCAAGGTGGTGCGAGACAGGATGCCACGCATGATGCACGCGACCGGTAGGTCCCGGTCGCTGTGCGGCAACATGGCGAGATTGTTGACGACAACGCCAATGCCCGCGGCGTTGACGCCCATCAGTCCAAGCATCCCCGCGGCAGAGAAGATCAGCATCTCTGGCCCGTCGTCCGGTACATGGTGGAGCACGACCTGCGTCCCATCGTGCACAGATGGGATGTCCATGGTCTGGGCGATCACAGGTACGCCAGACCCTGGCAAGCGCAGGCATACCACGGTGCATTGGAGGGGAAGGGATCCGTGTCCTCCCAAGGACCGGCGCTGGCGGCGCTCCTCACCGAAATACCACGCTGAGTCCATCAGGTTGTCGGCAAGCACGCGCCGGAAGGGTTGATTCGACCCTTCGGCGATGCGACGGATCTCCTCCAGCGCCTCGGGTGCCCAGCGCTGCATCGCCGGGAGATAGTGCGTCGTGTCCAAGAATTCGATGAGGTAATCATCAGGGTCCATGCCATGCGTCTGCCCGAGCGTCGCTAGCCACCGGCCAATCCCGTCGCCAATGACCGGGCGGAGCGTCTCCCCCCTGTGCCTGCCCTCGCTGCCGGGGATCTCCGTGCACGGTCACGACGCGGAGCGTCGCTTGTGTCTGTGCTGGCATCCGGCCTCTCCTCCTGCTCCTCACCGTTCGTTCGAGCCGCTTGCCACCGCCGGTTGACGTGTCACTCCGGTAGAATCGCGCCGGCTGTTGGCGTGTTGGCATCCTATCATGATCGGAGAGTTTCCCGATGTTGTTGATCGATGGGCACCTCGACCTGGCGATGAACGCGCTCTTGTGGAACCGTGACCTTCGCAAGAGCGCCCACGCGATCCGCGCGGATGAGCAGGGCATGACGCAGAAGGGGCGTGCGGCTGGCACCGTAGGCTTCCCGGATATGCGCCGGGGTAAGGTCGCGATCACATTCGCCACGGTCATCGCTCGGACTCGCTCTGGCCGTGGCTCGGAGATTGATTTTCGCACCCATGAGATCGCCTATGCACAGGCCCAGGGCCAGCTTGCCTACTATCGGGAGCTTGAGCGGCAAGGCGTTCTCCGCATCCTTGCCGATTGGCCCGCAGTGGCCGCGCATGTCGAGCACTGGCGGCGAGATCCGGATCGCGCGCCGCTGGGGATTGTCCTGTCCATGGAGGGTGCCGACCCCATCGTCGAGCCAGCCCAATTGCCCCTGTGGTGGGAGGACCGTCTGCGCATCGTTGGGCTTGCCCACTACGGGCCGAGCGCCTACGCGTATGGCACAGAGAGCGTTGGCGGACTCACCATGGAGGGCCGGGAACTCCTCAAGCTGATGGAGCGCTCCGGCGTGATTCTCGATGTTTCGCATCTGTCGGACGATTCGTTCTGGCAGGCGCTGGAGATCTTTCACGGTCCGGTGCTCGCCAGCCACTCCAATTGCCGGGCCCTTGTTCCCGGCGATCGTCAGTTGTCCGACGAGATGATCCGGGAGCTCATCGGGCGAGATGCGGTCATCGGGGCAGTGCTCGATGCGTGGATGCTCCAGCCAGGTTGGATCCGCGGTGTCACGACGAATGAGCGCGTCACGCTCGACACCGTCGTTGATCACATTGATCATGTCTGCCAGCTTGCGGGAAATGCGCGTCATGCCGCGATCGGGAGTGATCTCGACGGCGGGTATGGCATCGAGCAGACGCCGCGCGATTTGGACACGATCGCCGATCTCCAGAGGATTCCCGATCTGCTCCGCCAGCGCGGGTACGCCGAGCCGGATATCGAAGCGGTGATGCATGGCAATTGGC
>JBHOQQ010000083.1:0-5385 GCA_042408955.1 Thermomicrobiales bacterium
CGTGGAGGTGCTGCCGCCGGTGTTGCTTGGCTCCCACATCGACAGCGTCGTACAGGGCGGACGCTTCGATGGCGCACTGGGCATCCTCGGCGCACTCGAGGTTATCCGCACCCTCAACGACCATGGCATCCAGACGCGCCACCCAGTCGCAGTCGTCAACTGGACCAATGAAGAGGGGGTCCGCTTCGAGCCGGCGATGACGTGCTCCGGTGTGGTGGCAGGACGGTTTACCCGGGACTATGTCTACCAGCGCACGGACCGGGAGGGGAAACGCTTCGGGGACGAATTACAGCGGATCGGCTACCAAGGGGAGGCATCGCAGCGGCCACTTCCGGCGGCCGCCTATCTCGAGTTGCACATCGAGCAAGGTCCGGTCCTGGACAGCCAGGATGTGCCGGTGGGCGTCGTTGGCGGTATCGTTGGGATCACCTGGTCAGAAGTGACGATCATGGGCCAAGCCGATCACGCCGGACCGACGCCGATGCACCTGCGGCGCGATGCGCTGGCAGCAGCCGCGCCGGTCATCAGTGGGGTGGAGCAGCTAGCGCGGGAGTGCGACGAGACCGCCGTGGCAACGGTCGGACGGATGCAGGTGGAGCCGAACGTCATCAACACGATTCCTGGGCGGGTAACATTCAGCGTGGATTTTCGCCACCGGGATGCGGCAGTTTTGGACCGGCAGGTAGAGCGGCTGGAGGCGTTGGTCGCGTCGGTTTGCGCCGAGCGCGGCGTGCAGGGGACGGTCGACCGGTTCTGGACAAGCGAGCCGACGCCGTTCGACCCAGGCGTCATTGCGGCAATTGAGGCGGCCTGTGCGGACCTAGGCCTGCCGTATGGCCGGCTCTGGTCAGGCGCGGGGCACGATGCCAAATACCTGGCCGAGGTGTGCCCATCGGGCATGATCTTCGTGCGTAGCCGCGGTGGCCTGAGCCATTGCGAGCGTGAATACAGCGCGCCGGAGGATATCGAGGCCGGGGCGAACGTGTTGCTGCACGCGGCGCTCCGGCTTGCCGGGGCATTTGGAGAGGGGCTTGGGAGGGGTCAGGAGTCAGGGGTCGGGGGTCGGCTTGGGACTAGGGGTTAGGGAAGCTACGAGCTTCGAGCTTTGAGCTATCAGCTATCAGCCGTCAGCTATCAGGTGTCAGCAGGTGTAGAGGCGTGATGAATCGCGTCGTGCCATGAGCCGGTAGGCGTGGGACCTGTGCCCATCCGGAGGGGTCGCGGTGCGCAATCCGCAAAGCATCGTCCATGTCTCGGGACCTGTGCCCGCCCGCCCGGAGGAGTCCGCATGGGAGGAGCAGATCTCCGTGCCTACTCTCGCTGCATCAGGCCACAACGCAACGCGCCCCAGCCATCGCTTGGCTATCGGCTATCGGCTATCGGCTGTTAGCTGACAGCGAACGGCTACCTAGCCCGCTCGTGAGAAAGGACATATCGTTGATGGTCACGCATCATCCTGAGCGCATCGTGCACCAGCCAGCGTCGCTGGAAGCGATCGAGGAGGCTCGCCGCCGGCTGACGGGCATCACACTGCGCACGCCGCTCGTCCGCTTGGACGTGGACGATGCCCCGGCGGAGATCTACCTTAAGCTCGAATGCCTGCAACCCATCCGCTCATTCAAGCTCCGGGGCGCGGCAAATGCGATGCTCAAGGCTGGCCGGGAGGCGCTAGCGGACGGGGTCTGGACGGCCAGCGCCGGGAATATGGCGCAGGGTGTTGCCTGGGCCGCGCGGCGGCTGGGAATCCCTTGCACCGTCGTCGTCCCTGAGACGGCGCCACAGACCAAGATCGCGGCGGTCCGGCGCTACGGCGGCACGGTCATCCCCGTACCAGTGGACGAGTGGGTGACCATCTTCCGGACCCGCCACCGGGAGGGTATGACCGGTGTCTTCGTGCATCCCTATAGCGACCCGGACGTGATGGCCGGGAATGGCACGATTGGACTTGAGATTGTCGAGGATCTGCCGGATGTGGACGCGGTGATCGTGCCATGGGGTGGAGGAGGGCTATGTTGTGGGATAGCGGCCGCGATGCGTGCGCTGAAGCCGTCCTGCCGCGTCTACGCCTGTGAGGTGGACACGGGAGCGCCGCTGGCGCCCTCGCTCGCGGCCGGCGAGCCAGTGGAAGTGCCGTATGCACCCAATTTCGTTGACGGGATCGGCGCTCCCTTCGTAAATGTCGAGATGTTCGAGCTCGCTCAGCACCTGGTCGCAGGCTCGCTGGTGGTATCGCCGGCGGCCACGGCCGAGGCCGTGCGCATCATTGTCGAACGGAACCGTGTGGTTCCTGAGGGCGCTGGCGCCGTTGCGGTCGCCGCGGCACTCGCGGGCATGGCAGGATCTGGCAAAGTGGTCTGCCTCGTCTCCGGTGGCAACATTGATCTGGCCACGCTGGTGACGATTCTCCAGGGTGGGGTGCCCTGAGTGAGGGCGTCCCGTCCGCGTTGAGCATGGCGCGAGGAGGTGGACGATGCGGTGGCTCCGGCGGATCGCCGTCCTGGTGGCGCTGATTACAGCAGTGCCAGCACATAGTCAGCCGCGGGCGGCCGCCACGGAACGGTGGCGGCCCTGGCCCGGGACCTCTTGGCAGATTCAGTACACGGGCAAGCTCAACCTGCGGTTCAAGGTCGAGGCGTATAACCTCGATCTCTTCGATATCACGCCGGAGATCGTGGACCAGCTTCACGCAGAGGGAAGGAAGGTCATCTGCGCCTTCAACGCGGGTGCCTACGAGGACTGGCGCCCTGATGCGGATCAGTTCCCGCGCTCAGCGATTGGCAAGCCGGTTGGGGATTGGGAAGGCGAGTGGTGGGCAGATATTCGCAAAAAGGCGGTCCGGGATATCATGCTCCGGCGTCTCGATCTGGCGGTCTCCAAGGGCTGCGATGCGGTTGATCCGTGGAACGTCGATGGCTATGCGCATGACACGGGCTTTCTATTGACGGCGAAGGGACAACGGAACTACAACCGCCTGCTGGCTGAGGAGGCGCACCAGCGCGGCCTGGCGATCGGCCTACACAACGATGTGGACCAAATTGCCGAGCTAGAGCCGTATTTCGACTTCGCGGTCAACGAAGAGTGCTTCCGCCTGGGTGCGTGTGAGTTGCTCATGCCATTTATCGAACATGGCAAGCCGGTGTTTCAGATCGAATACGGCCCGCCGGAGATGCGCTACCGGATTTGTCCCCGCGCGAACGCGCGCGACTTCGATACGCTGATCAAAAACAGGGAACTGGACGCGAAACGCACTGCGTGCAGATAAGAGCTGGGCTGGGGACTAGGCTGAGGAAGCTTCGAGCTGTGAGCTTTGAGCTGTGAGCTTTCAGCCGTCAGCCATCAGCCGTCCGCAGAGGCGCGATTCCGGGACCCCTCGCGACGGGTTCGGGTTCCCACGCGATGATGAGCGGAGAGGTCTACTCCATAGATTCTGCCGAGCACGAGTGCCCGCTGCTCGTCGGTCAGGTTGCGACCAGGGACGCCGGGCTCACGGTGTACAATCCCGGCATGGCACTGCCCAGACGTCGCCAGCCCCAGAATATACCGCAATGCAACCGAATGATTATTTGGTTGCATGCGCTATATTCGACGCCAGCACGCCAAAGCCCCGCCACGCTCAGACGCCAGCGCTCGCCGTCAGCCGTCGCCTCCCCCTGCAGCGCCATCATCACCCGGCAGAGCAGCAGATGATGGGCCGGGTTGACGGGGGAGGCGATGCTCTGTAGCACCCTGCCGTACAGGCGAGGGGTGAGGATGTCGCGGTGACACCCTGGGAAGTGGCGGGAGACAGCCCCTGGCCCCAGGACCTGGCGCACCGCCTCCAGGCCGCGGCTGGTGTGGAGTGAGGGGCGTGTGCTAAATTACCGCTGCCACCACTGCTGAGGTTCTCAAACTGCTGATGGACGGGCTAGAGGCTGCCAATCTATAATGTGGCGGCTCTGTTTAGCGATGAGGGTGGGGCGATGCCAAAGAGCGGTGACCAGATTGAGGACTTTCGACACAGTGAAGCAACCCGCTGCAACAATCCACCCGCCGGGCTTGCCCCCACATATGAGATCCGTGAACGGCGGACGCGGCAATACAGCTACGATCCTCATCTGGATCCCGAGCTAATCTGGGCCGGCAAGACAGAGCACACCTCCTTCGAAGTAGATGTTGTCTCCCTCCATATTCACGAGCGCATCTCCACCCGGGCCATCCTGGACGCCGTGCGCCGACCGCAGCCGCTGCAGCTGGAGCTTTTCGGTGAAACGCCCCTGCCGGCCGATGAGCAGATCCAGTTCTACCAGCACGAGGTGGGGTGGGCCAACCGCCTGATCCTCGGCGACTCACTCCTCGTCATGAACTCCCTGCTAGTCAAGGAGGGCATGGCGGGCAAGGTGCAGATGATCTACATAGACCCGCCCTACGGCATCAAGTACGCCTCCAACTTCCAGCCTCGTATCGACCGCCGCGATGTGAAGGACAAGGACGAGGACCTCACCCACGAGCCGGAGCAGATCAAAGCCTACCGCGACACCTGGAAGCTGGGCATCCACTCCTACCTCACATACCTGCGGGACCACCTCCTCCTCTGCCGGGAACTCCTCCACGAGTCCGGCTCCATCTTCGTCCAGATCAACGATGAGAACCTGCACCTGGTGCGCTGCCTGCTGGACGAGGTGTTCGGGAGAGAGAATTTTGTGGCGGTGGTGGCGTTTGCAAAGACCAGCGGCTTTGGCGATACGAAGACACTTTCAACCGTGTCGGATTACCTTCTCTGGTACGCTAAAGATAAGTCACAGATCAAATATCGACAGTTGTATACTTCAAAGGAACTGGGTTCAGATCTCGCAGAAGAATATAGATACCTCGAATCAGCGGACGGTCAAATCCGTCGCCCTATGACGCCAGAAGAGGTTCGTAACCCCAAACTGATTCCTGAGGGTTGGCATCCATTTCGCCCAAGTGCTTTGACTTCACAAGGTGCAACGCTTTCTGGCACCTTCCGCTTTGAATTCCAAGGGGAGGTCTTTGATATCGGTGGGAACCAGCACTGGAAAACTTCCCAAGAAGGGTTGCGGCGATTGGTAGCCGCAGGGCGTGTTATTAGGCGCTTACGTTCCCTCTCTTACATACGCCGTCTTCAAGACTTCCCTGTAACACCTATTAACAATAACTGGCTCGATACGAGATGGGGCTTTGATGCTGGTGAGAAAGTTTTCGCGGTCCAGACCAACACCAAGGTGGTGGAGCGCTACATCCTGATGACCACCGACCCGGGGGACCTGGTGTTTGACCCCACCTGCGGCTCCGGCACCACCGCCTGGTGCGCCGAGAAGTGGGGGAGGCGCTGGGTCACCTGCGACACCTCCCGCGTGGCCCTGGCCATCGCCCGCCAGCGCCTGA
>JBHOQQ010000119.1:0-6108 GCA_042408955.1 Thermomicrobiales bacterium
TGATTGCGCGAGATTTCAATGCTTCATGCCACTGGCTATAATGCGGGAGCACAGGCGTGCAACCGGACGAACCGCTGTGGCAGGGCGTAAGGATTGGTGACGTTGCTGGCACAGGGTGACCGCTGAGCGCCGGGGTCATCATGATGCGCTAGCTGAGTGCTTGGTGGAAGGAGGCAAGCATGCTCCCCGCGTCTTCCGGCGAAGCCCGGCGTCCGAGGCGGCCGGATGTGGCTCGCTCGTGGCTGCTGCTCATGACCATTGGCATCGGGATGATGATGCCGCTAGCTGCCCAGCAAGGTGTCAGCGCGCATGGTGATTTGCTGCTCAACAGCGATGGCCCCCCGTCGGAGATTCTGATCCGGGATGATCTCGCTGCTGGCAAGATTGATTATCCCACCAGCCTGGTGCTGCGCGCCTATGCCGTCTTTGGCGACCCGCGGTTGCCGGAAGCTTATGTCGGCTCCGGCTCGCTCGATGATGCGATCCTCTTTGCGGAAGTCAACCGCAACTGGGATGTGCTGCCGGAGGCAACGAAGGACCAGCTTACGCCGTTTCTTGTCCGCCCAACCGACCCCCGGAGCATTTTCCATACACCGAGTGGACCGGCTGCCCCGGCGGACTTCGATCTCGCGGTCGTGCCCGATGCAGGGATTGATGTTGACGCGCGCGCCAGTGCCACGTGCGTGGATGATTGGGCGTGGAAGAACAGCGCGCGCTTCGCGCTCAAGGTCTGGACCCACTGCAATGGCGACTATGCGAGCGACCTGGTGAGGGCACTCGATCTTTTCGAAACCCTGTGGGCGAAGCAGGTTGCGATCATGGGCCCCCCGCTGCCCGACAGCGGCGGGCCGGATGCGGGTGGCGATAGCCGCTTGGATGTCTATTTCGTTGATGTCGGCCAGCGGCCACCGCGCGACGAAGCGTCGGAGATTGATGACCGCGCCGCCGCTTATGCGACAATCGATGCCCGCTCCAAGCAAGGGAAGGCAGCGGCAGGGTTCATCGTTTCCCGCCGGGAGCGGCTTTACGACCCCGGCCAGGCGGCGACGCTGGCGCATGAGTTCTACCACATCCTGCAATTTGCCCATAATTGGGATATCGCGTTCGGCTATTCCTGGCAGCCCTACGGCCGCTTCGACATCCTCACCGCCGATGCCGAGTACTGGTTCCTGGAGGCGATGGCCAACTGGGCGATTTCCTACGTCTATCGGGATCGGCTGCCCCCGGTCGTGCTTCAGGCGTCTCTGCACAGCCGCTATCTGGAGTATTTCCAGCCAGCGGATGTGCCGCTCTATCACTCGCCAGAGCAATGGGGCGAGCACTTTCTCCACATGTACGGCGCCTATGTCTGGTTCCTCTTTGTTGAGCTCAAGGCAGGACCAGAGCGCGTGGCCAAGATCTGGGAAGACATGGAGCAGGTCGAACAAGACGATTGGGACGGCGCACTGGCGGTGATCAATGACGCTTTGCCGTTTCGGGAGCATTTCCGCGACTTCGCGGTCATGAACCTCAATCTCGACCTTGAGCCAGGCGATCCAATCACGCCAAGCTTCGGGGATATTGACCCAACCTTCCCGGTCGGCATCCGCCCACCGCTGATCGTGGGCGAGGGTGCCGATCGCCGCGTGGAGACCGGGGAAACGCGCACCATTGAGGAGGCGATCCCTCAACTCCGCGCTCACTACGCCTACTTCGTTCTCCAAGACGGCGCCGCTGGTGTCACGCTTGATTTCACCGGGCTTGCGCCAGCGGCTGCCCTCGACATCGACCTGATCGTCAATATCGATGGCAAAGGATGGGAGCGGCGCCAGCTTGACCCGACGGAGGTGACCACGCTTTGCCGGGATAACCCGGACGATGACGTCAAAGGATTCTATCTGGTGCTCAGCAATCACGATGTCACGACCAGGGTCGAGGGGCAATTCGCGGTTACCGCGCTCGATGGCGCGTGCCCTTGATTCCGGCGTGGCAGGTGGCGCCGGGGCTGGATTCCTTCTGGGGGCATAGGAGTCTGCACGCGATGCGGGGCGCTTTCATATACTGCCAACGTGCCGACTAGCCGCGAGCGAGCAGAGCGCGCAGGAGAGACGGATCTCGATGCCTCGATCGCCGTTCTGTGCTGGAAGAAGGAGCGCTTTGATGGGGAAGGCGAATCTGCGCGTGCTCGTTCTGCTCGCGCTGGTGACCGGCGGGCTCCTGCCGGGTGTCGCGGCCGCGCAAGATGAGGATGGCCCGCGTGTCCGGGCGAGCCAGCTCATCAAATCGGTCGTGTTGATTTACACCTTTCAATGCGAGCGTCCGCCGGAGCCTGGCGTGCGCAACGAGCTTCCCTTCCAGGGAATCGCCTGCGACAGGGGAGTCATTCACGGCTCCGGAGCGGTGATTGACCGGCAGGGGCGGGTGTTGACGAACGATCACGTTGTCAATCCGCATCAACACGGCTTCGACGTCGATCCGGCGAAGCTGGGATGGTATTTCGTGCTGATCACGGTTGATGCCAAGCAATTACCCGTGCCGGTCTATTACGGGAGGATCGCCATCAGCAGCGCCGATCTGGATCTGGCGATCCTGGAGCCGATACTCGATCCGTCCGGGCAACCGATTGCCCCGGGCACGGAGCTCGGCTTGCCGGTGCTGCCGATGGCGGCCGAACCAGGTACGGTGGAAATCGAGGATACGCTGCGGCTGCTCGGTTATCCGCGGGACCATCCGACGATTACGGTCAGCACCGTGCAGGTGGTTGGCTTCGAGCCAGACGAGTATGTACCGCAGCTTGGCGGTGGTGCCTGGATTCGGACCGATGTCGGCGCGGCAGGACCGGGCAATAGCGGCGGTCCAGCGGTCAACGAGCGTGGACAGCAGGTCGGTGTCGTCTCGGCCGGCACGCGAACCCAGCTCTCCTGCGCCGATCTCAATAGCGATGGCTTCGTTGACCCTGGTCAGGAGTGTGGCGCAGCCGCAGGCGGATCGGAGTATATCCGTCCCGTGCCCGAGGCGATGGCGCTCCTGCTGGAAGCAGAGCCTTCGCCGCGGCCGACCGAGGAGCCAACGGAAACACCCGAGCCGCCAGAGCCGCCCGAGGATGTGACGCCCAAGCCCACCGAGGAAGGCCCGCCTGAGCCACCGGCCGAGCCGACCCCCTCCCCAACTCCCGAGCAGCCAGCACCACCGTCGGGTGAGACGGCGATCGTCACCGGCACGGTCGTCTCCGCCGATACCGGCGATCCCATTCGCCGCGCGCCGATCGTGGTGCTGAAGCCGGGCTACAAGATTGTCGATTGGCGGCGGGAGAAGGTCGGTAAAGAAGCGATCTTTGCCTATGTGCTGACCGATGAGCGCGGATTTTTCCAAATTCCCGAGCCGGTGGTTAAAGGTGAGACTTATGGGATCTGGATTCAAGCACCCGGATATCGCACACTGGCAAAGGATGGATTCGTCTTCGCCAAAGAAGGCGATCCTGATGTGATTGATCTTGGTGTCATCGAGATGCTGAGCGCTAAGTAAGCGACAATCCGGGGCGGCTGGGGAGTGATACTGACGTTTCTTACCTTTAACCTGGCGGATGGGCTGGCTCCGCCAGACCAGGTCGTACGCTTTTTGCGGCAGTCCGGCGCCGATGTCATCGGTCTCCAAGAAGTTGCCGAGCCGCAGGCTGATGCGATCGCCTGGCGGCTGCGGGATGTGTATCCCTATCAGGTACTGCATCCATTTGGCATTGCCGGCAAAGGGCTGCTGAGCCGGTTCCCCGTGCGGGAGCCGGAATTGCTACCGCTCTTCCCTGCCCGGCCGGATATCGCCGCGATCATCGAGGCACCGGGCGGCTCGTTCGTGACGATCGTTGCCCACCCTCCTCCGCCACGGTATCGCGGCACGCACCGACTCCGCCACAACGCGGCCCGGCATGCTCAGATCGACGCCCTGCTGGAGGTCGCGTTGCGTGGCGAGCCGACTGTGCTGCTCGGTGATCTGAATCTAACGGACCGGCACCGGGTGCATCGCCGCTTGCGGGCGGCTGGGCTGATCGATGCCTTTGCCGTCGCTGGCCGCGGGCGGGGCGCAACGCTGCCGACCTACGTCGCTCGCTGGGCGCAGGTCAGCAACCCCCTCGGCCGCCTGCCGCTCATTCCCGTTCTGCGGGTGGATTACATCTGGCACACCCCGCATTTTCGGACGATTGCCGCCTGGCGCGGGGAGCACGCCGGCTCGGACCATCTCCCCGTCTTCACCCGGCTCGCGCTGCAGCGCCACGCTGGCCTGCCCCATCGCGTGGTAACCAGCAGAGTAGCGGTTGCTTCTGATGCGCCGGCATCGCCGGTAGGCCATGGTTCCACCGGTTCGTGGCGGGAAGTGGCCGGACGCTCCTGCCGCGATGCCGGTGGCGCAACCCCACCAACTATTTTGGCGGAAGACACAGCCCCATGGGCTCGGGCCGGAAGAGACGGGCGTCCATCAGGCGCAGGCCGGGACTGACGCGGAGCGGGAATTCCGCCTGTGCCAGAACATCCCGCTCCAGGTCGATGCCGGGAGCGATCTCTGTTACTGTCAACCCCTCCGGCTCAAGGCGGATCACACAGCGCTCGGTGATGTACACCACGTCCTGCCCGCGCTGGCGCGCTATCCGCCCGCTGAATGTCACGTGCTCCACCTCTCGCACGAACTTCCGGTTCTTCCCCTCTCGCACGATGCGCACCTGGCCATCGTCAAACGCCACGTCGAGCCCGCCGGCAGTCATGGTGCCGCTAAAGACGATCCGGCGCGCCCGGGCCGTGATGTCCACGAAGCCTCCGACCCCGGCGGTGACGTGTGGCCGGGCTGCCAGGCGCGAGACGTTGACGCACCCGTCCGCGTCCACCTGCAGGAAGGACAGGAAGGTGCGGTCGAACCCGCCGCCCTGGAAATAGGTGAACTGCTGCGGCGATGGCACGATCGCCTCGGCATTGGCCGCGCAGCCAAACTGGAAGCCCAGCAGCGGCACCCCGCCGACCGCACCCTGCTCGATGACCCAGGTCACGGCGCCGGCCAGCCCTTCCTCCAAGAGGATGCGCGGGACCAGGGCGGAGATGCCGAAGCCGAGATTGACCGCTTCTCCTTGCCGCAGTTCCATCGCCGCTCGCCGCGCCACCACTTTCTCGATGCCCCACTCGACCGGCGGAAACGCGCTCAGCGGCTGCTTGATCTCCCCGCTGATCGCCGGTTCGTAGACAGTCTGCGTCGTTTGCCACTGGTCCGGCGCGACGACGACGTAATCAACGAGCACGCTGGGCACGCGCACCTGCTGCGTGGGAATGGTTCCGGCCGCGGTGACGCGCTTCACCTGGGCGATGACGATTCCCCGGTTACAGCGGGCAGCGATGGCTTGCTCCAGCGCGCCAAGGTAGGCCCCCTCGTGCTCCATCGAGATGTTGCCCCACTCGTCGGCGGTCGTGCCGCGGATGATGGCCACATCGATCGGGATCGCGCGGAGATAGAGCCATTCCTCGCCGTCAAACTGCACAAGGTGAACGAGGTCCTCTGTCGTCGCCGCGTTCATCTTGCCACCCTGGCGCCGGGGATCGAGATAGGTGTCGAGCCCAACCTTGGTCAGCACGCCAGGACGTCCCGCCGCGGTATCCGCGTGGAGCTGGAACAAGATACCGCTCGGGATGTTGTATGCCTCGACCGCGTTCTGCTCGATCATCTGCCAGATCTTGGGCGAAGGAAGTGACGACGGGCCACTGGGATACGAGCCAGCGATCACGCGTTTGAGGAGGCCGGGCCGGGCCAGGTGATCGATGCCAGCGATCCCGTACATGTCGCCCGCGGCGATAGGGTGGATCGTTGTGAGGTTGCACGGCTCACCCGTCGCCGCGAAGCGCTCGCCGATGGCGCGCAAGAGTGCGTCCGGGCAGCCGAGCCCACTCGAGGAACTGACCGACACCACCGCGCCGCTGGGGATCAGCGCGGCAGCCTGCTCTAGGGAGATGATCTTCGTTTCAGTCATCGTATCGGCGCCTCTGTCATTAATCGTTCTCGCTGTCTGCTACCCTGGTGCGTGCTGGCACGGGCGACCGGGCACCGGTCCGCTCCAGCCGGGATCTCTACCACGCTGGGTGGAAGCACGGCCATGCT
>JBHOQQ010000124.1:0-16092 GCA_042408955.1 Thermomicrobiales bacterium
GGCGGACGGTGTCCACCACCATGCCCAAGCCGCCGACCCGCTCGACCGGTCCCAGGAGATATTCCAGGATGTCCGTGTAGTGCACGCCCATATCGATGGCGATGCCGCAGGCGCGCTTCTGGTGGCGCCAGGGTGTGATGAACACCTGCTCCCCCCAGCCGGCCGACGACTGAATCGCCAGCACGGGGCGTCCGATCGCGCCGGCCTCGATCAGCGCCTTGGCAAGGCGGTTGACCGGGTCGCGGCGGTAGTTTTCGGCAACGGCAAGCTTCCGGCCGCACTGCCGCGCTGCGGCGACCAGATCGCGTCCCTGGCGGATCGTCAGGGCGATCGGCTTCTCGACGAGCACATGCAGACCGGCCTGGAGCGCGGCGATGCCCAAGCCGGCATGAAATTCCGGTGATGTGGTGATGGCCAGAGCATCAACCGGCACGTTGCGAAGCAGATCGTCGAGACTGGCGAAGATCTGTGGCCGCCGGCCGAGAAGCTCGTGGGCCGCATCCGCAAGCTGTTGGGCGCTCGCGTCGTTCGGGTCGCAGACAGCGACGAGCTCGAAGCGCTGGCGGCCGATGGCGCGCAGCTTCTGCAAGCCCCGCACGTGGCGCCGTCCCATCACGCCACAACCAGCAAGAGCAAGCGTGAGGGTCACCGCGTCAGACTCCTCGTTGTGAGCGTGTAGCCGAGCGACTGGAGATAGGCGGCGTTGGCGCGAGCGCTCTCGAGGGGAGAGTCATCGCTGCGGCTCATCTCGATGACGACCCAACCGGGGAACGCCATCGCTTCGAGCTCGCGCAGGATGGCGGGGAAGTCGATGCCGAGCGTCCCCTGGCCAAGCTCGACGAATTTCCCCTTCGCCCAGTCTTTGAGATGGACATAGCTCGTGCGGTCGCGGTACTTCCGCAAGTGGGCAATCGGATCCTCCCCGACGAGGGCGATGTGCGAGGCATCGAGACAGAGGGTAAGGGCCTGGGTAGCATCCAAGAGCCGGTCAATCTCCTCTTCTGTCTCGATGGTACACGCAACGTGCGGGTGGTACGCGACGGCGACACCTTGCTCGGCACCGTGGCGGGCAAGCTCTTCACAGGCGACGGCCAGCTCAGCGTAGTCCTCGGGCGACGGCGGGCGCCACCGCAGGCGGGAGCCGCCAACCAGGCCGTACGCCTCGGCGCCAATCTCGGCCGCGTAGTCGATCTGCCGCCGAAGCTTGCCGAGCCGGACCCGGTCGGCCGGCAGCTCGATGACGCCAAACATGGTCGCCACCTGCAAGTCGCCGAGGTCACGTCGTAGGCGAGCGGGCGAGCCGAGCCAATCGAGCGAGTGCGCGAACAACTCAACGGCATCCCAGCCGGTTTCGGCGATGGCGCGAAACATCTCTGGGAGATCTGGCGTCTCCCCCCAATTGATCGTGCTATAGGCAAAGCGAAGCACGCCTCATCCTCCCTGACCGTGCGCTAACCCTTCATGCCGCTCATCGCGATTCCCTCAACGAACCATTTCTGCCCGACGATCCAGAGCGCCATAATCGGCAGCACCGAGAGGGAGACGGCGGCCATCGTCACTGCCCGGTCCTGGGACATGGCGCCGCTGAGTTCGGCGATCGCCATGGGAATCAGCTTCATCTCTGGCGACCGGACCACAACCAGGGGCCAGAGGTACATGTTCCAAGCGGTCAGGAACGTGATGACACCGTAGGCCGTCATGACCGGGCGGCTGAGCGGGAGCGTCAGGCGCCAGTAGAGCTGCCACGGGCTGGCACCATCCAGCTTCGCCGCGTCATAGAGGTCTTCTGGAATCTTCAGGAAGAACTGGCGAAACAGGAACGTGCCAAAGGCACCCTGGGCGAGAATGGGCACGATTAATCCGTGGTAGGTATCCATCCACCCAAGCTTGACAACAATGATGAAGGTTGGGATCAGTGTCACCTGCGGAGGGATCATCATGGTTCCCAGGTAGAGGACGAACAGTTGCTCCCGGAACGGGAATCGCAGGCGCGCAAATCCAAAGCCACCCATCGTGGTCACCAAGCCCTGCAAGATGACGATGCTGCCGGAGAAGATCAGCGAGTTGAGAAAGACCCGGCTATGCACGACATCGAGCGCCTTGCGGTAGTTGACGCCGGTGATCGGATCGGGGATCCAGGTCGGCGGATAGGCAAAGACTTCCTGAGCTGTCTTAAGCGAGGTCGAGATCATCCAGAGGAACGGCACCAAGTTGATAGCGGCTCCTGCCAGGAGCGGCACCGCGATTACAAGCCACAGGACGATGGCTCGGGGACGTGGAATCGTCATCCGTAGTGCACCCACCTTCGCTGCAAGCGCCAATTGACCAGGGTCAGGAGAAAGACAATGACGAAGAGGATGTACGCCAGGGCCGAAGCATAACCGAGCCGGAAATACATGAATCCGGTCTGATAGATGTAATAGATAAAGGTGTTTGTGGATTGGACCGGTCCACCCTGGGTCATCACCTGAAGGATGTCGAAGCTTCCAAAGAGCAATCCGAACATCGTGATCAGGAGCACGAAGAACGTCGTCGGCGTGATCAGCGGGATGGTGATATCGCGAAATTGACGCCAGCGAGAGGCGCCGTCAACAGCGGCCGCGTCATACAAGTGACTAGGGATCTCCTGGAGCCCGGCAAGATAGAGAATGGTATTGAAGGGCAGCAATCTCCAAATGGTCATCAGGATGACCGCGGGCATCGCCCAGCGCGTGTTGTACAACCAGTCAATTCGCTCGATGCCGGCTTTCGTGAGAAAGAAATTGAGTAGCCCCTGGTCCTTGGCATAGAGCCATTTCCAGACGGCGGCCGCGGCGACCGGTGAAGTAACGAGCGGCAGGAAATAGATGGCCCGCCAAAGGTAGGCGCCACGAGCGACCGCGTTGAGCATCACGGCACACAGGAGCGAGAGGACGATTAGGGGAATTAAGCTGCCCACGACATAGTAGGTAGTCTGCCAAACGAGCCTAGGCGTCAGCGGATCATTGAAGAACTGCCGGTAGTTTGCGAGGCCGACCCACCTTCCCGGCTGAACGATCTTGTAATCAAAGAAGCTGATGTAGAGGCCATAAAAGACCGGATAGGCCATGAAAACGCAGAACAGCACGAGGTTTGGTCCAAGAAACAACAGCACCCATGGCCAGTCGCGATTGGCCCGGCGGAGGCGCAGCCGTTCCCTGGTGCGCGGAAGCGCGACAGTCTTCGCCATCGTAGGCCGCTCATCCTCACAGCCGGCCACGGGGGGACCTTGCCTCTCCCCGTGGCCGGGAAACGCGATGCCCTGGGCGCCTTAGTCGCGCTGCAGGGCGTTGGAAGCCTCGGCCGCCATCCGGTCGACCGCTTCCTGGGTCGTCATCTGACCGAGGACGACCGCATCAATGCCATCCTTGACCGCCTGCAGGAACGGGCCGGTGTCGTAGAAGCGCAGCGGTGGCGGCAGGATCGCAAAGTCGAGCGCCTTAACAAAGACATCGTTGTTATACGGCGGTGGTGGTAGGTTGCGCCAGGTCGGGTCGTCGTAGAAGGTCTTGATCGGCGGCACGAGGAGGTACGTCTCCATGAACACCTTCATGCCTTCTGTATAAGTGTATTGAAGAAGATTCCAAGCCGCCTCGATGTTCTTGGACGTGGCCGCGATGGAGTACCCCATCGTGCCCATGCCGGACATCCGGTGCACCGAACCCTTGGGCACAAGCTGCACGTCCCAGTCGTCCTTCAATTGCTCACGGAATTGCGGGCACAATCCACGGATCGTGAAGGTCATCGCAGCAGTTCCGTTGGCGAACGGCGCCCATGGGCCGCCCATCGAATCTTGCACGGAGGGTGGGACAAACCAGCCATTCTTGAGGCCAGTGAAGATGATGTCCCAGGCACGAATCCCTTCCGGCGAGTTGAAGACCGCCTTTTTCCCATCGTCGGAGAGGATTTGCCCACCTTCTGCAACAACTAACGGCACCCAGTAGGCCCACCAGCTATAGGCAGCCGAGACGCCATACTGCGTCGTGGTACCGTCGGACGCCTTGATCGTCAGCTTCTCTGCCGCGGCCAGCATGTCCTGGATCGTCCAGTCCTCGGTGGGATGTGGGATGCCAGCAGCGTCGAACTTCGTCTTGTTGAAGTACATCACGACGACGTCAGCAGCGCGCGGCAAGAATCCAACCTTGTCGCCATCGCGGGCCAAATCCATAAATTTAGGATCGAACAGGCTGAGATCGAAGCCGTGGGCGTCGGCCAGCGGTTTGAGATCGGCTGTCAGGCCGGCGTCAAAGAAGGGCTTCGTCCAGATGTCGGCATTGACGAAGATATCGGGCAAGGTGCCAGCGGCAATGTCGGCAAGCAGCTTGGTGTCGTAGGCGTTGGGATCGTAACCAAGGACGGAGACCTCAACATCCGGGTACTGGGCGACGTAGTTGTCGACCACCTTCTGCACCAGGCTTGTCTCTGTCGGCGCCCAGGCGTTGACCGCCCAACTTAGCTTGGTCGCTGCGAGCGCGTCGCGCACGCCGAGCCGGGAGACCGGGAGTGTGAGGGCCGCAGTTGCCGCCGCGGTTGCACCCACGAATTGCCGTCGGGTGAGTTTCGTGGCCATCGCTTCTTCCTCCGCAAACATCCGACCAAACTGCCGAAACAACGAGACTGAATCGTGGGGTCGTGGGTCAGGAAGGCCGTGAACATCCGTGCATGTTTGCCAGCGCGACCAAGATCTACCTCCCGGACGCTGCTCCGCGGCCGGCAGCACTCGGAACCATGACAACCGAACCCGGCGGAATCCCGCTCCTAGTTGGACACTGTTGCATCGCTTGCTCCATAGGCAGCTTGCCTCCTCCCGTGGTTAGCCGGGCAATCCCTCGCGAACGTCCTCAGCAAGTTGCAAGATGTGATCACGAATAGCCCGCTCGGCTGCATCAGGATCGCGCGTGCGCAACGCCTCCAGGATGGGCCGGTGGCGCTCGGCGATTTCCACCAAATCGCGGTCGCGGAGGATGGTCAAGGTGAAGAGCGTCCAGCTCAGCGGATTGACGCCGCGCCAGGTGCGGAGCAGCAACTGGTGGCCGGAACACTCGCAGAGGAGCTCATGAAACCGGACGTCGCACCAGGTCAACCGCTGCCGGTCCCCGCTGCGGCCGGCTTCAACCATGTCGTCAATGAGGTGCTGAAGGGCGGCAAGATCGTCGTCGGTGAGGCGCGCGGCTGCCAGCCGGACGGCCATAACTTCGAGGTGAGCGCGGAGGGTATAAACCTCCCAGGCGCCGGCGCGGGTGATTTCGCGGACAAAGGTGCCACGGCGGGCGCGATGCTCAACCAGCCCGATCTGCTCAAGCTCACGTAGCGCCTCACGCACCGGCCCCTGGCTGATGCCGAACTGGCGCGCCAGGCGTGTCTCGATGATTTGCTCGCCAGGCTTGAGGTGGCCATGCAGGATCGCATCCCGCAGGTACTCACGCACGTCATCGCGGAGCGGCCGGCCAGCCTGACGATAGGTTGACGGAAGCGTCTCGGTCGGTGTGCCCATCATGAACCCTGGATGCGGGATCCCGCGCCTCAGCTATGGCGCAGCGTGAAGGTTCGGCGCCGTGCGAAACGTCGTTCAATCGATCATCGATGATCGATAGTTTAGAAAGCCGGGACACTGCTGTCAAGAGTTCCAGCAGGGTCGGCCCCGGCCACGCCCACTCCCTTACGGCTCCGGCTCGATGACCTCGTAGAACTCCCGGACACGGCTCTCCAGCATTGGCACCACCTTGCCAAGGATGTTTTCCTTGAACGCCTCGGTCGCCATGTGGGCCTCATAGCCGGCCCGGTCTCGGTATTGCTCGTAAAGCAGGAACTTCCGCGGGTCGTCGATCGCCCGGTTCACGGTGTAAAGCACGCAGCCAGGCTCGGCGTTGGAAATCGGGATCATCTTCTTCAGAATGGCGGCGACCTCTTCCTCCTTGCCTTCTTTGGTGTAATACTGCGCGGCTACAACAAACATCGTCAGCAATCCTCCTCTTGCGCTCAGCGGGTTGTCCCCACTGGCTCCACTCACCCTGCTGCACGCCACCGTGGCGCGCGATGTTACGCCGCCCGCGCGCCGGCCTTGACAATGCGATTGCGCAAGACGCCAATGCCCTCGACCTCAAGCTCAACCACATCGCCGGGTTGCAGCCACCGGTCGAGCTCAAGGCCGGAGCCACTCGTCATAGTCCCTGAGCCCCACAGCTCTCCGGGGTAGATCGTTTCGCTTTGCGACACGTGGGCGATCAGATCGGCAAAACTCCAATACATCGTGCCGGCTGTGCCCTCGGCCCAGACCTCCCCATTGACTCGCGCCACCATGCGGGCGCGCTCGAGATCGATTTCGTCCGGCGTCACCAGAAATGGACCGATGGCGTTGCCGGTATCAAAATCTTTGCCCTTACTCGGCCCCATGCCGACCGGCGCTTCCTTCATTTGCTGGTCACGGGCACTAAAATCGTTGAAGATCGTGAACCCAGCGATATACCGATGCGCATCATCGCGGGCGATGTCCTTGCCCCGGCGGCCAATCACCATGCCCAGCTCAAGCTCGAAATCGAGTCGCTCAGTATAAGCGGGCCAGATGACCAGGGCATCCGGGCCGACCACCGTGTCGGGATCGCCTTTGTAGTAGGCGGGCACTTCGTACCACACCCGCGGAACCTTCCCGCCGCGACCGAGCGCCCGGCTTGCTTGGCGCATATGCCCCTCGAAGGTCAGGAAATCACGAATCACGCGGGGGCGGGGCAGCGGGGCCAGGAGCTGCACCTCGTCAAGCCCGTAGCTGGTCCGTGCCCCGCATGCCTCGTCATGACGAAGTGCGGCATCAATTGCCGCCGGAGTCGCTTTTTCGGCGAGCATGCCCAGCCCCAGAAAGGTCACCATGTCCGATGGGAAGAGCATGTGGGCCACGTGCTGGGCGTCGCAGCCAGGATCGGCGTGTTGAAGATGGGCGAGATACCCGGTCCGCAGGTCAATGAGACGGCCGTCAACGAGCGTGCCGATGCGGCGAATCGGGCCGGCGGGGGTAGCAATGGCGAAGGTAGCGAGCTTCATCGCGCCTGCTCCGGACTTGCTGCTTGCGCGTCATCCTCGATGATGGCCACCGCGCGGACGGGCGCGGCCGTCGTGTTGACCCACTTGATGGGGAACACGGCCAGGCGGAAGCCGAACGGCCGCCCGATCTGGTCAAGATTCGTCAGGTTTTCGAGGTGGTAATACTCTCGCTCACACATCACCCGGTGCGCCTCCCAGAATTCCTTCCGTTCGAACATGGCCCAGACTGGCGGATCGAACGTGACCGCATCGATGCCCATCACCTTGATCCCCTGGTCGAGCAGCCAGTGCGTCGCCTCGGCGGTCATGCCGCAGTGATCAGTGAGATAGCGGGGTTGGTCCTGGTAGGCGCCGGCACCGGTCCAGATGAGCACGATGTCCAGCGGCTTGAGGGTGTAGCCGATGCAGCGCAGCGCTTCTTGCACCTGCGCGGCGGTGATACCGGCACCCTTCGGCAGATCACGAAAGTCCAGCACCACCCCGTCGCCATAGCAGTACTCCAAGGGGATGCCCTCTGGACCAGGGGCATCGGGAACCAGATGACGCAGGGCATCCATGTGCGTGCCGACGTGATCGCTAAGCTCGACGCGGTACGAGGCGGTCAGCCAGGTGGCTCCGTACGCTGCGGCGCCGATGCGCTCGGCAAACTCCTGCCAGGTCTCGTGCATCTCAAGCGTCGGCTTGACGATGCGGGGGAACGTGAGCATGCCGTTATGGACCGGCATGCTGAGATCAACCAATCTGCGAGGCACGCTGCTGCTCCCTGCGTGTCACGCCACCGGGTCGAGCGAGATGATGACGGCGATGGATTGAGCGACGCCGAGGCATTGATCATCGATGATCGATAGTCTATGATCGTGCTGCGTGGACGTCAAGAGGCTTCGCGACGCGTGGACGGCTCCGGCACCTACCAGCCCTGAGTCAGGTCTGGTAGAATCCGAGTCCTCGAACACCGTGGTGGCCATGCGTTGCGTTACCCTTCGGACTGGTGCGTCGCGTTGGGATTGTGGTGTGCGACATGGTCCGCGTGATTAGGGGATTCGATGACCCGGTACATTCTGGGGCGCTTGCTTAGCCTCGTCTTTGTCTTGTTTGCCGTTTCATTGATCGCCTTCCTGCTGATGCACGCTGTGCCAGGAGGCCCGTTTGATCTGGGTGAGCGGCGGCTGCCCGAGGCGACCCGGCAGGCCCAACTGCGAAAGTACGGCTTGGATCAGCCGATCCATGTGCAGTACGTCAAGTTCATCTGGCATGCGCTCCATGGGGATTTTGGCGTCTCGTTCCAGCGACCGACCGAGACGGTGGTCGAACTGATCGCGAGCCGGTGGCCGGCCACGATCAAGGTCGGTGTACCGACCATCCTGCTCGCCTACGTCACGGGCACACTGCTTGGCTTCATCGCGGCGGTCAAGCAGAATAGCTGGATTGATTACGCGGTCACAACCGTGGGCACGGTTGGATTGACGATTCCTAACTGGGTGATTGCCACCTGGCTGATCCTGGTGGTCAGCATTCAGCTCAAGTTGCTGCCAGCCGGTGAGCTGCACGGGCCGAAGTACTACATCATGCCGGTCGTCGCGTATGCCCTGGCGCCGATGGCGCTAGTCGCGCGGTACACCCGTGTCTGCATGCTAGAGACCCTGCGCGCCGATTATGTGCGGACGGCGCGGGCGAAGGGGCTTGGCGAGCGCCGCGTGCTGACCTGGCACGTGGCGCGAAACGCGCTCATTCCCTGGGTCACCGTGCTGCTGCCGGAGATCCCGAACATCTTGACAGGATCAATCTTCATCGAGTCTATTTTCCGTATTCCAGGTATCGGGAGTTACTTCTCGACGAGCGCGCTGGCTCGTGATTACCCGATGATTCTCGCGCTGACCCTGTTGATCGCCGTACTGTGGGGACTCACCTATCTGGTGACCGACATCCTCTACACGATACTCGACCCTCGGATTCGCCTCTACGGAGGCCGGTTGGCTGGCTAGCGAGATATGAGAGCGGCATCGATGGAGACAGCAGCTGACCTGCCACGAGGGATCACCTTTGAGCGGCCGACCCGGACGCGAACGAATCTTGAGCTGGCCGCCCGCCGGTTTGCCCGGCAGAAGCTTGCGCTGGCCGGTTTCATCATCGTGGCGCTGCTCGCGCTCGTGGCCCTGTTTGCACCTCTGATCGCGCCCACGGGCTATGCCGATGCCGATCTGATGTCCGCCAAAGAGTTCCCAAGCTGGCGTCACCCCTTTGGCACCGATCCCATCGGGCGGGATTACCTCAGCCGGGTGATCTTCGGCATTCGCACGTCGTTTCTTGTTGGCTTCCTCGCCGTGGCCGTTGCGTGCTGCATCGGCATCCCGCTCGGGCTCGCTGCCGGGCTGCGCGGTGGGTTCACGGACTTCATCGTGCTTCGGATCGTCGAGATCTGGACGGCACTGCCGACGATCCTTTTCGCCATCTTCTTGCTCTCCGTCATCAATAGCGGTGTGCTTGGCGGCTTGCTCGGAAATCGCTTGCTAAATGTCGCGCTCGTGATCGGAGCAACGAGCTGGGTTGGGCTCTGCCGGCTGACCCGCGCGCAGATCCTCACGCTCCGTGAGCACGAATATGTGACCGCCGCACGCAGCCTTGGGGCGACTGAGCTTCAGGTTGCCCTGAGGCATCTGCTGCCGAATGCGATCCCGCCGCTCATCATCGCCGTCACCCTGCTGATGCCGGCAGCGATCTTTGCAGAAGCAGGGCTGAGCTTCCTTGGCCTCGCCATCAATGAGCCGACGCCAAGCTTGGGGACGATGGTGGCAGATAGCCGCCAGTGGTTCCAGTTGTACTGGCATCTTGCTGTCTTCCCGACACTCGCCATCGCCTTGTCGGTGTTAGGGTTTGCTTTCGTCGGCGATGGCTTGCGCGACGCGCTGGATCCGCGCCAGAATTAGGCGCCTCCAGATAGAGCAAACCCAGCCCGCGCCTGGCGGCTGGGTGGGAAAGGAACAGGAAAGGAGCGGTTCAATGGCGAACGACTCTGATTGGAAGAATCAGGCTGGTTCCGATGCGGTGTGGCAGCGGCGCGTTGACCGGCGCACCGTTCTGGGCGGCGTCGCCGGGGCGGCGGCTGGTGTCCTCGGTACTGGCGCCTTGAAGGGGCGTGTGGCGGCGGCGCCAGCGATCGTTCGGGGGCGGCCGCTGCTGACGCGTGGCCAGGAGCTGCCAGCGGACGCGGCGCCGCTGGAGAAGCAGATCCTTCTGTTTCCGGCTGAAGGCGCGAATGTCAAGGCACTCGATTTTTACGAGAAGGTCTACGAGCGTGGGGGTGCAGGTGACCTGTTCAGTGAGCCACTGGTGCGGTTGAACCGCAATTTCCAGTTGCTGCCGGCAGGGGCCGAATCGTGGTCGAGCACGGAAGACGGCAAGACCTGGACGTTCAAGATCCGCCAGGGGATGGTTTGGAGTGACGGCAATCCCGTCACGGCGGAAGACTATGTCGCGACGCTGCGCTATGCGGCTGACCCGGAGCATGCGTGGGACTTCACGTGGTACTTCCAGGGCGTGATCACTGGCTGGAACGATGCGATCGCCGGAAAGATCCCGCTGGATCAGATGGGCGTGCGCCTCGGAGCCAATGAGTACGAGCTGGTGATCGAGACCGAAAACCCGGCCCCGTACCTCCCGGCGATGCTGCTTTACTCGCTGCCGCTCTCCAAGGCTGCGCTCGAAACCCATGGCCCGCTCTACAACACCAAGCCGGAGACGGCGGTTTCCTCCGGGCCGTTCATTCTGGCGGAGTGGATTCCGGATCAGCGGATCGTGCTGAAGCGCAACGAGAAGTACAACGGAACCATGAAGGTTCCGGTGCAGCAGGTGATCTACAAGCTGTCCACTCCCGAGAATTACTTCACCTTGTACCAAAACAATGAGATCGATTATGTCGAGAACCCGGGTCCGGCCGCGATTGAAATCATGATGGCGGATCCAAACCTGGCCCAGGAAGTCTATTCCGGCGTTGCTGACTTCCCGACCTATCACATTTTCTTTGATGTTACGAAGCCGCCGTTTGATAATAAGCTCGTCCGGCAGGCCTGGAGCCATGCGATCGACCGCGACGCTATCAAGGAGAAGATCCTCGGGCCGAGCGGCATTCCCGCCTATTCGTGGCTGGCCCCTGGCTTCCCAGCATCCAACTCAGAGGGACTCAAGGATATCCAACGCTTTGATCCGGAGCTGGCGAAGTCATTGCTAGCGCAGGCGGGCTACCCGAATGGCGAGGGCTTCCCGAAGCTTGAGATGTGGATCCGCGACCGAACACCGCTCGATCAGGCCGTGCCGGCCGCGTGCGCGTCCATGCTCAAGGAGTACCTCAACATCGACGTCGAGCTCGTCCAGAAGCCGGCCCAAGAATTTATGGCCGCGCTGACTGCCAAGCCAACCCAGATCCTGCTTGGCTGGGTGCGCTATGGCATGGACTTCTTCGACCCGTACAACATGCTCAGTGTCTGGCTCTCGGGCGGCCGGTACTCCTGGTCGAATCCCGAGTACGATGCCAAGGTGAAAGCCGCCGCCGAATTCCTCGGGCCGACCGAGGAGCGGATCAAGATGTTCCAGGAGGCGGAGCGGATTTTGGTTGAGGATGTACCCGCCGTCTTCGTCTACCACGGCACCTATCCGCAGCTTATCAAGCCGTGGCTGAAGGGCACGTTCAAGGAGCCGGACGAAAACGGCAACGCGTCGCTGCACTGGCCTGGCTTCACCACGATGAGCACCGTGCCAGAGGAGATGTACATCGGCAGCGACGCGTCGGAGCGCGCATAATCTGAACGGGGACGGGGCCGGCGGGTATCCGGCCCCGTTCTTTCGGAATTGGCTCATCAACGGTATTCGGATCATGGGAAGGGCGATGGCACTCGGCGAAGCGGCCGCCGGGGCCGTCGCAAGGGGCGTGTGTGTGTCGGCGGCGATCAAAGATGCGTTTTTACTCGATCCGACGATCCACTTCTTGAATCACGGATCGTTTGGCGCATGTCCCAAACCGGTCTTTGAGGAGTATCAGCGGTGGCAGCGGGAGCTGGAGCGCCAACCTGTCGAGTTTCTGGGCCGCCGCTTCGATGACCTCATGCGCCAGGCCCGGGAGGAGCTCGCGGCCTATCTGAATGTCCGGCCGGACGACCTCGTTTATGTGACCAACGCAACCTGGGGCGTCAATGTGATTGCCCGGTCGCTCGACCTGGAGCCAGGCGACGAGGTGCTGACGACCGATCACGAATATGGCGCCTGCACGATGACCTGGGAGTACTTGCTGGCGAAGATGGGCGCACGCCTAGTGCGCTGCGAGATCCCGCTCCCGGTCACGTCGTGCGAGGAGGTTGTTGAGCGCTTCTGGAGCTGCGTGACACCAAGGACAAAGGTTGTCTACCTCAGTCACATCACCTCGCCCACGGCGCTGATCTTTCCGGTCAAAGAGATTTGCCAGCGGGCGCGGGAGCACGGGATCCTGTCGGTGATTGACGGCGCCCATGCGCCAGGGCAGATTCCGCTGGATCTGAACGATCTCGGCGCTGACATCTATACCGGCAATTTGCACAAGTGGCTCTGCGCGCCAAAAGGCGCGGGCTTCCTGTATGTTCGCCCGGAAGAGCAGGATTGGGTCGAGTCGCTGGTGATTAGCTGGGGCTGGGGCCGCAGCGGCGAATTGAGCGAATCCACGTTCGTGCAGCGGAACGAATGGCAGGGAACGCGCGACATTTCGCCATTCCTGAGCGTACCGGCGGCGATCCGCTTCCAGCGCGAGCATCATTGGGATGCCGTGCGGGCGCGTTGTCATGCCCTGGCCCGCGAGGCGCGACGCCGCATCGCCGAGTTGACCGGATTGCCCCCCATCAGTCCGGACTCACCGGCTTGGTTCAGCCAAATGGTCTCGTGTCCGATTCCGCCCTGTGACACCGCCGTCCTCAAAGAGCGCTTGTATGAGGAGTACCGGGTTGAAGTCCCGATCGTGCAGCGAGCAAACGGGCAGACCTTTGTGCGCGTTTCGTTCCAAGCGTATAACGACGAGGTGGACTTAGCAGCGCTCATCGAGGGGCTTACTGCGCTCTTACCCTTGCGCTAGGCCGCATCTAGCGACGCTCACCTGCGCTCATCCTGTATAGTCTCTCCAGGAAACGTGAGTGAGTGGAGCGAACAATGCGACAAGAGAACTCACCGTCAGGCGTCATGAATGTGGCGACATTCGAACGGTTCTTCCGCCGTGTGGCGGAACTCGATGTCGACAAGAACGATCTCAAGCGCTTCAACGAGTTTGTCAGTCAGAAGATTTATGATCTCCTCGTCCGGGCCGAGGCAATCGCAAAGGCGAATGGACGGGATCTGATCGAGCCGCATGATCTGCCGATCCCCAAGGGATTGCAGCAGCGCATTCATGAGTTCACCGGCTTGGACGAAGTTATCGAAATGCGCACGATCCTCGAGGACATCGCCACCCGGCCGCAGCTTGATCTTGCCACCAGCAGTGAGACGGATGCGGAATTGCCGCGCGTGGCCGGCGGTCTCAGCGTAGCTCTTGCGCACACCTTCAAAATCATCGATCCAACGCTGAAGAATCCCCAAACCGAGCATTGGGAGCGCTCGTTCCGGCTGTTTGATCTCCTACTCTAGCGAGCGTGTCAGAGGTTTTCCCAGGCGGAGCGATTGAGCGCTTCACCTGGGAAGATCTGCCACGCTACCCGAGGTACCTGATGCCGCTGCTCGCCGTCGAGGATCTTTATCTGCACTATGGGGTGAGCGGCCGGGTTGTGCGCGCCGTTGACGGCGTCTCGTTCACGATCGAGGAGCGTGGCGAGGCGCTGGGCGTCGTTGGAGAATCGGGCAGCGGCAAGACGAGCCTTGCGATCGCACTGATGCGCTTGCTGCCCAAGAACGTTGTGCGTTTTGACGGCTCGATCCGGCTCGACGGCCGTGAGCTTCGCGAGCTCTCTGATGACGAGTTCCGGCGGGAAATACGCTGGCGCCGGATGGCGATGGTCTTTCAAGGCGCGATGAACGTCCTCAATCCGGTGCTGAGAATCGGCGACCAAATCGCTGAGCCGCTCCAATTGCAAGGCAACCTCTCCAAAGATGCCATCCGGGCCAGGGTAGCAGAGCTGCTTGAGCGGGTTGGGCTCCCCGCCAGTATCGCCTCGCGGTATCCACATGAGCTGAGTGGCGGTCAAAAACAGCGGGTCGTGATCGCAACCGCGCTCGTCTTGAATCCGAATTTGCTGATTCTCGACGAGCCAACATCGGCGCTAGATGTCAGTGTGCAAGCCCAGATCATGAACCTGCTGAAGGATCTGAAAAAGGATCCGGGAATCTCGATGATCTTCATCACGCACGACATCGGCCTAGCCAGCGACCTGTGCGATCAGATTGCCGTAGCCTACGCTGGCTGGCACGTCGAGTGTGGTCCGGCCGAGCGCGTCCTGGTAGCTCCGCGGCATCCCTATTCCCAATTGCTGCTTGCCAGCCTACCGCGCTTGCACGATGCCGTCCGTCCGCGTCCGATGCCTGGCGAGCCGCCTGATCTCACCGATGTGCCCGCCGGGTGCCGGTTTCACCCACGTTGCCCATACCGTTTTGAGCCATGCGACCATGAGGTACCCCCACCGATCCGTTTGGATGATGGTGGCCATGCGCGCTGCTGGCTCAATGATGCACGGATCGCCGGAGACCGCTTTCTTTCGCATATGGAACACATCGCTGGGGTGGCTCATGGCTGAACATCGTGGCGAGCCCGTGTCACCACCACATGAGCGCGAAGCCAGGCAAGGAGCCGTGTCACTGGCGGCTGGACTGCTCGTCTCACTGCAAGAGATCGCCGTGGTCTATCAGGTTCGGAAGGGAATCTTCCGCAGCGATGAGGTGCACGCGCTGAATGGCGTCAGCCTCGATGTGGCGCGAGGGGAAACGGTCGGGTTGGTCGGAGAATCAGGCAGTGGCAAGTCTACGCTTGGCCGCGTCTCCCTGCGGTTGATCCGGCCAAATGCCGGGCGCGTCATTTTTGACGGGCAAGACATCACCGACATGCCCGAGGAGGAGCTTGGCTGGTTGCGCAAGCGCGCCCAGATCATCTTCCAGGATCCATTTTCGAGTCTGAACCCATACTTTCGGGTTCGCGACCTGGTGGAGGAGCCGCTCATTATTGACGGCGTGCCGGCCGCCGAGCGGCTGGAACGGGTCTACCGCGCGCTGGAGGCGGTCGAGCTGGTTCCGGCACAACGTTTCGCCGGTAAGTATCCGACGATGCTCTCCGGTGGGCAGCGCCAGCGCGTTGGCATCGCACGCGCGCTTGTGCGCAACCCGGACTACATTGTGGCTGACGAGCCGGTTTCGATGATTGATGCATCGAGCCGCGTGGAAATCCTCGATCTGCTCCGATCCATTCAGGCGGAACGAGGCGTGACGTTCCTCTACATCACGCATGACATCGCCAGCGCGCGCCATTTTGCCGATCGCATCGCGGTGATGTACCAGGGAACGATCGTCGAGTTGGGTCCAGCCGGGCGGGTGATCGACAATCCCCTGCACCCGTACACGCGGGCGCTGATCGAGGCCATTCCCGAACCCGATCCCCGCAATCGCTTCCGCCATCGCGCTGTCGTTCCGGGCGAACCAGCGGCCGGTGGTCCTCTGCCCGCTGGCTGTCCCTTTTTCCCGCGCTGCCCAAACCGAATAGCAGGCACGTGCGAACGGGCGCGGCCACGCTTAGACGAATTGGAGCCTGGGCACGTCGTCGCGTGCTACCTCTATGATCGAGCCGGGGAAGGCGGCAACCGCGATACACCGGCCGGCAGCGGTTCCCGTTGAGACTGACGCGGCAAGCTCGTGCAGCATTGTGGGTTGAGCGTGTTCACGAGCCTGGACGGTTGACGGCCCGGCGCGTTGCCGCGACCTCCCGGGCCGGAGCGCTAGCGCAGCGATCCCGCGCTGCGCTAGCGCTCCGGCCCGGGAGGTCGCGGCAACGCGCCGGGCCGTCAACCGTCCAGGCTCGTGAACACGCTCAACCCACAATGCTGCACGAGCTTG
>JBHOQQ010000125.1:0-6383 GCA_042408955.1 Thermomicrobiales bacterium
TCCTGTTGCACTCTGCTGAAAGGCAGGGTGGGGATTGAAACAGGCCCTCGCCGAGGATAGGGCCACGGCGAGGCCGTGTTGCACTCTGCTGAAAGGCAGGGTGGGGATTGAAACAGGAGGCCGGTGGCGACCGTGTCGTCGACGTCCGTGTTGCACTCTGCTGAAAGGCAGGGTGGGGATTGAAACCTAAGTGGATTGACAGAAGCCGTTTCGTGTACAAAGTTGCACTCTGCTGAAAGGCAGGGTGGGGAGTGAGGCCGCTACCTCGGCTGCTCGGCATGTGCCCCATCGTTTGGGGTATGCTCGGCAAGCGGGTGCCTGAGCCGTGCCTGCGAATACAGCCCGGCGGCTGCCAGACCAAGCACGCTCCCCTGGAGCAGCCACGACGCCACCAGCGCCGCGATCCCAGCGCCATCAACCGGCTGCCCTTGACCCAGGTCGCGCAGGGCGACGAGCGCGGTCGCGGTCACTATTGCGGCCACCCCGGACCAGCGGACGGGGAGCCCGGCCCGCTTTGCGACCTCAACCATGCCCGGAACCACGGCCACGATCATCGCATCAGACCAGTCTTCCATCGCTCTGCCTCCGTTGTTTCGTCGTTGCCTCAGGGAGCAATCCCTCCGCCAGATCATTCGATCCAGGTCCAGACGACATGTGGATCAGGCCGGAAGAGCACCCAGCGGTCATCAAACGCGACGATCTCGTGCGTCTGATCCTCCGCGGCTTTCAGCACCCACCAGCCCAGTGCGCGCGGAAGTTGGTCTGCCCGCCGCTGCTCCGCGACGCCGCGCGCGACCCATGCGTTGCTGATGACTCCCTTGGGATCGAAGCCGTAGGTGCGCGTCGTGCCATCAGGCAGGCGCCGCGGCAGCCGCCCGAAGCGTTCGGCCAGCGTGGCCAGGTCATAGCCTTGCGGCCACCAGGCATGATCCGGCTTCACCGACCGCGCAGGTGGCAATGGCTCCGGCGCCGGTTGGAGGGTTTGGGCCGTTTTCAAAATCTGCCGAACCCGTGCCTGGATCTCGTCAATGCGGCTCGTCACTGGAGGAAACGGGCAATCCTTGGTCGAAAACTCGCGATGAAGCAAGTGAGTGACGATCCCATACCGCGGATGCACGGGAAATGCATCGTAGGGCACACGCGCGTAGTCGAACCAATACGCGGTCAGGGCGCAGATGCTCTCGAATTGCTTCGCGCTCATTGGCGCCGAGGTGTCTCCGCCATCGCTCCGCTCGATACTGACGAGGTCACGATTGATCGCCGCCACGCCAAAGGTGCGCACAAACAGCGGGCCATCCCCTTCTAGGCCATCGCTGCCGCCGTTCGCCCACCCGGCACGATTGGCGCTGACGGTCCAGCGTGTTCCATCAATCTCGACGGTGGCTGGCTGGCCGAGCGGATCGTTCCAGCGCAGAATGACGCCATCCCACCGCTCACCGTCGGCCGCGCCGCCGATGCCATAGTCGGTGAGGCCAGTGCTCGCGCGGCCGCGCCGGAAGTAGCTATCAGTGCCCCAGAGCGTGCCTGCCATCGAGTGCTGGCAGACACCGACGGGCCGGCGAGGGCCGAGATCGTCCCACGCACTGGTCTGCGCGTCAGGGATGAGCCGGTCAATATACGGTGGATGCTTGACATTGCCAAACACGATCGTCATGTGTCCTCCTGTGCGCGTCAGGGGTCGGTTAAGGGGTTAGGGGCTGGGGAAGGTGCGAGCTTTGAGCTTCGAGTTACGAACTATCAGTCGTCAGGGGGCAGCCGTCAGGTGTTAGGGGTCAGCCGGTAGCCGGTAGCCGATGGGGGGCGATACATTGTGCCCGTCAGCCCACGTCCGTCCGACGGCATCGCGCGGGACGGGAGCGTGGGGATGAGCGCGGACCGCGCCTCGCAACGACGTAGCTATCAGCCGTTAGCCGTCAGCCATCAGGGATCGTAGGAGCGCGATACATCGTGCCCCTACCGGCTATCGGCTACACCTCCACGAGCGTGAGCTGCACCACCGACGCACCCCACCGCCCCGCATCACTCGGCTTCGCCACCTCTTCCCGTATCCCAATAATCCGCACATTCCGCACCGTCGCGTCCGCGTCGTAATCAATATCCTTCAATTGCACCGTCGCCGCGCTCGCCCACGCAGCCCACAAATCCGCAATCTGCTGCCGCCCAGTCCGCGGATCAACCGTCCCATCCCGCCGCACCAGCCCATCACCCGCCTTCACCGCCATCTGCCACCGTCTCCGCCGTGCCGGAACCCCAAACAGCTCATACTCCGCCCACATCGCCGTTAGCACCGGCGCCCAGTCCAGCACGCTCGACCACGCGACGCGCAATTGAAGATACCGGCTCTGCGCCACCACCGAGTCAATCTCCGCCTCCAGCGTCAGAATGCGGAGGAGTGTAGGATCATTCACGCTCTGACTCGCCGCCGTCGTCCACGTCAACCCCCCATCCACCGAGTAGCTCAGCGTCACCGTCACCGCGTCCGTGCTGGCCGTATTGCCGCGTATCTCCGGAGCCGCGAACGTCGCCCCCACCTTCCGCCACGCCTTCAGCTTGTCCGGCTCCCCAGCATCAAGAAGAGCAGTTCGGTACTCGCCGGAATCGCGCAAATCCGGAGCACTCGAACTCTTGTTCGTCAGGCGGAACAGGTCATAGGTCACCGAGCTCGAGCCATCCCGGAAGCAGAGGAGATCATACGTCCCACACCCCGCCAACCACGCCGGCCAGCAGCGCGCACTGCTCGTCACATGCCGAATCAACCACCAGCCGGCACCGTCAAATGCCCACACTTGAAACGCACCCTGATTACTCACCATACAGACAATCAACCGACCGCCGGCCACGCACCCGCCGTAACACGCCCTCCCTTCAATCGGTGTGGGCACCCACCCCTGCTTGTTGCTCCCCGTGTTCGGGTTGAACTCCATCACCTGACCGGAGAGCCATGTATAGAGCCTCCCCCGGTAGGAGACTAAGAACTGATAGTCCTGATCATCCGTGTAATACCCATGCGTAAACAGCGGCTCAGGTTCGCTATTCCAGTCTCCCTTCACGGAGTCGAACCGTCCGCCCAGCAGCCACAAGCTCCCCGTCTTCGTCGCGATCGCCACCTTCCCCGCGTGCAGCGCCATACGCAGCGGCTTCCCATCCAGCGTGCGCGTCGCTTGGTTGGTTCCGTCATCCATCCGGATCATGTGGCCGTCCTGACCACCAAAAATCAGAAAACCATTGTAGCCAGCGCCAACATTGCCCTTCCGGCCCGCACGCAGCGCCGCGTTCGTCCCCGCCGCCGTGTCGTGCACCTGTATATCGCCCGTGCTTCCGAAGAGCACCGCCACCTTCCCCGCAGCATGCACGGCGAGGTCCGTAATCTCCTTCCCCGCCCCGAAGTCCGCGCGCTGGGCAAAATTGACCCACGCCGAGGCACTCAGCACATCCGACCGGTAGAGGTACCGCGTATTGCCCACGTACACCCGGTCATCCGCAATAATGCCCGGCGCCCGCGTGCTCGCCCGCACCGTGCTCAGCCCCCCGTTGTCCGTGTAGCTCGTCACGTACGGCCACGGCTGCACCCCCTTCCCGTCATACACCGGCCCGCAGCCCTCAGCATCCCAGCCCCGGTCTTCCTCAAGCTGCACCGCCCGCCGCTGACCCCCCACAAAGTCGCGGACCACCACCCGGCCCGGTCGCCCCTCCGGCTCACCGTCGCTCATCCGCCGATAGGTGCCCGGCACAATCATGTACCCCGCACCCGCTAGCTCAATATCAGCGACCTGCGCCACGCCTCACCCCCTCTGTGCTTCACATGGATGATTAAGGAAGCGCCACCGGCTGCAGGTGGTGCCGGCTTACCCACGTCACGAAGACTGGCTCGCGCCGGCAACGGCAATTGACATGCAGCGGCGGCTGTGGCCCCTCGTCTTCTGGCCATGCCAGGCCATTGAGCGGGCCGCATTCTGGGCAGACCTGTTCATCCGCGGCGGTTTGCCACTGAGTCCAGACCACTGGCGTTTGGTCGCTGTGCTCCAGCCGTGCAGCGAGCCCCGGTGCTCGCCCCGTCACCGACCGTGGCGGGCGCTCCAGCAGTCCTCCGCGTGCCGTCCGGCCTGCGCGCATCCGCTTGCTCCTTTCTTTGGCTATTGGACCAACCAACCACCGCGCGCACGGCGCTTGCGCGCCGCGATCAAGCGCTCGGCGTCACGTTGCAACCGGTCAGCGAGAGTGGCCGCCGCCTCGCGCTCTCTGCCCAGCCCGTGCTTGGCATCGGAGGCCGCACGCTGGCGCATGGCGATGGCAGCCGCGAGCGTCACGACGATCGCCTCGTCACCGGCCTGGATATCAACCGCGGTAAGATCATCACCCGGTACATCTCGAAGAGCGAGATAGTCAATCCGCCAATCACCGCCAGCGGCTGGCGATGCCAGCCGGAGTGTCGAATTCCACCACGACCATGCCTGGGCAGCGTCCCAGGAGGTATCTCGAATGTCCTGGTACCTCGGAACCGGCTGATCAGACGGATCGACTACACGCACGACCTGGTGACCTTCGATGCGCGGGGAGACCGTGACGCTCGTGGCGCCAGCGGGCACGCTAACCGTCATCGCCTGCTCGCGCGGGAAGCGGATGCCGTACTCCCGCATGGCCTCTGCCAGAAAGTCGTTCAGCGCGGCGTCGTCCCACAGGGGACCACCCGGCGCATCTGCCAGGCGCTGCCGCACGGCATCGCGCAGATCGGCCCGCGTCGTCATGCCTCCTCCTCTGGCGAATGAGCGGCTGCCGCCTCTCCCAGCAATTGCCGCTCCTCCCGCACGCGGCGCAGCTCGCCTTCCGGATCGTTGTTGCCCAGGGCCGCGATCGCCGTCCGGCGAGAGTGAATCCCCGCCATCACAAGCTGGACCGCGTTCCGCACCGCGCTGTCCGCATCGCTTGGCAAGATGTCCGGCCAGATGGTGATGGTCTGCCGCAGCCCGCCCACGTCTACGCCGCCGAAGCGCTCAAGCAGATCGAGGACGCGCGCGTTGCGCTCCCGGAACGCGCTTTCCCACATCCGGCGCTTGCGCTGCACCTTCTGCACCAGCGGCTGCACCTCCACCTCCAGCGCAGCCCCGCTCAGCACCCGGCCCGAGTCGCCGAACGCCGTGCGCGGCGTCTCGCTCAGATCATGCAGCGCCCGATACAGCAAATTAATGTAGTCAATGTGCAGCTGCACCCCGCCCCCGGAGAGGAGATCCAGCAAATACGCCTTCGCCCCCTCCGGAAGCTCCCACTTCGCCCCCGGCCCCACCGCGATCCCCTCGGAGCCGTCCACGTTCTCCAGCACCGCGATCGGCGCACCGGATAGCTCCAGCACCCGGCTCACCACCGACATCCGCGCGTTGATCTCCCGGCACACGTCGTAGAGATCGAGGAGGTCGGACTCGCCCCAGAATGCATGCGGACGCGGGTTATTAGGGACAATGACGTAGGGTATCCAGCCGTACGGATTATCGCCGCGGCGAACGGTCTGCCCGGCAACTTCCACGGCCCAAAGCTCCGCCGTCCACCGTTCTGTCACCGGGTAGACGCGTTCGGGCGCAAGCGCGCTCAGCGGGCGGGGGATGCCGGACGGTGCGAACATGCTGGCCAGCATACGTCCGGTGAGGCCGTACGTCTGGACAACTTCCACAACCTGGCGCGGATTGTCCGGCGCCCAGCGCGCGGCCAGGGTCGCTGGGTTCACGCCGGCGATGACTGGCCGTGCGCGCGTGCCATCCCACGTCACCTTAAGCGCAGCGTCCCCGAGGACCGCTGCCTCGATGCAAAGCTCCACATCGAGCCGGGCGGCATCGTTCTGCGCCAGGCACTCGGCCAGCGCAAGCTCTGCGCGCCGCGCGGCTTGGGCAAGCGCGCCGGGCGCTTCAGCCTCCGGTTGTTGGCGCTCCGCCGCGGAAGCAACCGTGGTAGGGACCGAGAAGGTCACCGGCGCGGGGAAGATATACGAGGCGACTTTCCGCACCAGCGCCCGGGCGTAATTGAAGGTCAGGCGCTGCTCACCAGGTCGCCGCTTGCCGCGCCACTGCTGTCCTTCATAGAACGCGAGCGCCTCCGCATAGCGCGCGAAGCGCAACCGGTCGTCGTCGGTGAGCAGGCCAGGTGGCCAGGCTCGTCCGGTCTCACCATGATCAAGCATCGCCGCTCCTCACCGATCCGTGTTCGAGGTGATGCACATCACTCCTCCATCTGGACCTGTCGCCTCTGGCCGCAATCCAGGACTTTTGGCTCTCTCTCGCACCCGAGAAATTCGCGTAGTCTGACCCGAGGGCTTGCTCCGCCGCTGGGCGCGGAGAGGGCGTTTGGTCATGGTTGCGCAGTCTCATCACGCTGTTGCTCGCATCGCCTGCTTCACC
>JBHOQQ010000126.1:0-13111 GCA_042408955.1 Thermomicrobiales bacterium
ACCGCAGGTTGCGGGTTCGAGTCCTGCCGGCCCTGCCAGATCGGAAGGCGACGAGGAGCAATGGAGGGGCGGCGCCTGACCGGCACGCCCCGTTTTCATGTATCTTGGCAAGGAGCGTGAGGCGCTCCGACCATCGGGGTCAACTTGGAGGGAGGGAGAATGCGATGAGTGCGCAGCGCCGCCCGGCAGTCAAGCAGCAACCGGCCGCGCCGCGCCCTGCGGAATCCGTCCCGCCGCGCCCTGCCGCGGCTTCGCGTCCCGCCAAATCCGCATCGAAGAGCGACGCAGTCGCGCCACAGAGCGTTTTCGCCGTCCGCACGCAGGCCATCCGGCAACTTGCACGAGATACCTGGGCAGAGGCGAAAAAGGTCAACTGGCCGGACAAGGATACAACTCGGAATCTGACCATCGTGGTGATCGCGATCTCCATTGTGCTCGGCCTGTTCCTCGGAGGCATAGACTACGCGCTGCTGAAGCTTTTTGAGGCATTCTGAGATTTGCTACAGTATTGGTCTGACTCCGTTCAGTCGGTAGTCAGGGAGGAGTGAACCGTGGGCCGCCCATCATTGCGTGAACGACTCGCGGCCAAGCGCACCGGCGAAACCGGAGTGGCAACGGAGGCCCCGAAAGGGCAGTGGTATGTGCTGCACACCTATTCGGGGTATGAGAACAAAGTCAAGAAGTCGATCGAGAACCGGGTCGAGGCGCTGGACCTTGGCGATCGGGTGTTCGAGATCGTCGTTCCGACGCAGGAAGAGATCGAAATCCGAAGTGGCCAGCGGCATACGGTGCAGCGCAAAGTGTTTCCAGGCTACGTCCTGGTTCGCATGATTATGGACGACGAGACCTGGTATGCACTGCGGAACACCCCGGGAGTGACCGGCTTCGTCAGCATCAATAACAAGCCAGTGCCGCTCGAGGAGAGCCAGGTGCAGGCGATCATGAAGGGCATGGCCGCCGAGGCGCCGAAAGTCAAGATGTCCTTCCAGCTCGGTGACACTGTCCGGATCATTGATGGCCCCTTCGCCGATTTTCGCGGTGAGATCGATGAGATCAATGAGGAGAAGGGCAAGATCCGCGTGCTCGTCTCCTTCTTCGGCCGGGAAACTCCGGTCGAGCTTGACTTCCTTCAGGCGGAAAAGGAAACCTAAGTCGTGGTCCCGATTGGACCTCATTGCCGTTGCTCGCATCGCGGCAATGATGGGAGGGTGTGAGAATGGCAAAGCGCGTGCGCGCATACGTCAAGCTTCAATTGCCTGCCGGCAAGGCGACACCGGCTCCACCGGTTGGACCGGCGTTGGGCCAGCACGGTGTGGCCATCATGAACTTCGTCAAGGAGTACAACGAGCGGACTGCCTCAATGGTCGGCCAGACCATTCCCGTGTTGATCACGGTCTATGAGGACCGCTCGTTCACCTTCGTCACGAAGACGCCGCCTGCGTCCGACCTGCTGCGGCGTGCCGCAGGCGTGGAGAAAGGGTCGGGCAATACCCGGATGCAGAAGGTTGGGCGTGTCACCTCGCAGCAGGTCCGCGAGATTGCCGAGCTCAAGATGAAGGATCTCAACGCGGTCGATCTTGAGGGGGCGATCAAGCAGATTGAGGGCACAGCCCGGAGCATGGGGATCGAAATCGTGCCATAGGCGTGGCCCCAGAGGTATGCGCCACGCGCCACCGCCCGAGGAGCGCGGACGCATGCGTGGGAGGAGCGCTGAGCTCCGGTTGAACCACAGGAGAATGAACGATGCCAAAACACGGAAAGAAGTATTTGGCTGCCTTGCAGCGAGTGGAGCCAGGTCGCCTCTATACGCCTGAGGAGGCGGTGCGGCTCCTGAAAGAGATTGCCTTCGCGAATTTCGATGAGACCGTCGAGCTGCACGCTCGGCTAGGTATCGATCCGCGGCAAGCTGATCAGGCGGTTCGCTCGACCGTGGTCCTGCCGCACGGCACCGGCAAGCAGGTTCGGGTGCTCGTCTTTGCCCAAGGCGAGGCCGAGCGCATCGCGCGAGAAGCCGGCGCAGACTACGTCGGTTCCGATGACCTGGTCCAGCGGATTCAAGGCGGCTGGCTAGAATTCGACGCGGCGGTTGCGATGGCCGACATGATGGGCAAGGTCGGTGGATTGGGGCGAATCCTTGGACGCCGGGGTCTGATGCCGAACCCTCGCTCGGGGACGGTTGTTCGCAATCCAGAAGACCTTCCAGGGGTGCTCCGGGAGCTCAAGGCCGGACGGGTGGAGTTTCGCAACGACCGCCTGGGTATCGTGCACACGGTCATCGGCCGGCGGAGCTTCCGCGATGAGCAATTGGTAGAAAATCTCTACGCGTTTGTTGACGCGCTCATGCGCGCGAAGCCAGCGGCGGCGAAGGGGGTATACTGCCGCTCGTTGACACTGACGACGACGATGGCTCCCGGCATTCCGCTCAATGTATCGCAGACGGTTGCCAACGCATCCGCTGCTGCTGCCTAGTTCGGAGGGAGCATCGCGCACATTTGGCTCAACTGAAGAGTGTGTTCGGCCGTAGACCGTCGGTGCGGCGTGCCGCTTAATTTCCGACCGAGGCCCAGGACCAGAACTGCTTGCCGAAGATGGCAGTGCGTCTCTGCGTGCCCCGGGCCGGTCACGGTTCGGGGCACACGTATTTGAGCAGGTGTCATACGTGAGGAGTGGGTCCTGGGCCGGACCGACTGGCAAGAAAGGAGGTGAGACCATGCCAACAGCAGCAAAGGCTCAAAAGATCGACGCGCTGGCACAGTTGCTGTCGCAGTCGCAACTCGCAATCCTCACTGATTACCGAGGACTGACGGTTGCTGATCTGCAAACATTGCGACGAACGCTCCGGCCACTCGGTGCAGAGTTCCACATCGCAAAGAACACGCTGACGGCCATCGCGGCCGAGCGTGTCGGTATCACCGGGCTCGATGGAATGCTGGAGGGGCCGCTCGCGATTGCGTTCGTCCACGAGGACGTGGTGGGCGCGGCGAAGGCGATGATGGATTTTGCCCGGACGTCCCGCATTCTCAAGATCAAGGGAGGAATCTACGGCAAGCACGTAATTTCACCCGCCGAGGTCGAGGAGCTCTCGACGATGCCGTCGCGGGAGGTTCTGCAAGCGCGGCTTCTTGGAATGCTGGCGTCGCCCATGTCGCGCATGGTTGGCGTGCTCAGCGGGCCAAGCCGATCGGTTGTGTATCTGTTGCGGGCGCGTGCCGAGCAGCTCGGTGGTGGCAGCGAGGCGATGGCCGCGGATTGACAGGCAGCGCGCGTGCAGCGCGCGACGTGTAGGGTAGGAGTGCACGGCGCCAAAGGTGACTGGCGCCGGGATTGAAGGAGGAACAGGTGGACACGACACAAATCATTGAAGCACTCGAGAAGATGACCGTGCTCGAGCTGAACGCGCTCGTAAAGCAGCTTGAGGAGCGCTGGGGCGTTTCAGCCGCTGCTCCCGTGGCGATGGGCGTGATGCCAGCCGCGGCCGCTGGCGGCGCCGCGGCAGCCGCAGAGCCTGAGGAAGAGCAGACGGAGTTCGACGTCATCCTGACCGATGTCGGACCGAATAAGATTCAGGTCATCAAGGCGGTGCGCGAGCTGACCAGCCTGGGTCTCAAGGAAGCGAAGGATCTGGTCGAGGCGGCTCCCAAGGCGGTCAAGGAGGGGGTCTCCAAGGAGGAGGCTCAGGCTGCCAAGGCCAAGCTGGAAGAGGCCGGAGCGAAGGTCGAAATCAAATAGCGCGGCGTTTATTGCTCAGCGGGATGCCGGGGCGCTCATCGCTAGCGGGTCGCGTCCCGTGGTGCCGAGTCGCCCCGGTCCTGCTGGGCAAGACAATCTCGTTCGCCATGCTATAATCAGCGATGCGGGGCGTGGCGCAGTCCGGTAGCGCACCGGTATGGGGTACCGGTGGTCGGAGGTTCGAATCCTCTCGCCCCGACCAGCGATTCCGCACTTGAAGCGCCACCTGCCGGGTGGCGCTGATCGGTTCGCCCTTTCTCAGCATCGAGAGGCCGGGTAGATTAGCCCCCAGCTAGGTGACGCATGAGAAATCCCGCTGCATCTCGCCGAACTCCACCGCGAATCATCATCGCCGACGACGAGTCGCTTATTCGCCTCGACCTGCGCGAAATGCTGACGCATCTTGGCTATGACGTCATCGCGGAGGCAGGAGACGGCCAGACCGCGCTCGATCTGGCACGCAAGCTGCGTCCGGATCTGGTGATCATGGATATCAAGATGCCAGACGTCGATGGCATTACGGCAGCAGAAGGCCTGACCCGCGAGCGCATTGCGCCCGTCGTCCTCCTGACCGCGTATTCGGACCAGGCGCTGGTCGAGCGGGCGAAGGAAGCGGGAGTGGTCGGCTATATCGTTAAGCCGTTCCGCGAAGCCGAGCTCATGCCGGTTATCGAACTTTCCCTAAGCCGCTTTGAAGAATTCCAGGCGCTGGAGCGCGAGGTTGGAGACCTCAAAGAGGCGCTTGAATCCCGCAAGATCATTGAGCGGGCCAAGGGCGTACTCATGGAGGTTCACGGGTTGCGCGAAGCCGAGGCGTTCCACCGAATCCGCAAGGCCAGCATGGATGCCCGCAAATCCATGCGCGAGGTCGCCGAGGCGATCCTGCTCACCCATGAAATGGAGATCAGCGCTACCGGCACGGCGCAATCGTCCCCTCACACGCCAGCAAGCGCAAAGTAATTCTGGGGAGCCTCGATCGCTTTCACCGCGTTGATCCGTGTCGTGTCTCACCTTCCACGGCAACCGGTGTCGCCGCGACTCGTCCGGGCGGCATGGCCGTTCCTTCGACCGGGGAGGCTGCCGTCGTGGCCGCTACTCGCCGGATGGTGACGTGGACTGCGCTCGGATCCGTGCTAATCCACTGCACATTCGGTGGCAGAATCACCGACGGCTGAATATCGTAGTCGCCGGGCCCTAGCCCGTCCAAATCGACCTGGATCAGCACGTCGTCGGCGGTGAGACGAGAAAGCACATCTGCCGCGGCAACGACCACCACCGTCACTTCACGCGGCTCCCACTCGGCGGTAAGACCTGGCGCCAGGTTGACGATCTTCACGACTTGCCCCGGTAGCGGCTGCCTCACGGCGCGCTGGCCGATCTGAACGTAGACTTGGACGAGGCCGTCCGCCGGCTCAACCACCCGCACCCCTTCCGGAAGCTCCAAGCCGATGCGCTGGCTGATGTCATCGGTTGCGCCCGAGACATCGATTGGCAGGGTGCGCACGACCACGAGCTCATCGAGCACGTCTTGGGGGCCGTCAACGAGTACGGTCGGTGGATTTACGGTTCGCTCCAGGATGTCAAACCCTTGGGCGGGTGTGCCGACGAGCTGGGTAATAACCGCGACGCTCTTGCCGCGCGCAGTGATCTCGACGGTCGCGCGAACGCTGTTTGGACTGATCGCGATCTCTGGGATTGGCCGGCCCTCACTGTCCTGAGCGACTGGAGTGAATGTGCCCGTGAAGTCTCGCGTTTGCCCACCGAGCTCGATTGGGAGAACCACTCTCGCCACTCGGGCCATAAGTGAGGCGGGGCCGCGCGCGGTGACGAGCGTCGTCTCCGGAAGGATGCGGCCGATCCGCCGGGTTGGGTCGATCGCGCCTTTGACAATCTCTGGCTCAAGCACGAAATCGCGACGCACCGTGTTCTCGACTACAATTTCCAAACGCGACGGTGTAACCTTCCGGCTCCACACCCCATCGGGCGTGGAAACCAGCACCCGCACGGAGTAGGTTCCCGCTTGCGTGATGCCGTGCAAATCGAGCTGCGCAGAGATATCGGCTGGCGTGAGCTCGTTGATCACCGACTGCGGCCCGGTCACTGTCACCACGGCGGCGGGAACCGCCGTCACCACGACCAGGGAGTCAGGCAGCTCTCCAACCTGGATAGCCACATTGGGAAAGACTCGCGTGGTTTCCGGATCTTGCTGGGCGGTGACCCAGCCCCAAAGCAGCAGAGCGAGCACCAGGGAGGCGGCCAACCGGATAAGATCCCCGCTGGCGACGTGGTTGCGAATCCAGGTCACAAGCGCTCCCTTTGCACTCAGGTCCCTGTCTTCGTCGGCTCGGTATCCTGCCGGCGAACGTGAGGAGTGCGCCGGGCAATGAGCGCGCCTCTACCCGGCAAGTGCAGGCGGCCATTGGCTCCAGCGGCGCGGCTGCTGGCCCGGTCTAGCCGGAGCAGGGTCCGCAGGACCCGGCGCAGGCGGTCCTGGTCCAGATTTCGGATCAGCCGGCCATTATGGGCGACGGAGATTTGTCCGGTTTCCTCGGAAACGACAATGGCCAGGGCATCCGAGTCTTCCGTGACTCCGATCGCTGCCCGGTGTCGGGTACCGAGCTGCCCGGTGGCGGAGACGTTGTCGGTGAGCGGCAGCACGACGCTGGCAGCGACGATGCGATCGCCCCTGATGATGACGGCAGCGTCGTGCAGGGGAGAGTTGGGATAAAAGATATTGATCAGAAGCTGGCGAGTGAGGTAAGCATCGATCGGAACGCCGCGGTCCGCGTAATCCTGCAAACCCGTTTCGCGCTCGATAACGATCAAGGCGCCGTAGCGCTGCCGGGCGAGCTGCGCGGCCGCACGGACGATCTCATCCACCGTGCGCTCCATGACCTCGATGTCGCTGGCAGGAGGAAAAGGCGTGCGAAGCCAGGCGCTCGTGTGTCCGAGTTGCTCAAGCGCACGGCGCAACTCGGGCTGGAAAATGACGGGAATGGCGACGATCAGCGCCGGCCAGGTGCGCGAGAGGATCCAGTTAAGGGTCGTGAGATCAAGCGCGGTCGCGAGAAAATAGCCCAGCGCCAGCAGAATAACGACGCCACGGATTAACTGTGTCGCGCGGGTGCCCTGAACGACCCACAGCAACCAGTAGATAATGACCGTGACAGCAAGAATATCCAATATTGCCCGGAGGTCGCCCAGCCGGGAAAGCAGCCAGCCAAATTCGGGCATTGGTCCACCGGTGCAGCGCGCATCATCGTCACATCTTGCTCAAGTTTACCATCCCCATCGGGTGAAACGCTGGGAAGCGTGCTAGGTCTGGGAGTGCTGTTGCTCACGTAGCGAGGCCATGGCGGTCGCTTTCGCCTTGGCGATGGCATCAGCCGGGTTGATCAACACAAGGCGCTTGTAGACTTTCTCGGCCTGTGCGTATTCCCCAATTGAGCTGAGGAGGTCGCCAAGCTGATAATAGGCGCTCGTATCGTCGGGGGTCAGGCCGATTACCTGGTGGAGCGCCGCAATCGCCTCGTGGACGCGATGTTGCTTGAGCGCCAGATCAACCACAGCGCGCTGGTGGACGGCTGCATCCTCCACACGGCCGAGCTGGAGATAGAGGTTGACCAGTTGGTGCCGGAGTCCGGCGTCATCGGGCGCCAGGTCGATCATGCGCTGGTAGAGCGCGAACGTTTCGTCGGCGAGTCCCATTGTCCAGCTAAGATCCGCGGCGCGCTGCAAGCTTGCGACCGCGTCCTTGATGAGCCCCGATCGCTCTTCCAAATCGGCTCGTTGTATGAGTTCCGCACGTGCTTCCGCCACGAATCCACGTTGGAGATAGGCATCGATCAGGCGTGATTTGACCTTGATCGTGTTGGGAGCGAGCTGCGACATCTGGCGCAGGACGCGGGCCATCGCTTCGAGTTGGGCTGTGTTGCGGTAGTGAATGGCTAGCTCGTCCAGCACGGCGAGCGCGGCGCCAAGCTGACCAATACGGAAATACGCTTCCGCGAGCTTCTCGCAGAGCGGACCGTGATGCCGGCTGCGCTCATGCGCGGCTTTGAGAACCTCTACTGCCCCCGCAGCGTCTCCTCTGTTCAGTAACGTCTCCCCAAGCTCGAGGCTTAGGTCCTCAAACCGCGGGATGCGCCCAATCAATCCTTCCCATGCGGGATGCGCGGAGACATGAGGATCATCGATGCATTTGACGGCAGTGCGAATGGCTGCGACGTATTCGTCTGGCGATCCATCATGCTTGATCAAGTCAGCCAAAGCGATTGCGCTGACCGCGCGGGCCATGGGGCTGCCATTACGGTCACCAGCCGCGGTCGCTAGTTGCTCTCGCGCCTGTTTGTCCTCCATGGCCGCGAGGAGGAGCCCGTGACCGGCGAGGTGACAGGTGCTGGGTGGCAAGATCGCCGCGGTGCGCACATATGCTTCGAGAATCTCCCGGCTTTTCCGCTCACGCAGGACGGGCAACACGTCGCTGAGCAGGCGCCAGTGATCGTCCTCATGGATCTCGGTGAGAATCGGAGCCATCGACGCCTTCGCAATGATCGGATCGGCGCCCGCGGCAACGGCGGTTTCCCACCGATCGACCGCGCTGCCCCGATCTCCGCTCCGGAGCAGCAGAATCACGTTCTCTAACGCGGCCCTGGTGTCACCGGGAATGAGCCGGCACAAGCGAACGGAGTAACCGAGTGCTTCTTCGGCAAGTCCCTCCCCATCGAGCAATTGAATCAGCTTCGAGGCATACAATGAGGCCAGTTCGGTTCGACCCGCTTCAATGAGGAGCTCAACGAGCTTGCGAAGGCTCGTCAAATCGTTCTCGGACGTGTGCAGGAGAATGCGGTACACCATCCACAGGTGCCGCTGATCGCCGCTGGCCTCGGCCAAACGCAGCAGCGTTTCGCCTTGAACACGGGCGCGCCGCGTCAGATGTTGTGCCACATAGATCTCAGCGATCCGTACGAAGAGTGGCGTGTAGTCGGGAGCCAATTGCAGGGCATACAGGCACAGATCATGCGCGGCCTTCAGGCGACCATGGCGAAGGTCGTGCGCCGATTCGGCGAGGACCTCGTGGACCTCGGCTGGCAACTCGTCTTCCCCGGGCAAAGGAATCGTAAACGTGAGCGATTCCGGTGGGAACGATGGAGGTGGAAGGTTGGGTAACGACTTCGTTGCTCCACGTGCTGCCCGGCCGATCACAGCCGTCTCCCGGGCCAGCGACGAGGTTGCCCCGGACAGCCGCGACGTAGCTTGGCTCGCCAGGCGCGTCGTGGGCGAAACGTTTGGCCGGGGTGGAAGGTCATTTGTTGAGATGGTTTCAGTCTTTGGCCCAGCGAGCATGCTGAGGATGCGCGCCGCTTGTGCGTGCTGCCCGCGCTCTTGATACAACTGGACCAACCGCGCCAGCGCGTCGCGAGCCTGGGAGCGATGTCCGAGCCGGTGGAGCGCAACGGCCAATTCAAATAGCGCATCAGAGTCGGCAGGATTGTCTGCGACGCGTTGACGGAGTGCCTCAAGCTTCCGCTCTTCGTCGGTCGGCGCGGAGACGACAGTGTTGCCTGTTTGAACTTTCAGCGCGGTGCCGTCGCCTTGCGGCTCTTTTGGCATCGTTTGAACCGGGGTGGCTAACGGAACCGTCGCTCCATCGGTTACTCCAGCCTTTGCGGGTTCGACTCCGTTTTGCTCTAGAGAAGCCGCCTTCGGCAGCACCACAGTCGCTGCCTGCGCTGCGCTAGCTGGTTCGGAAGCTTGTTGCTGAGCGATGGCTCGTGTGACGGCAGATGGCCCAACAAGCGGCACGGCCGATTGAGCGAGTGGGGTAGTCGGCCCTGGGGCTTGGTCTGATGCCAAAGGCACGGTGACATCATGGCTGGCGCTTGGCGTCGCGCCTCCTTGCGCCGCCGTCGAGCCGATCCACGAACCGAGACGGCGGCGCGGGCGAAGGTCGGTCGCAAGGGGTGCAGTCGGCTCGGGCGCCGTGCTCGTGGGCTCGCCGATCGGCGTTGTCGTCGTCAAACGTTGGGTCACGCTCTTCCTCCGCTCAGCCTGCGTGGGGCCGTTCCAACGGCACCGGCTGTGGCAAGTGTAGGGAGGAAGAGCCGGGGGGAGAATAGGAGGGTGGTAGGAACTCTTCAGGAGGGAGAGCCAGAGATCGGCCCACGGTGGGTAGCTAGCGCAGACGCTGCCGTCGGTAATCCTCAGCGTCGATGTGGACGTAGCGGGTCAGGCGCGTGTCAAGCAAGCGAGAGAGGATGCGCTCTTCGATGCGCTCAAAGGGCTGATTTGACGTGACCACGGTCGGCAGATGCTCGTTGTAGCGGTGATTGAAGATCTGGTAGAGCTTCTCTCGCGCCCACGGGGTGGTGTTTTCTGTTCCGAGATCATCCAGGACCAGGAGCTGGCAATTGCGAATCTGATTGAACCGCTCGTCGTAGGCGGTGCCGCTCGATGGATCGAACGTCGCTCGCAACTGATCCAAAAGGTCTGGCACTACTGCGAAGAGCACGCCAAGTTTGTTGCGCTCCATCGCGTAGTGAGCGATCGCAACCGCGAGATGGGTCTTGCCCACGCCACAGTTGCCGTGGAAGAAGATCCAGCCGTGGGGATTGCGCGCGTACTCCCTCGCGATCTCATAAGCCTCGCTGACGCCATCGACATGAGGATCGAAGGTGTCGAAGGTGCGGTCGGCGAGCGCATCCAGGTTTGACAGGCGCCAGAGTTCTTGGTGCAGCCGCTCTTCTCGCTTCCGCACCGTGCACTCGCATGGGAACAAGCGGCCAAAGTTAGGATGCCCGACAGGCACGTCCATGCGCAGCCAGCCAGCATCCTGGCAGATCGGGCACTTAGGAGCGTCCTTTGTGGGTGAGGTGCCGCCCGCTCTTGTACTGATTGGGATCGAGATGCTGTCGCGAATCACGTCGCCGATGTGCCTCATGGGTGCTCTCTCCGCTGCCTACGCCGCCTCGCCCGCTCACCGCCCATTGTTCGAGAATCCGCTGAATGTACCGCCAGCTTCGCCGGTTGTAGGTCACCGCCTCGTTGATTGCGTCCTCGATCCATTCCCGTGGATAATGTTCGAGCGCTTCCACAAGATGATCCGCGATGAGCGGCGTCAGCAGTCCAATATTTTGCTCATACAAGCGAAACACGTTCGGCCGCTCGGGTTGAACGGCAGGAGCCTCGTCTCCCTCCCACAACGCTCGCGGTGGAGCGACGGCACCCCGGCTCATGGCTGCCACCAGCGCCTGGTTCGCCGGGGTGTTGACATAGTACCAGACGCGCCGAGCCTGGCCGTGATCGGTGGAGAAGCGTAGCAGCGTGCCACGGCCTACCGCGAGGTCGAGCCCGGTGGCAATACGCTGGTCAGGCTCGCGTGGACTCCCAACGACTCTTAGCGCCTCCCGAAGATGCCGGTCACGCACGATTGCCCGCTCGGGCACGGGTGAGTCCAACCCTCCTGCCTGATGCACCAGCCGGAACGCCGCCAGCGTCACATGAAGCTCAGCGATCTCCGTGATCTGCGGGAGAACTTCAGTGAAAAACGACAGCGGAAGAGGAACGGACGGTTCGGTTGCCACAATAAACCCGCCGAACCGTTTGGACATCAGAATCCTCCAGGGGACGCACGCCACGACGGCGCCTACGTAGATGCCTCGCGGTAGAGCTCAAGGTCGGCAAAGCGAGCGGTCTTCTCGAAGAAGCGAAGGTTGATCGTGCCAACCGGACCATTTCGGTGCTTGGCGACGATAATCTCAGCTATACCCTTGCGCTCGGTGTCCGGATCGTACACCTCTTCCCGGTAAATGAACATCACGATGTCCGCATCCTGCTCGATCGAGCCGCTCTCCCGCAAATCGGAGAGCATGGGCCGGTGATCGGCGCGCGATTCGACGGCGCGCGAGAGCTGGGAGAGGGCAATGACCGGAATATTCAGCTCGCGGGCGAGACCCTTCAGTCCGCGTGAGATTTCAGAAATCTCCTGGACGCGGTTTTCGCTCCGACGTCCGTGCATGAGCTGCAAATAGTCGATGATCAGCAAATCGACGCCGTGCTCCGCTTGCAGGCGGCGCGCTTTGGTGCGCACATCCATGACGGAGAGGCCAGGCGTGTCATCGATAAAGATCGGCGCTTCGGCCAGGCGACCGAACGCCCGCGAGACCCGATCCCACTCATGGTCATCAATCTGCCCAAGGCGTAGCCGGTGGGAATCGACCCCGGTCTCCGTCGCGAGCAAGCGCTGCACGAGCTGCTCGGCCGACATCTCAAGCGAGAAGATTCCAACCGTCTTGCCGTGCTGAACCGCGGCGCCGTAGGCGATGCCCAGCGCGAATGCCGTCTTACCGACCGAGGGGCGGGCGGCGACGATGATGAGATCAGAGCGCTGCAAGCCGCCGGTCAATTGATCGAGATCAGCAAAACCGGTGGCAACGCCTACGACGCTCCCGCGGTGTTGCTGCAAGTAATCGATCTGGTCGAAGAAGCGCTCAAGGACATCGGCGATGGACTCGAACTCTCGCGTGCCGCGCCGCTGTGAGACGTCGAACAGGATTCGCTCCGCTTGGTCGAGCGCCTCCTCCGTGTCGATCCCTTCACGGTAACCGAGGGCGACAATTTGAGCGCCGGCGTCGATCAAGCGCCGCAGGGTTGCGGTCCGTTCGACGATCTTGCTGTAGTACTCAACGTGAACCGCGGTGGGAACAGCATTGAGAAGCGACGACAAATAGGCGACGCCGCCGACCAGATCCAGGCGCTCTTTTCTCGCAAGCTCATCAGAAAGGGTCAGGAAGTCCGTCGGCTCGCGGCGATTGTATAGATCCAGAATCGCCTGATAGATGATGCCGTTCGCCGAATGGTAAAAATCCTCAGGTTTGAGGATAGACGCCACCTTGATGATGGCATCGCGGTCGATGAGCAGGCTGCCCAGGACCGACTGTTCTGCTTCGAGATTATGGGGCGGCAAACGATCGACCGCGGCAACCATGGGGCGACTCTCCCAGCCCAGCCGGCGGGGGGCGGCGGATCGCTCGACGTGTGGCTTTGTTTTACCGTGCCGGGGGCGGGGTGCCGGCCGGCACGGTACTTCCGCTCAGGTTGGAGCCGTTGACGACGCCGATGCGGGCTCCGTTCTTATTCGCTCGCTTCGTCGTCCTCAACAATCGGTTCGACGACTACCGTCACCTGCGGGCGCAGCTTGCCGACGAGGTGCACCGTCACCACATGCTCGCCAAGACTACGAATCGGCTCATCCAGTACAACCTTCCGGCGGTCGATCTCGGAGCCGAGCACAGACGAGAGCTTTTCGGCGATATCGCCCGCGGTGACTGAGCCGTACAGCCGGCCACCTTCCCCGGCGCGTGCCTGGAACACCAAACGCGTG
>JBHOQQ010000084.1:0-30759 GCA_042408955.1 Thermomicrobiales bacterium
ATTTCGAGACCTTCCGCGCCTCGTGGGAAGATCCAGAGGAGCAAGCCCGGCGGGGGCCAGCCGTCGCGAAAATGGCGGACGCGCTCTTCCTCATCTCAGAAGAGATTCAAAGCTTTCAAGCGCCTGGGGGAAGCGAATAGCCGCACGGGGGCTAGGGGCTGGGGAGGGGTCAGGAGTCAGGGGTCGGGGGTCGGTGGGGGGTTGGGGGCTAGGGGCTAGGGGTTAGGGGCTGGGGAATCTTCGAGCTCCGAGCTACCAGCTTCGAGCTATCAGCCGTCAGCCATCAGCCGTCAGGATGAGGCATCAGCCGATAGCCGGGAGGGGCGCGATTCATCGCGCCCTACCGAACCACATCGGTTAGATGGGATCGCGCGGGACGGGAGCGCAGAGCGGGAGCGCGGGGCGAACATCCCCGCTCCCTCGCCAGGCTCGGGAAACGGCGTAGCCCCCTTGCGTGGGGCACAAACGTATCCGGCGATTCGTTGCGCAGCAACGCCTGCTTTCGCGCGGGGCTCAAGACCCTGCGCGAACACCACGAAGTCGGCGAAAGTCGGCTGATCTGTTGGGATGAGAGATTCCTCGCTCCGCTCGGAATGACGGGGAACGCAAGCGATTCCTTGCTCCCTACTCCCGCGCGATGGCGAACGGAAGGAGGGGGAGGCATGCTGGGCGGAATCGTCGTCCGTCCAGCCCCCTCGCGCGGGGACTTTAGCCCCGCGCGAGAGCCGGCATCGCCGTCAGGCGGCGGGCATCCGCGCGTCCCGGCGCACATGAGCTGAGCGCACTGCATCGCACCCCGGCGATTTCTGACCGGGCGCGATTCATCGCGCCCCTACGTGTCCCGACGGCTGACCGTGAGGTCCGAGACGGAGCTCTGGCCCTCAACCCTATCGGCTATCGGCTGTTGCCTGACGGCTGATAGCTCACAACTCGAAGCTCAAAGCTCGAAGCTCATCGCTTCCCTAGCCCCCATCTGACCCCCGACCCCCGACTCCTGACCCCCTCCCCTACCCGCTCACCCAGAAATGCTCGCTGCGCTGAATGCGTCATCCAAGATTCGGATCGCATCATCGACATCCGATTGAGAAATGATCAACGGCGGACAGATGCGCAAGGTATTGGCGAATAGCCCGCCTTTGCCGACAATCAGGCCACGCGCCTTCGCCTCGTCCAGCACCCGGTTCGCCAGATCGGGAGCCGGTTCCTTCGTCGCGCGATCGCGCACCAGCTCCACACCGATCATCAATCCCATGCCTCGGACGTCCCCGATCATCGCGTGGCGCTCGGCCAGCTCGCACAGCCGTTCCTTCAAATATCCCCCAACGATTCGCGCGTTTTCCCGCAAGTTGTTCGTGACGATGTAGTTCAGATTTGCAAGCGCGGCGGTCGTGGCGACCGGATTGCCTCCAAAGGTCGAAAGCGTCAGCGCTCTGATCGAGGACGCAAGCTCGTCGGTGGCGACGATGCCCCCGATCGGGATGCCATTCGCGAGGCCTTTGGCAAAGACCACCACGTCAGGCTCGACGCCAAACGCCTGAAATCCAAAATCAGCGACGCCCAAGCGTCCCCATCCCGACTGCACTTCATCGCAGATGAACGGGATGCCCCAGCGATCCAGAATCTCCTTGACACGGGAGAAGTATTCCGGGGGAGGCGTAACAAATCCACCAACGCCTTGGATCGGCTCGGCGATGAACGCCGCGGGATGCCCGCTCGTCGTCGTGCGAATGACTGCCTCAACGTCGCGCGCGCAAAGCAGGTCGCAGCTCGGGTAGGTCTTTTCCCACGGACACCGGTAGCAATACGGATTGCCCACGTAATGGACTTGCAAGGGAGAGAGGGTCGATGCGCGCCACGGGCGCTGGCCGGAGGCATTGATCGTGGCAAACGAGCGGCCATGGTACGAGTGGCGCAGCGCAATCAGCTCGTTAGAGCTCCGAGCGAGCGTGGTGATCAGAAAGGCAGCCTCATTCGCCTCGGTCCCGCTGTTGGTGAAGAACACCTTGCTCAGCTTGCGCGGCACCATGGACTTGATCCGCTCGGCAAGCTCGATCTGCGAGCGAATGAGAAACAGCGTCGAGGTGTGGGTGATGCGGTCAAGCTGCGCCTTGATCGCCTCGTTGATCTCGGGAATCGCGTGGCCGCTCGACACGGTCGCGATGCCGCCGAAGAAGTCAAGGTACTGCCTGCCGGATCCATCGTAAACGTATTGCCGCTCGCCCCGGCGCAGTTCGATCGGTTCGGAAAAGTAGAGCGGCATGCTGGGGAACAGGCTCTCCCGGTGACGGCGCAGCAGGTCTGCCGTATCATCAGGGAGCTCAGACGGATCTCTTGGCGACTGGTGTTTCGTGGGTTCAGACATCACCGGCTGCTCCTCTGGGCGAACGAGACGTGTCTTTGGGAAGATACCGCATCTCCGCGGAGCATGCCGCCGTGGGGCGGGAGCGGGATTTTCCGCGGTGATGGCAATCGGAACGAAAGGAGGGAGCAATGACCCTGGCGCCCAACGCAGCCATGTCCGAAGCCTACCGGCGCATTGACCAGCGGCTCAAAGCCGGCGACATCGTGATCCTCGATGGTGGCATCGGTTCCGAACTGCAAGAAGTGGGCTACCCGGAACGAAAGGACGACCGCCCCAAGAACTTCACCTGGGGCTCGCTCGCAATCCACGAGGCCCCCGACAAGCTCATCGAGGTCCACCGCCGCTACGCTACCGCCGGAGCCGACGTGCTCGAGACCCATACGTTTGCCCTCAACCGCGTCTGGGCGGCGTTGCAGGACGGCCGGCTCGCCTTGCCCAAGGACGCCTGGAAGCAGATGGCACTCGATTCCGTCATGCTCGTGCGCGAGGGCGCGGCTCGCGCCAGCCGCGACGACATCGCGGTCGCCTTTGCCTGCCGCACGATGGACTGGCCACCTGAGCAGCAAGAGAAAGCGAAGGATTACACGGGCACCTACGTTCCTCTCGATATAGAGCGCTATCTCAAGCCACTTGCCGAACTTCTGGCAACCGCTGATGCGGACCACAAGCCCGACCTCATCCTCATGGAAATCCAGAAAGAGATCCCGGAAAACTTGGAGTTCCCGGACTATCACGTGTTTCTCGATACGGGTATTCCGCTGTGGATCTCCTACCGGCGAACGATCGGCAAGATTGTTGGCGTGGCAGGTGAGACGATCTTGGAAGACGGCGACCGCTTTGGCTTGGCCGCTCGCCGGTTCGAAGAGATGGGCGTCAGCGCAGTGCTGGTCAACTGCCTGCCACCGCACCTCATCGATGGCGTCGGTGCCTGGCTCCGGCAGTTTACGCGCTTGCCGCTCGGAGCATATCCGAACTGGGGCACCTATCTGGAATACGAGTGGGACTGGTCATCCTGCCCACCAACGGAGGTGTTTGTCGAGCACGCCCGGCGTTGGGTCGCGGAGGGCATGCAGATTCTTGGTGGATGCTGCGGCACAAGACCCGAGCAGATACGTGCGCTTGCCGAGACCTTCCGCGCACCAGCGATGGCCTAACCCGTTCACCTGTTCAATGGCGTGATTGTGCCCGGCGAGCAGCCTCCAGCAATCACAACGTCGCCAGAAATCGTCCTGCGAGGGCGCTTCGACCCCTCGCAGGAGCGGCACTACGCGCACCTGCCGTTCGTGGTCCCCTCAGGTGTCCACCAGATCCATGTGCGCTGTGATTACAACGCGCGTATTGATTCCGACCCGCTGCTGCGTGGAGGCAATACGCTGGATCTCGGACTCTTCGATGAGCAAGGCACTGACGCCGGTGGACCGGGCTTCCGTGGCTGGAGTGGGAGCGAGCGGCTCGCCATTACGATTGATGAGGCATGGGCAACGCCGCCGTATCGGCCGGGACCGATCGGGGCTGGGACCTGGCACGTGCTCCTCGGCCCGTATAAAGTCGCGCCAACCGGGCTGAACTACGAGATTGCCATCTGGTTCAACCTTGATCTGCCGCCGGATCTGCCATCGCGCATGCTGACCGAGCCAGCGAAGCCGGCACAGATCGTCCCAGCCGCGGAACCCGGGTGGGTCCGTGGGGAGCTTCACTGTCATTCCCTATATTCCGACGGTGACTCCTGGCCAGACGAGGTAGCGTTTGCTGCCGCGAACGCCGGACTCGATTTCCTGGCGATCACGGACCACAACAGCGCAATGCGGCCTCACCTTCCCCCGAATCCCGCACTGCCCGTCCTCATCCCTGGCATCGAAGTCACCACATACGGAGGTCATTGGAATGTCTGGGGCGTCGAGGGCTGGTTCGATTTTCGGGAGCCTTCCCCCGAAGCGGTGGCACGGGAGATGGAGCGGGCGGTCGCGCTTGGCGGGTTGGTCAGCATCAACCACCCGAAGCCATTCGGCCCGCCGTGGACCTATGGCGAGCCCGTGGTCCCTCATCTCGTCGAGGTCTGGAACGGGTATTGGGAGCGCCTCAATGGCATCGCGCTCAGGTACTGGGAGGACCGGCTGCGACGTGGGGAGCGCCTCGTCGCAGTTGGTGGTAGCGATGCTCATTTCGTGCGGTCGCGCGACAGTGATCCGTTGCCTCCAGCCCGGCTGGCCACGCCGACAACTTGGGTGCGCATCACCGGGCCAATGACGGTGGATGCAGTGCTCCAAGGGCTCCGCCGGGGCCACAGTTTCATCTCCGAGAGTCCAAACGGCCCGCAACTCTACGTGTTTGCTGACGAACGCACAGTGCGGGTGCGCATCACCGGCGGAGCAGGATCCGCCATGCATCTGCTGACTGAGCGCGGCTGTGTCGCCGCCAGCGCTATCGACAGCGATGATTGGCTCTGGCAGACCCGTTATCCGGAATCCGCTCTATATGTGCGGGCACAGGTTGTCGATGTCGATGGCCGCATTCGTGCGCTGACGAATCCCCTTTGGCCCGGCGATGTTGGACGATAAACGGTTCGGCGGGGCAGCTAGAGCGACGTTGAGCCGGTGAGCTGGCGCGCCACGACGGTCGCCCAGGCAGGGCCGAATTGCCGCTGGCCGACGGCGAGCAGGCAGGCAAGCCCCTGTGCGGTAAGCTGATCCTTTCTATCAACGACGATCTGCTCCAGCGCCGCCGGGCGGAGCGCGATGAGCTGCAACTCGGCGACTTCCTCGTTGCCGGCGCGAACATCAGCCGCAGCCACGTCGCACATCACCATCATGATCGCCTCGGGTTTGAGCGAGTTGCGCGCTTCCACCAGACCGAGACACCGAGCTCCGGTCAATCCCTCAGGCGGAACACCCAGCTCCTCGGCAACCTCCCGGCGAGCTGTGGCAAACGGACCACCTTTACCGACATCGTCCGGATCGAGATTCCCGCCACAGACATGCAGCATGCCCGGGTTCTCAAAGACGCTGTCGCTCCGGCACTGGAGCACCAGATAGTGATCACGCGTTACCACGGCAATGCTCACACCGAGCGGGTTGGCCAGAGCCTCACGGCCATATTCCCTGGCAAGCTCCGGACGCCGGAGATTCGTGCCCACAAACTCCCGGTAGTCGGTCGGACCGAGATCGAGCACGAGCGCATCCCCATCAGCGTGCCAGGCGAGGAGGCGGCAAAGGGGGCCGGCAAATAGCTCCTGGCCGGCGGCGTGGGCTGCCTGCTGCGCCTCTTGCCAGGCACGGTCTATCAGCATCGAGACAGTAGGAGGATATGCACGGCGCTGCTCGTGCCAGCGCGTGGTCAATTGGCGCTCCGTGAAGCATCCATCAACCAGCCAGCGGAACGGCAGGGCGGCGACCGCATCTAGTGATGATTCAGGGCAGTCCATTGAGCGTTCAACCTCGCTCCGGATGCTGGCTCGGCGCGTTCTGTGGCCTGGCGCAGCAACCGGGCCAAGCCGGTTCATGGTACCACCAACGCCATGGCTTTCAGGCCCCACGTTGCCAGCAGTGCGTGCGGCGGGAGTTGCGTGGTCAACTCGTACGGCGTGTCACGAGCGGCCCCTGGCCAAGGCACGAGGCTGAAGGTATGATGCTCTCCTCCAGTGGGTGTTGGAAGCGCCCTTTTGCGGGCGTCAGGCACGGAGGCAACGCCGAATGGCAAACCCTGCGAACGACTACGCTCGGCGGTCAGCCTTCCCCGGCGAGACGCCTGTTGCCGTCAGGAGACACACGCTTGGGGAATGGATTCGCACGACACGGATCGCGCACGGCATGAGCCAGCGCGCCCTGGCTGAGCGCGCCGGAGTCAGCCGGTCATACCTCTGCGACATCGAGCGCGGCCGGGGCGCCCAGCCGACTGTCACGACGCTCGACAAGCTTGCTCGTGCGCTGGGCGCCTCACGGATCGATCTGCTAAGGGTAGCTGGTATTCTGGAGCCAGCCGGCAGCCGCGCGGGAGACGATCGTGAGCGCCGCCTCCTCTCCTGCTTCCGCGGTCTGAGCCTGGATAGCCAGGCCGCAGTTGAGCGATTCGCTCAGTTCCTGCGCGCTGAGGAACACCGCTGGGTGCAACCACGTCTCCTCGACGGTGAAGAAGATGAGCGCCTGCCAAAAGGGCCGCCGATGAGCGGTCCAACGTTGTTCGATGAACTTGAGCACGGGTCAGAGATCCGGCGATAAGGGCGAAACTGCGCCGGGCCCGGCTCGAACGGCTCATCAGTAGGCCGTCATCAGCGTTCAGCAAGATACACCTATCGCGCCATCTCCGCGGACACCGCGGCCACGATAGCGTTCGCGAGACGGCCCCACCGGGGTATTTCAGTGGTCCAGCCGGTGGCGAGATCGCGATTCGCCAGCACGGCCAGGGAAATTCCGGTTCCTGGATCTCCCAGCAGCAAGCACCCGCTCCGGCCCACCTCAAAAAAGGCCCGCGCGGAGACGAGATCGCCCGTCGCGTGCGCCAGCATCTCCCCTTTGATACCCCAGCCAAGCCCAAAGGCTGCATACGTCCCATCGCTCACGGGCAGCCCTGCGGTCTGTCCAGTTGTCATGGCCAAGACCGTCGCCCCCGAGAGGACCCGCTCACCTTCTGGCGTCAACCCGCCGCGCACGAAGACACTGGCAAAGCGGACGAGATCCCGCGCGGTGGCGAACATCCCAGCGGCTGGCGAGCCGAGACGGCGCCCGTACTCGGTGTTGAAGATTCGCCCGTGCCCATAGCGCCGCGCTGCTCTCCCGGCCGCATCAGCAGGAAGGCGCACGAACGACTCATGGAGCCCGAACGGCTGCAGCACCTCGGCCTGCACAAGCTCGGCGAACGGTACCCCAGCGACCGCTGTCGTCAGTGCCGCCGCGACCCAATAGCCAGGTTGCGAAGGCACAACCCGCTCGCCCGGCGCGGATTCAAGCGGCTGGCGAGCCGCGGACTCGACGAATCGCTCGAAGCTCGCGGCCTCCGACCAGAGCGTTTCTTCGTCGGGATCATTCGCAGGGAACCCCGCGATATGCGCAAGGAGGTGCCGGGCTGTTATCTCGCGTTTGTCCGGTGTGGCAAGGGCGGGCACGAAGCGGCGCACCGGCTCGTCGAGCCCGAGGCGGCCCCGCTCGACTAGCCGCAGCAGCGCCGTGGCCGTGAAGACTCGCGTGATGGTGTCAATGGAGAAGAGTGTGTCCGCTGCAACTGGGCTGCCACCGCCGGCTGACTGCTTCCCCCCGTACCACTCCCCGACGAGATCGCCGTTACGGGCAACCGCGATGGCAACACCAGGCACCACGCCATCCCGAACCCAGCCAGCGGCAACGCGATACGCCCGGTCAAGCGGCACCAGCGCCCACCCCCTTACCAACCCCACCTGTTCGCGGCCGCACCTTGGCCAAGCACACCTCGCTACGAGCGGCTCGGCACCGCCGCGCCCTGTCCAGCCGCCGATAGCCGGCTGCGTGCGGCGACATCCCGGATCGCCGCCACGGCCCGCTCGCAGTCTGCGCGGCTGACGTCTAAGTGCGTGACGATGCGGATGGTTGAGGCATCAATGTACGGGCTGACACGCACGTCATGATCGTGCAGCAGGCGGTCGGCGAACTCCCTGGCCGTCATCCCTGTTTCAGCCACACTGAAGATCACGATATTGGTCTCAACCGGCCCTCGGACAAGGCGAATGCCAGGGATGGTGGCCAATCCAGCCTCGATCAGCTTTGCGTTCGCGTGATCCTCTGCCAGGCGGTCAACGTGATGGCGCAACGCATAGACACCACCGGCAGCGATGATGCCCGCCTGGCGCATCGCGCCGCCCAGCCGGTGCTTCCACAACCGGGCCTCCTCGATGAAGCTCCGCGTGCCGGCCAGCACCGCGCCGACTGGAGCGCCCAGGCCCTTGGACAAATCAATCCAGACCGAATCCACGTAGGAACTGAACTCCCGCGCCGAGACGCCGCTTGCCACCACCGCGTTCATCAAGCGTGCGCCGTCCATGTGCATCCGCATGCCGTGTTCATCGGCAAACGCGCGCAGCTCCGCCAGCCGCTCTACCGGCCAAATCTTGCCTCCGCCCTGGTTCGACGTGTTCTCCACCGAGATAAGCGTCGTCCGCGACCGGTGGGTATCGCCAGGAGCGTACTCCGCGCGCACCTGATCGACCGTGAAGACGCCGCGTTCACCGGCAACGGTTCGCAGCAGCACGCCAGCGATGACGGCTGGTCCTCCTCCCTCCGCGATGTTTGGATGAGCGGTCCGGTCGCAAATGACCGCCTCTCCCCGGCGGCAGTGCACGGCAAAAGCGATCGCGTTGCACATCGTCCCGGATGGCAGGAAGAGGGCTGCCTCCTTGCCGGTCAGCTCCGCCACCATCTCCTGGAGCTCATTGACTGTCGGATCCTCCCGCAACTGCTCGTCACCGACCGGCGCTTCCGCCATGAACCGGCGCATTGCAGGTGTTGGTCTCGTCGCGGTGTCACTGGAAAGATCGATCATTCACTGTATCCTCTCGGCACAAGCGCAAGCAACGGGCCGCCCTCACAACGCGACGCGGCGTTGCGGGCATTGTACTCAGGAGCCGGAGGCTGGGGAGCCGTCCGCGTTTAGCCATTCGTCGAGCTGTCCACGTTTTGAATCATGTGCCCTTCCTAGCCCCCTCACACGTCGTACCGCGAGACCTGAGCGCCGTGCTGACGGCGCCGAAATAGAGATCCAAGCGGTCGCACTGGACAGCGAGCCGATTTCACCCAGCGCACTGGGTTGAGCGGGAGTCAGGTTTACTGCCGGTGCTAAGCCCATCGCCAAGGCAATCGCAGGAACCGAACACTCAGGCACCTATCCATCCATGGCAGATGATCGGCTGCCCTTCTCCAACGCCTTCCTCCTGTCGCTTTTCCTCATCACAGCCGGACTTCTCGGCCCTGCTCGGCAGACGTGATAATGGCTTCCGCGATCCGTAGCCCGGCCACGGCATCATCAACCGAGGTGATCGCTGATGGCTTTCCAGTTCGTACGCATTCAATGAAATGCGCGTCCTCATCCCGCAATGCACCGCCGACGCGACCGTGCACCTCCGGCCACAACCCCGGATCCGGCACAGCGATCACGTCATCAGTCCAGATCTCTAACCCCGTCTCCAAGCCACGCATGCGCGCCGTCCGCTCGGTGCCGACGAGCTCAAGCTCGGCGTCAATCGTGCCGTGCCAGTTCTCCGCGAGCACATTCGCCGGCGCGCGCTCCGGCACAAGCCAGCTCGTTTCCACCACAGCCATTGCTCCACTTGCGAACTGCAGGAGCGCGACTGTCGCGTCCGGGAATCGCCGGCCAGACAGATGACGCTGCGCCGCATATACCGCGGTACACCGGTCATTCAGCAGCCAAAGCAGGATGTCGATGTCGTGAATTGCCGTCTCATGCACGGCATGAGCACGATCCCCATACACCTTGAACCACGCCTTAGAGACGTTGCGCTTGACCCGCGCCGTGATGATCTTCCCGAAGCTGCCCTGGTCAACGGCTTGCTTAAGCAGGGCATACCGGGTCTCGAACCGCAGCACGAATCCGACGTGCAGCGGCACACCCGCGCTGCGTGCCGCCGTTGCCACGCGCTCCCCTTCGGCAGCCGTGGTCGCCAGTGGCTTTTCCAAGAACACTGGCAACCCGCGCTCGATTGCTTGCACCGCCTGCTTCGCGTGGAGCGGCTCCGGTGTCACGAGGAACACGCAGTCAACGTCCGCATAGGCAAGGAAATCGGCGTAGCTGCCGAAGCGGTGCGCAACGCCATACCGATCTCCAACCCGATCCAACTCGACTGAATCCGGATCACAAATCGCTGCTACCTGCACCCCAGGCAGACTAGCGAGCACCGCCGCGTGCAGCTTCCCAAATCGCCCCAGCCCGACCAAACCGGCGCGCACGGTCCGAACGTTATCGCCCATCTCCTCCCTCCCGAGTCGAGCCATCGCTATCACGCAATCCGACCGATTGTACTGACCCACCGTCTCCCACGGCGCCGCGGCCCGTGCTATTCTGCCGCCTCGCGAGCAGCGGCAGCGACGCGCGGGCGGGCGAGATGAAGGGCTTCTTCCGACGCATCCAGGATTACGAGCCAGATATCAAACTCTTTTTGCTCTACAACCTCCTCGCCAACGTTGGCTTCGGTGTCACCGAGCTGATCTTCAATCTCTATTTAGTTGAGCTTGGCTATCGCGAGGATTACATCGGCGAATGGCGTGCCGTGCAGACCTGCGCGATGGCCGTGGGCGCCGTCTCGGTGGGCTGGGTCTTGAATCGCTTCGGTACCTGGCGCGGCATCGTCGGTGGCTTTACCTTGCTGAATGCCGCGTCGGTGGCGCTGGCTCTGTCGGAGCGCAGCATCGTGCTCTTGCTGCTCGCAGCAGCCTATGGCGTCGCCCTGGCGTACCTCTTCAATCCCCTGATGCCATTTATCTTGGAGTGGGCGCGGCCAGAGCAGCGGCAACACGCGGCCGCCGTCTCCTTTTCCATCGTGTCCTTCTCCATGACCATCGGCTCCTTGGTCGGCGGATTCAGCCCATCGCTCGTGGGTCAGCTTGTGGCATCGGTTGAGCCAGAGTCAGCCGCAGCCTACCGGTGGGCAATGATCATCGGGGCAGCTACCGCATCGCTCGGGCTCGTACCCTTGCTGCTCATGCGCCAGCCACGGCAGCGCCAGGAACGGCGAGCGGCGCCGCAGGCATCCGCTCTCGAATCTCGAGCGATGCAGCGGCAGATTCGCAAGGATGTGGCGGTGTTCGTGGCTGCGGGAGGGATCATGAGCATCGGCGTTGGCATGGTCCAGCCGTTCTACAACGTCTTTCTCATCCGGCTGGGCGCCAGCGACCGCGAGGTTGGATTTGTCTTCGCACTTGGCGGACTAGCTGCAGCCGTGGTTGGACTCGCGGCGCCGTTTGTCTCGAACCGTTTCGGCTCGCTGATGGCTGTCGTCATCTTGCGGCTCGCCATCGTGCCGTTTTACCTGCCGCTGATCTTCTTCCCCAGCTACCCGCTCGCCATCGCCGCGTATCTCATCCGGCAGGTCACGATTAGCATGGCCTGGCCGATCGACTCGACGTTCATCGGGGAATTGCTGCCGCCCCGGGTCAGATCCGGCATTTACGGCATGCGTTCAGCCGCTTGGAACCTCGGCTTTGCCGCTGCCAGCTTTGTCGCGGGTAAGATCATCGTGACCGCCGGGTATGCCTCAACCTTCGCCGCCATCATCATTTCGACCTCGGTCGCAGCGCTCCTCTTTTTCGGATACTATCGTCATCACCCGCTGGTGCTCAACGGCAGCATTCCTGCTGCGCTTCCCCGCGGCACCCGCGCAGCAGGAGCCTCGCAACGAGGCCACGCGCTCCTTCCAGCGGACCGGGCCGAGCCCGAGTCAACAATTCGCCCCGCATCGTAAGCAACGAGCATGTGGTGGATTGACAGATGATGCTGTCTGATCGTTCCTGCTGCGATCAATCGGTCTCGTATGCCTCCCAAATGCACCCTGACGATCGGAGATCTGGCCTCAGCCGGAGAGCGTTCCTCACCGGCGCCGCCGGTCTGGCGCTGAATCTGGGCATGCGCAGCCCTGCCCTGGCGGTCAGTGGCCGAGAGGTCTCCGCGCGTGTTGAACAGATGATCGCGGAGATGACGCTCGCGGAAAAGGTCGGGCAATTGTTCATCATCGCCGCCGAAGGGCAAGCGATGACACCCAACCTGGCGACCCTTCTCGCGGAGCTTCGACCAGGCGGCGTCATCTTTCTTGGGCCGAACATCGGCTCGCCGGATCAGATTCGCTCCTACACCCGAGCCATTCATCGCTCCGATGCTGGCTTGCCCCCGCTGATTGCCGTCGACCAAGAAGGAGGTCCCGTCACGCGCGTGCCAGGCGACCCGGCGCCCGGGGCAGTGGAACTCGGTCGCGAGCCTGGCCGCGAGGTGCGCACCAAGGCGCGGCAGCGCGCGGAGTTTCTCCTGCGCTATGGTTTCGATGTCAACTTTGCCCCGGTGGCCGACGTTGCCTACCAACCCACCAGCATGATGGCGTGGCGCAGCTTCGGCTCAGATCCTTCGCGGGTTGCGCTCCGGGTCAACGATTTTGTGCGGGGCTCGCGCACCGGCGGCATGCTGGGGGCCGCCAAGCACTTTCCTGGCCATGGGCGCACTCCGGTCGATTCGCACTATGCCGTCCCGGAGATTGATATTTCCAAGCGAGAATGGCTTCACAGCGACGGTCTGCCGTTTCAGGCGGCGGTCAAAGCGGGGGTTGAGATGGTGATGCTCGGGCACTTACGCTTTCCGCGGTGGGACAGCGCCCCAGCGTCCCTCTCCCGAACGGCGGTGCGCACGCTGCGTCACGATCTTGGTTTTCGCGGGATCATCGTCACCGACGATTTGGGTATGGGCGCGCTGCGCGGCATGGATCCCTTCGAAGCCGTTGATCGGGCAATGCGCGCGGGGGTTGATCTCCTCCTCTATGCATCCTACCCTGCGCCCATTCGGGACCTGGTGAATCACCTGCGTCACCAGGTCAAGCGTGGGAAGATCACGGAAGCGCGGATCGACGCCAGTGTGCGTCGCATCCTTCGGCTGAAGATTCTGCACTTTGGGCTGCTGGAGCAGCCAGCGCGCCGATCCGGCGAATCGGCGAAACCAGGAGTGAAAGGATGAGCGGGCCACGGCGGCCCTGGCACAGATCAATCAATTCCGCGACCCGCTGGATTGCGCTCTTCGGTCTGCTCGTGCCACTGCTGGTAGCGTGCACCACGTCGGACGACGAAGGCAAAGAGGAAACTCCAGTGACGAGCGCGCCAGCGGCAACGATCGCCGCGACTGCTGCACACGGCACGGCGACGGCCACGGCCGGCATGCCTGCTGCGACAACACAGACACCAGCGACCGAAGAAGCGGTACCCCCGGCAACCCTCGATCTTGATAGCTCCCAAGTGATCACCGACCGGGTCTGCCAGGCGCGCGTTCCCCTCGACTGGGTGGAGACGGGAGCAGGGCGCGGCACCACGCCAAGTGGAGCGCGTTTCGAGATCTTTGGCAATCACCTCACAACTGACGACGAATGGCAAGCCGCCGTCGAACTGCTCCTGAACCAAGCGAAGGAGCGCCCCGGAGCAACGGTCGAGCAAGATGAAACGTTTGTGCGCGTTATCTACGCCGACCAACGCGGTTTCGTCTACCGGGCTCGCTTCCCAGACCGGTATTGCGATTTCTCGGTAACGAGTCTGACCAGCCCCATTCCAGCAGCAGAGCGTGCCTACTGGGATGCGATCATCGCCACCCTCGCCCCCGCGGAATGACCGTGGGCATCACGATGGCACTATCATCTCACCATCGCGGATGATCAGGCGATCGTCAAGCCAAAGCGTGGGCCGGTAAAACACGAAATCCAGGTGAATCGGAGCCGCGCTGATACCGCCAAAGGACACATTTCTGCCAAGCGCAACGTGGCCGGTGCCAGCCACTCCCTCGTCTTCGACAATCACGCCACGAATTATGCCTGCCGGATTCAGGCCGAATGCGAGTTCGGCAAGGGTATAGGCATCCCCGCCTCCCGCAGCGTCCAGCACCTGGCGAATCAAATCCGCTGCTTTGCCGCCATGGATCGCTGTCGCTCGCCCGTGTTCAACAACGATCGTCAGCGGCTGGTCGAGCACGCCAACGAGCGAAGCGCTCGCATCCGCGACGATGACTCCCTCGGCGCTCGCCTCAAGGGGCGCAATAAACGCCTCGATATCCGGGCAAGCATCGCGCTGACCTGGCTCCCTCACCATGCCAGTCACGGGAATGCCTTGCCGGCCGTCCAGCCGAACCCGCAAATCCGTTCCGCCCGGCGCGACAACGTGTGCTTCGTGGGCAATGGTCAAAAGCTCGGCTAGCCGGATCGCTCGTGGCGCCAGCGCCGGGAAGTCGGCAAAGACGCCACCACGCACGAGCACGTCCTTCGTGAAACCGGTCATGGCGAGAAACCGCGCGCCGGCCGCGAGCGCTCGGTGCACGGCTTCGGTGTGATACAGCGCTCCAGATGTTGGAGCAAGGATGACATCCGACGCGGCAATCGCTGCTGCCACCGGACGGGGTGGCTCCGCTCCCGAAGGCACATTGGGCATAACGATCAGCACGGGTATCGCTCCCACCTTCTCAATCGCCCGCACCAGGGCGGCAGCGACGTCACGCGGCCGTTCAGGGTCGGTGACGACAACGACCGTCTCACCTGGCTGAATCCCGGCGGAGACGGTCACGACCCGGCGGGCACCGCTGAGGAGCGCTTCGAGCGGCGCGTCGGCTGCTGGATCCAGTGTGCTCAGCAAATTCATGGTTTTGGCCCACCATCCTATTCCGGAACTGCGGCAGCAGCGCGCAACGTCGTAGTTCATCGCCTTGCCATCGGGTCAAGCGCGTCTCGCAAGCCGTCCCCCACAAGATTGAACCCGATGACAGTCAGCGCGATGGCAAGTCCGGGGAAAATCGCCAAGTGAGGCGCATCGAGGATGTATCGCTGCGCATCGCTCAACATCCGTCCCCACTCTGGTGCCGGCGGCTGCGCCCCAAGGCCAAGGTAGCCTAATGCGGACACGAGAAGAATGGCGTTGCCAACCCCGATTGTACCTTGAACGATGAGCGGTGTCAGAATATTCGGGAGAATATGCCGAGCGATGATCTGCACGTCAGCTAATCCAATGGCGCGAGCCGCATCCACGAACTCGCGGCGCTTGATCGTCAACGTTGAACCGCGGGACAAGCGCGCGTAGCTGGGCAGCCCAACAAAGCCCGCGGCGAGTATCGCCGCTGTTAAGCCGAGCCCTATGCGGGCCGCGATGGTGATCGCCAGGAGAATCGTGGGAAGCGCAAGCAAGAAATCTATCAACGCCATGATGGCCAGGCCGAGCCGGCCCTCGAAATATCCCGCGCTCACCCCCAGTAACGTTCCGCTGGTCAATCCGATAGCCACCGAAACGAGTCCAGCCAGGATCGAGACGCGCGCCCCGTGGACGACACGGGCCAGGATATCCCGGCCAAGTTCATCGGTACCGAGTGGATGGTTCCAGCTTGGCCCTTCAAGACGCTCGCGCACCTGCTGACGCGTCGGATCACCAGCAAACGCCGGCCCAACAACCGCGATAAGCCCAAGAGCAAGGAGAATAGCCACACCGATTAGGGCAAACCGGTTGCGGGCAAAGCGCCGGCCAAAACGCACTGCTGGCCGGTATTCCAGCGCGAGCCGATCGGCTGCTTCCTCAACAGGTGGAGCGGCGGGTTTGGCTATCATTGGTAGCGGATGCGCGGGTCGAGCAGGGCATACAACAGATCCGTCACGAGATTTAGCGTCACAAAGATCACGCCAAGGAGCAGCACAATCCCTTGGGCGACTTGGTAGTCGCGCTGGAGAATCGCCTCGATCGTGCGGCGGCCAATACCGGGCCAGGCAAACACCGTTTCCGTGACGACTGCTCCACCGAGCAGTGCACCGAGCTCAAGACCGATCACCGTCACGACAGGAATGAGGGCATTCCGGTAGGCATGACGCAACACCACAAGGCGCTCCGGAAGCCCCTTTGCCCGAGCCGTGCGGATGTAATCCTGCTCTAAGACCTCGATCAGCGAAGCCCGCATCATGCGCGCAACGATCGCGGCAGGCCACCCAGCGAGCGTTACTGCCGGGAGAATCAGGTGCGCCACGGCATCTTTGAGCACCACCCAATCGCCACGTAGCACGGCACCAATGACCAGAAAATGCGCGGACGGGTCAATGCCAAGCCGCGGATTGACCCGCCCGGAGAGCGGCAGCCACTCCAGCCACAACCCAAAAACGATCATGAGCATGAGCCCTAGCCAAAACGTCGGGATGGACACACCAAGGAGCGCCATCAACGTGCTGGAGTAGTCAAAGAGCGAATGCTGGCGTGTTCCAGCAAGCGTCCCGGCGCCGAGTCCAATTGCCACGGCAATGAGCATTGACGCGACAGCCAGTTCCACCGTTGCAGGAAACCTCGAGACGATATCGTCGGCCACCGGGGCGTTCGACCGGTACGAGCGACCGAGATCGCCATGGAGCGCGTTCCAGAGAAAATCGGCGTATTGCACGAGGAGCGGTCGGTCGAGACCCATTTCATGACGCAGGCGCGCCACGGCTTCTGGCGTGGCGTTCTGGCCAAGCTTGAGCACCGCAGGATCGCCTCCAGCGGTGTGGAGCATCACGAAGACGGCGAGAGAAATCCCGAACAGGATGGGGATTGTCAGGAGGATACGTCGCAACAGGTACACAGCCATCGCGCTGTCCTGTCATCCGGCCAGCAGCGGGCATCGCCTGGGCACCGGGCTTGTGCGCGCCTTGCCGGCTCCAATAGCCGCGCTCGGCCGCCACCATCACGGCCCTTGGGCGGCGGCCACAGACCGCTTGCGCTATGCCAAGTCCACCTCACGCAGGACCAGGTTACCTACTGGTGAGAGCTTGAGATTCTGGACGCGTTTGTGGGCACCGATTGCCCTCGACGGATATCCCAGGATGACCTTGATCGCATCTTGGAGGATGAGCTTCTGCGCTTGCACATAAAGCTCAGCGCGCTTGGCTGGATCAGGCTCCTCCTGCGCTTGCAAATTCAACCGGTTCACCTCGTCATTTTGATATCCGAGGCGCGTCTTGGCACGAGGTGCGGTGAAGAGTGAGTACATCACGTTGTCAGGATCGCCATTGTCCCACGTCCAGTCGTTGAGAAACGCTGGCGCCTTACTTGCGTTGAGCTCCGCAAAAAACTGGGCGTCCTCCAAGGCAATGAGATTCGCCTTGACACCGATGGCCGCGAGATCGGCTTGCACGAGCTGACCGAGCAAGGGCCAGAACGAGGTGGTTCGGTTGTACAGATCGAAAGAGAGATCACTCACACCGGCTTCGCTAAGCAGTGCCTTGGCTCGCTCTGGATCATAGGGATACATGTCAGCCAAGGTTGGGTCGTAACCGGGAAGACCGGGGGCAATTGGTCCCGCGCCGATCGTGTAGTTGCCATAGAAAACGACCTCAGCAATGTTTTGCTTATTGATAGCGTGCTGCATGGCCTGCCGGACTTTAGGGTTGTCAAACGGCGGAATTGTCTGGTTCATCCCCATGAATTGGACGTTGAGGAACGTGCCAGTGATGACCTGAAGGTTCGGATCGTTGCGCACGTCATCCACGTCTTTGAAATCAAGCTGGTTCGCAACGTCAATGCCACCAGTCTTGAGCTCTGAGACCCGTACGGTATCCTCAGGGATCGTCCGCCAGACCACGCGATCCAGTGCTGGCCGTCCACCCCAATACTGCTCGTTCGCGACAAAGACGAGCTCGACATCTTTCGTCCATGATTCAAGCTTGAACGGTCCCGTGCCAGCCGCGTGCTGACTAAAGTCGAGCTTGTATTGCTCCAACGCGGTCGGGCTGGCAATACCTGCGGCGAAGATGGCGAGGTTACCGGGAAGCAACACGATCGGCCGCTTCATATGCACAGTCAGCTCGAGCTCGCCAGTTGCCTCAACACTCGCGACCTCGGCAAACACGATCTCGGCGTACGTAATGCCTTCGAAGTGCAAAGGATGGTTGGGATCTAGCTGGCGGAGGAAGTTGGTCTCCACCGCCTTGGCGTTCAGCGGTGTGCCGTCATGGAACGTGACCCCGGGCCGGATAGTGAAGACATAGGTCAACCCATCATCGGATCGCGTCCAGCTCTCCGCGAGCGCTGGTTCGACCTCCACCGTTCCTTCCTTGAAACGAGTCAACCCTTCGAAGAGGTTGCCAGTGATCGGAATGATGTCGCCGTAGCCATTCGCACCCGCAATCGCTGGATCAAGTTGCACCGTCGATTGCGCAATAGCAACCACCAGCGTCTTGCCGCTATCTTGAAACCAGACGCCAGTACGGGTCTCACCCATGCCACTCGCCAAGATCCCTTGAGTATTGAGGGTGGCGATTGACGCTGCGAGCGGTGCGGCCACGCCGAGCCGGCCGGCTGCGCTCACAAACTGGCGGCGTGTGATTCGGCCACTTTGCAGACCTTGGAGAAGACAAGCAAGCTGCGCGTTCTGCGACGATGCCATCGGACTCACCTCCCGCGTTTCATCAACGGACAGGTCGGTTACAGCGGTCATTATCGCTGAGGCGCTAGCCCCTCTGCTTCTATGGTGACAGGAGAGCGCTCTAGCCGCGAGATAGCTCACGGCTCGGGACGGCTCGGCTCGACTTGCAAGGCGCGCTTGATCTTCCGTCCAGCCTTCCGTGTCGCCCGCCTCAGCCGCCGGACCAGCCGCGCCTCTTGCCGCGCCGCCTCCGCGAGCTCTGCAACCGGCGCATCGGCATCAACCGAGCGGCTAGGCCGCCCCAGGAAGAGATCGCGATGCGCCATCACCCAGAGATACAGATCAGCCTCGCTGCGGCCAGGGAAGCGCTTCAGCAGATCATGGCGCCACACCGCCTTCACAATCGGCAAATAGACATCGTCGTACCAGCTTGTCACCGCCTCGGTGAGGCTCACGTCCCGTCGCTCCCGCTCACTCAGCCATTGCTGGTGGACCAGAATGTGGTCCCACATCTCATCGTATCGCCCCAGCGCCGTTGGCCGAATATCATGCTCAGGACGCAAGCGGTCGAGGTCGGTGCGCCGTAGAAACTCCGCATACTCGACTTGCAGCAGGAGCTCTTGCGGCGACATCGAGGCATAGAGCGGCACCCGGATATGCCCCTCGATCACCTCGGCATCGATATACTCAACTCCCCGCTCCCTGGCGACAGAAACCCGGTGATTGCCGTCCTTGACGAAATAGACGTCACCCACCTTATAAAGCTGAACTGGCGGGAGAGTCACATCTTCATAGTACGCCCGGTCAATGCTTTTCCATCGCTTCGCCGTGTGGCGCTGCCGGGGCAGAAACGCACGGTCAAAATCCCGGAAGCGATCGACGCTCCCGACGATCTTTTCCAACGGCACCGTTTGCAAGCCGCGATAGCTCTCGCCTTCCGGCGCCATGCGGCTCCGCACTTCGTGAAAGGGAATCAGCCGGTTCGGCTCGCGCCGCAGGATCGAGCGCAACTCGCGCAGGAACGCCTTGTGTCGCGCTCGCTCGAAGTCGGCGTTGACCTGCTCTTCGAGCATGGGCTCCTCACCGAGACGACGTGCTAGGCCCGAATCGTTCGCATGGCCGAGCGCAACGGAGCGCCTGCACCGTTCGTCTCGAGATCAAGTACTTTGTAGGGATAGACGTTGACAACAGTTGTGCGCTCAAACCGCGCGGTGTGGGCTTCGTTCCTGTCGTACAAATGCACATGCCCATGCAGATGATACGCCGGCTTGAACCATCGTAGAAACCGCCGGATGGCTTGGAATCCGCGGTGAGCAGGATCGGGACGATCATTGATGTCTCGCGGCGGCGCATGGGTGATCAGCACATCGAGCGCCCGCCCATGCCGTATCCGGTTCCATAGCAGGCGCGGCGCCATCCGCACAATCATCATCATCATCTCGGTCTCGCTGTACTGCTCTGGGCCGCTGTCACAATATTTCGGCGAACCAGGAAGACCAGCCAGCAACAACCCAGTGTCCCGATCGCGAACGACCTTGCCACCGAGGTCAACGCACCCCATCGGCTCATAATACTTTCCCTGGTGGCCAAGCCGTGTTAATTCTTCGAGATGATTGCCATGCACGAAGTACACCGGCTTGTTGAGCGCGTCAGCAAGGAATTCGAGATACCGCGCCGGAATATCGCCGCAGCCGAACACAAGCTCAACATCCGGCATCCGCTCGCGCACTGTTGAGCTATGAATCCGGGGATCAATTTGATCGGACACGGCTAGCACGCGAATCGCCATCCGGAGCGTGCCCTTGTCAGCGTTGTCACTCATGTCCCCAACATGCTCGTGGCCGGCAAGCGAACCGCCGCCTCAGCGCCATGCCGCTGACCGATGTGCGTCACGCACTCACCCTTGCTCGAAACGCATCCCACCCTTGCCACAAGCAACGGCCCGCGCTACCCCTTGACCGCGCCCAAGGTGAAGCCCTGGATGAACCGGTCGAGGAAAAACGTGTAAATCAGCGCCACGGGAATCGCGACGATCGCGGCGGCGGCCATGAGCGATTGCCAGAAGAAAACGTCGCCGCGGATCAGCTCCGTCGTGACACCGATGCTCACCGTCTTCTCGGACGACGAGGTCACGAAGGCCAGCGCATAGACAAATTCATGCATGGTCATGGCGACCGAGAACGCGATGACGGTCAGAATACCGGGAAGCGAGACGGGAATCACTGCGCGAATAATGGCGCCGAGCCGGCTATACCCGTCGATCATCGCTTGCTCCTCGATATCCCACGGGATCGACTTGAAAAAGCCCATCAGCAACCAGGTGCAGAAGGGAATGGTGAACGTCGGGTAGACGACAACCATGGACCACCGCGAGTTCTTCAACCCCAGCTCGGCTACGATCCGCGTCATGGGGATGAACAAGAGCGTCGGTGGCACCAGGTAGACCAGAAAGATGCCGATGCCTAAACTCTCGCCCCAGCGGCCAGTTAGCCGCGTGAGCGCATACGCGGCTGGCACCGCCGCGACCAGGGTTATCGCGACGACGAACACCGCCACGAAGATGGTATTCGTGAGGAACGTAGTGTAGTTGGTCCGCTCAAACAACAGGCGGACGTTATCGAGTGTCGGCGGATCGTTGTACAGGAACGGGTTATTCTTACCGTTGTAGAGATCACTGTTCTGCTTGAAGATCGTGAAGACCATCCAGGCAAAGGGGAGTGCGGCAAAGAGCGCGAAAAACGTCGCGACGGTGTACAGCACCCCACGCCGTCCCGCCCGGCGCAACGCCTGGCTGCGCTCTTCTGCCTGCCACCGGTAGATATCCGCGCTTGCTACCATCACACTGTCTCCGATCGCCTTGCCAACCGCAGCATCACCACGGCCGCCGCAACCAGAACTGGGAAGAGGAAGAGCGCGATTGCCGCACCCTGTGCAAGATTGCTTCCTTCGACGCCCTTAAAGAACGCCCAGCTTGCGAGCACTTGCGTCGAATCAACCGGTCCACCACGTGTTAGGACATAGACGACCGTCATATCCGTAAAGGTGAAGACCACGCCGTACAACACGGCCACGGCCATGATCGGCGCCAGCAGCGGCAGCCGAATGTAGAACAACTGCCGCCAGAAGCTGGCGCCATCCACCTCGGCCGCGTCTTTCACATCCTGCGGGATCGCCGTCAGCCCGGCGAGCAAGATAACCGTTGCGAGCGGCAAGGTGCGCCAGACATGGACGGTCAACACCGCCAGGCGCGCCAAATCGGGTTTGGACAGCCACCGGACGTTCCGGTCGCCGAACGGGATGTCAAGCAGGGGAGCACGCGCGTGGGGATCGAAGAGCGTTTGCGGCCCGATCAGATGCACCATCCGGAGCAGCGCATCAATGGGGCTCGCCACATTGTCAAGCATCCAGAGCCAGCCTAAGGTTGCCAGCGCGATCGGAGTTGTCCACGGCAGGAGCACGAGAAACCGTACGAGGCGCTTGCCGCGAAACTCGGATGACAACACCAGCGCCAGCACATTGGCAAGAACAATCACGATCACCTGGGAAGCCGCCGCAAAGAGAAACGTATTCTTGAGGGCGGTTTGAAACGTCTCGTTCTTGATGACCGTGCGAAAATTCCGCAGCCCCACCCAATCAATGCTCTGATCCGCGACCGTTACATCGCTCAGGCTGTATAGCACCGCCAGCACGAGCGGGATGCCGACCAGCGCAACGATGTAGATGATGGCAGGGAGCAGCATGAGCGGTCCGAGGACGCCCGCGCGATCGAGCAGGTAGCGCCCTCGCACCTCGATCGCTTCCTCCGCCCAAGGGAGCGCGGACGATTCGGGCCTGCCGGTTACGGTGCTCATGATCGTTCTCCTCCGGTCTTAGCCCCTGGTCCGCAAGCCGGTGCGCGGATCGAAGAATTTGAGATGGTGCCGCTCGACGACATAGTCGACCGGCTGGCCGATGCGAACCTCAACCGCAGCAGTCGCTGGGAACCGGGCAACGGCCTTGGCCTGACCGATCTCGCCGTACAACAGGCGCTCAGACCCAAGATATTCCTCGCGGTGGACGACGAAGGGGAACCGCACCAGGGAATCTTCCGGCTGATCGGGGCGCGCCGGAGCAAAGTGCTCGGGGCGGAACCCGAAGATAAGCCCGTCTCGCTCGACCAGGTTCATCGGCGGCGTTCCAAGGAACGTGGCCACGAACGTATCGGCCGGCTCGTCGTAAATCTCCTTCGGCGTGCCGAGTTGTCGAATGCGCCCCCGGTCGATGACGGCGATGCGGTCGCCCATGCCCATCGCCTCAACCTGATCGTGGGTGACGTAGATCGTCGTCGTGCCGATGCTGCGCTGGAACTGCTGCAACTCGTCTCGGGCCGAGGCGCGCCGCTGAGCATCAAGGTTTGACAATGGCTCATCGAGCAGAAAAACGTTCGGCTCCCGAACGAGCGCTCGCGCCAGCGCCACACGCTGCCGCTGACCGCCAGAGAGTTGCCGCGGCTTGCGATTGAGGAACTGCTCGATACCGAGGATCGAAGCCGCCCAGGCAACCTTCTTCCGCTGCTCGTGCTTGGGCATTCCTTGGGCCTTGAGAGGAAAGGCAATGTTGTCGTAGACGCTCATGTGAGGATAGAGCGCATACGACTGGAACACCATTGCGATCTTCCGGGCCCGCGGCGGTAGGTTCGTCACCACCCGGCCACCGATCAGGACATCGCCCTCCGTCGGTGTCTCCAATCCCCCGATCATCCGCAGGAGCGTTGTCTTTCCACACCCCGATGGCCCGAGAAGCACGAGAAATTCGCCGTCCTCACTCGCGAGATCGATGTGATCGACGGCGGGAGGTCCATCGCCAAATTGTTTCGTCAGGCCGCGCACTTCAATTGTTGCCATGGCTTACGCCGTACCCCGCTGTAACTCGTACGCAAGTCTTCCTTCCCACGCTTCGCGTGGCTGCCGACACAGACCATGCCTCCGGTTCAACTCAGAGGTTACATAACAATGGTAAACGCAAACGGCGAGGAGTGACCAACCCCTCGCCGCTGCCCCACATCGTCGTGCCGATCCCTACGCCTGACCGCCGCCGATCAGCCCTTCTGCCTTCCAGCGCTCGAAGATCTCTTTGATTTCCGCCTCGGCCTGGGCGACCGACTCCGCGGCGGTCTGCTCGCCTCTCGCGGCGCGCGCCATCATGTTCGGCAAGATCGGCAGATTGAAGATCTCACCGATAGCCGCGTTGGCCGGTCCTGGCCAGCCCAAATTCGTCGTCCAATCGTTCGCGTCCTTGAGCACGGCGAGCTTGTCCGGCGGCTCCGACCCAAACGGATCGTTATCGAGCCAGCCTCCCTCGGCGAACAGATCCGGTGTCAGGCTCGGCCAAGCCGGGAAGTTGTAGAACTTGCTTTCATAGCAAGCGTCTTTGTAGTTATCGACGAGGTGCAGGATGAACTCTTTCGCCGTGTCCGGGTATTCCGCGTGATTGGGAATTTGGTAGATGAAGACCGCATGGCCGTGCGCTAGCGCTCGCTCCGGACCAGCCGGACCAACCAGTGGCCGGGTGAAAAAGATGTCCTTGGCAACGTCCGGCTGTGCTTCTTGCGCGGTTCGGTACGCGGAGATCGAGTTGAGGATGTAGGACGCCTGGCCTTGAATCAACAACTGGTTATTCGACGCGGCATTCCAGCCGAACACCTCATCGGTCATGCAGTTCTTGAACAACTGAGCCATGTACTCGACCGCAGCGACGGTCTCCGGAGAGTTAATGACGACGTTCTCGTTTTCATCCTGGATCGCCGCGCCGTAGGCCCACATCAGCGTTTGGGCTGCCATCCGGGAGTCGATCTCGTTCGACATGCCGATGCCCATCTGGACACCTTGCTCGCTCCGGATCTTGGTGCCGCCCTCCAACAGCTCGTCCCACGTTGATGGCCCATTGGGATAGCCCGCCTTCTCCCACAGGCTCCTTCGGTAGTCACCTGGATCCGGTGCATACCCATGGCAGAATCCATAAAACCGGTTGGTGGTGGGATTGAACGAGTTCTTGCGCGCCATCGCCAGTTGCTCACCGTGCCGCGCGCTGGCTTCCTGCACGACATCGGTCATATCGAGCATGGATTTTTCATACTGCGCCAGGGAGGCGATGTGCTCGACGAGATCATGCCCCTCTCCGGCGCTGATCTCAGCCGCGATCGTGGCTGGCACATCGGCGGTGTTGATGTGATCAACTGTCACTTCAACGCCGTTCGCTTCACCCCATGCCTTGGCAAAGGCATCGAACCACGTGTCGTAGGCCGGAACAAAATGGCTCCACTGGAGGATGCGCAGCTTCGTCCCTTGAACGTTCGTAGTCGGCGTCGAAGACTGTGCAGCCGCTTCGATGCGCCGCAGGGTGGCTGGCGAGAGCGTTGCCGCGAGCGCCGCGCTGCTGCCGCGCACAAAGCTCCGCCGTGAGATGGACCGCCGGAAAAGATCACTACCCATCGTCTGCCTCCTTCGCACTTCATCGGACTCGGGATTTGGCAGCCAACTCCACTTGTGGCCGGTGTTTGCAGATGATCCTTAATCTCGCGCGAATTGTCAAATGGGTGCTCAGCACTCCATGGCGCTGGCAGCAAGCACCAGCATCTCAGACGATCCTTGCCAGCACGCGCCGGAACGCGGCCACCACCTCGTCGATCACCGCTTCGTCCATCGCGGTGGATGTGCAGAACATGAGCCGCGGTGCGCAGAACACATCCTCCAACAGAAGCCCCAAGTGGACGATCCGCTTGAGCACTTGGTCGCCCCTCGCCGCGTCTCGATAGTTTCGCGGCGGCGCTTCCGTGAAATGCAACCCGACGAACGAGCCGTAGCCCGTGGCCGAGCCAAGAACGCCCGCTTCGCGCAGAGCACGATCCATGCCAGCCCGAAGCCGGTCACCCAACCGGTTGATGCGCGCTACCTCGTTTGCTGGATAGTGCTCCATTGCCACGGCTCCCGCGACCATCGTGATCGCGTTGCCGTTGAACGTGCCGGATTGCCACAGCGGCCGCGGCCGGCTCGGATCGAACAACTCCATCACCTCTGCCCGCCCGCCGAAGGCGCCGACCGGGAACCCACCACCGATGATTTTGGCGAACGTCGTCAGATCGGGACGCACGCCATAGCGCTCCTGCATGCCACCGGGCGCGAGCCGGAAGGTCATCACCTCGTCAAAGATGAGCAAGCTGCCAGATGTAGTGGCAAGCTCCCGCAACCTGAGGAGGTAATCCGCGTGCGCCGGGATCATGCCTCCGGCCCCAAGCACTGGCTCAACGATGATCGCCGCCACTTCTGCGCCACGCGTTTCCATCAGCCGCGTGACGGCCTCCAGATCGTTGTATGGGATGACCAGGACGTTCGCCACCGTGTTTCGTGGCACGCCCTGGGCATCAAGCGTGGCAACCGGCGCATGATCCGGTCCGGCCAGCGCGAGATCCGGATGAACGCTCACCTCGAAGTCATCATAGGTGCCTTGATAGCCACCCTCGATCTTTACGATCACATCCCGTGCGGTGAACGCTCTGGCAGCGCGGACGGCATTCATCGTCGCCTCGGTGCCGGAGTTCGTGAACCGCACCAGATCCACTGAGGCCACGCGCGACGTGAGGATTCCTGCCAACCGCGTTTGCTCCTCCAGTGCCGTGGCGAAATTCGTTCCCTTCGGCAGCTGCGCTTGCACGGCGGCGACAATCGCCGGATGCGCGTGACCGTGAATCAGCGAGGTGTAATTGTTGAGGCAATCGATGTAGTCGTTACCGTCCACATCGGTGAACCGGCAACCCAGGCCACGATCCACCGTCAGTGGGTACGGCGGGTGAAACGCGACCGTTCGCGTGTCCCCGCCCGGCATCACCCGCCGCGCCGCGGCAAAAAGTTCTCCAGACCGCGGCGTTCGGCGTCGATACTCGGAGACAAGTTCGTGCCAAAGCTTTTCCATCGCGGCCGCGGTTCTCTGATGGGTTCGCGCTTCGACGGCCATGCTGCGCCTCTCCTCTCCGGATCATCCTGCTTGCCGAGACTGTCTCCGGGATTGTACGGGCCTCGTGCAATCTCTGCCGCAGCGTGCATCGCCGATGCCTACCTCGTATACCCACAGCCGGGCAGACCGAAGCGGTAACCGCTGACGAATGCCTCAACGCGCTGCGCAGCCGTCCCGTACGCGTCCGGATCAAACCAGGGGGTCCCCGCCGGATCGCCGACGCGCATCATAAGATCCACGGCCGCGAGCACATCGGTGGCATCGATCCGATCCTGCGCTTCAGCGTCATGGACATAGACGCCAGCGAGGCAATCGGCCTCTAGTTCAAGCTAAACGCCATACACACCGCCCGTGAGCGGGGAAGCAGGGGAAGCCCAGATCCCGAGTTGCTCCTCAACATGGTGACCCCATTCGTGCGCGACCACTACCACCCACGGGAAATCTCCCAAATGCTGCTTGATGGCAGTCCGCCAAGCTGCCGACACGTAAATCGTCTCATCCAGCGGACAGTAGAACGCGGGGCCCTCCACCTGGCTCGCCTCGCCGCACGCGGTCATCACATTGTCTTCGAAGACATGGTAATCGGCACCCTCGTAGTCAAGGCCGTTCGCCGCGAAGTTTGCCTGCCAAAAGGTATACAGATCATCACCGATGCCGGCATCCTGATCAGCCGCGCTGGTGGCCTGCGCAATGATATCCGGCGCACTGGCAGCGGGCGCCACCCCTTCCGAGACACCGGCTATGGAACTGGCGGTAATCCATGCTGCCACGCCAAAGGCGGTCAGGCACCCAGCCAGTATCCTCGTGGGAAACGGTGATAACGCCTGCCCGGTGCGTACCGACCTCGTCCCGCTCCGCTGGTTGTAGATGTACCTGGCAATGGCGGCGGGATGGAAGAAGAGTGTCAACACGCCCCATTTCCACCCCAAGCTCCGCCAGATCCAAATCGCGCAGCCTATGGGCACCGCGAGCCATACCAACCACAGCACGCCGCTCAAGATGCCTTCTAGCTGAGGCAGATGCGTGGCCGCCTCGCTCAAACCCACGCTGAAGAGCACATTCCCCACGAGGAGGAGTACGAGCCCTTCAACGGCGGCCAACAACGCACTGCCGCGAGCGGAGCGCGGAAGGCTGGCTGCCACGAAACGTTCTTCAAGTGACTGGCTGTGTGGCGGGTATGCGCTCGTCGCGACGTGCTGGAGCCATGCGTGCACGTCGTGGCTGCTCGGAGGTGACGGAATCTGTGGCAGAGCAGGCTTCATTGAAGGTGCGCGCCAGGTTGCCAGCGGCCACGCTACGTTGCTGATCAGGACAGGACCAGGAGGCGGTGGTGCGATCGCCGTGCCACACTCTGGGCAAAAGTGTGTGCCCGCTCGGACAAGGTGCTTGCAAGCCGGACACCGCGGAGGCAGGGTTGCGCCACAGTTCGCGCAGCGCTGCCCACCCTGCTGCCACATGCCGCAGAAATGGCAGAACACTGCCGAAACATCGATCTTTTCCGCTGATCCCATGCACTATCCCCTCACGCACCCGTACACTAGGATTCGCTCCGGTGACATGTCATTAGCCCAGTTGTCACCTCTTTGGCAGAATCAAACGTCACTGAGAACGAATGGAGCGCCATCGTTCAGGAATACTCGTGGAGAATCGGCAAGTATGCTCCGGCGCGGCGCTGACTCATGCCTGGGCATGACGAGCGGAGCGTTCCCCCGATGTTCCTGTCAGGAACCGGATCCCACATGGGCGGGTCTGGCCTATCCGAACGGCCTGGGTGTATTGTCGTGGGCCGCGCAACCTGTTCGTGCGGGCGCGTGAAACGTCGTCCTCTCGGGCAATGGTCTTCCAGCGGATGCACCGCTAGTCTGATGAGGGAAAACGTCGAAAGCGTGAGGACGTTCACGGAAACAGTGAGCATCATGGTGAGCGCCATGCTTTGCCGGGTCCAATCCAGGGTTGCACACAAGCGCCAAACGAAGAACTGCGCGAGAAGCGGGCAAAGCCTGCTTGAGCTCGCGATCGCGGTTCCGATCATGCTGCTGATCATGCTCGGCACGATCGATGTGGGACGGCTGTTTTTCGGCTATATCGAGATGACGAACGCGGTGCGCGAGGGTGCCGAATACGCGGCGCATCAGCCGGCAGCAACCGACAAGATCCGCTCCTACGTGACTCGCCATGCTGAAGACTTGCCCGTGGCGAGCATTGCCGTAACGTGCAGCAACGGCAACTGCGGCACCGCGGTCGCTGGGGACCGAGTGACGGTCGAATCAACGTGGCAATTCACGCCAGTGACGGGTCAGTTTCTTGGCGCGTTCTTCGGGTTGCCACGGTTCGATCTTCGTGTGAAGTCAACGATGAGGGTGCTCTAATGGACGGCGTGCGCACTCACGCAGATGTCGTACCCGGGAAGCGGCCAGGTGAGCCAGATCAGCACAGCGCGGCCCAAACCGGTCAGATTCTGATTATGTTCGCGTTGTTTGCGACCGCGATGCTCGGCATGCTGGGCTTGGCGACGGACCTTGGCTATGCCTTCGCCAACCGGCGGAACTCACAAAATGCCGCGGATGCGGGGGCGCTGGCGGGCGCGTCGGCGGTGCTGCGCCAAGAGGTGGCGTGGACACCGGTCTCGACGACGGTGGCACAGAACGTCTTGCCCGGAACCAGCCTGTCGGTAACGGAGTGCTCCTACGTCACCGACGCCGGGCCGCACACGAGTGTCGGGGCATGCACCGGCTCACCTCCCCCAACCGCCACCGGCGTCCATGTGCATGTGGCAGAGAGCCACGGCACCTTGTTCATGCGGCTCTTCGGGATCACGAGCGCCTCGACGACCGCGGAAGCGACGGCCAACGTCCAGATTCTGGCGAATCCGCCGCTAGACGGCCCGTTCCTCGTCTGCGGGGTGCGCACGAAAGTGGCCGGCAATGGGAATAACACTTTCAATCTCCTCACGCGGGTCAACGGGGAATGGATATTCAACAAGGAAGCGGACGGCCGGTGGTTTGAGATCTACGGTCCTCGCGTCGAGGATTGCGATGCGAAGGCCGAGCGGTACAAAGGGGCGGCAGATCAGGCAGCAAATGCCGGAAAGAAGACGCCAGATTGGTTCCAGTACAAAGAGGGTGATGCGACCGGGCTCGTCGTCAAGCAGGATGTGCAAGGGCCGGGGGGGTGCAAGGCCGGCACCTTGCCAACCAACTGCGTGATTATCTTGCCGATCGCCGTGAACGATCCCCCAGAATCAGACAACAACCGGGGCATGTACACGGTGGGCTGGGCCGCTTTCTACCTCGTTGCCGGAAGTCCGAGCGAGAATAGGTACTATGGCAAGTTTCTCTACTCCTACAGCGTCAAAGGCGGTGGGAAGCCGGGCTGGAAGCCTGGCTCCGTCGGTGGCGTGACGACGATCCGCCTGACCCAATGATGCTGACCGCGCCTTGGCTTCCGGTACTGCGCCCCGCCCGGGCCACCGCCGGGCTCAGGGCGCCAGCGCCCGGCCAGCGACGGTGACGGCAAGTTCGATCGGAACGCTGCCGCCGGTGCTCTGCACAAGCCGGAGCACCTCGTCGGCGTGCTCGGCGGAAAGCACATCTCCCTGAAGGATCACGCTATCTGCCTTTGGCATTGCCAGCAGCCAAATTGCTGGCGGCGCTTCCAGCCGGAGGATTCTGTTGACCATCGCGGCGTGCGACAGCGCTGCGCGATGTTCCGGGGGAATCGAGAGCCGCGAGCCGTCGCGGACAACCAGGGCGGTAACGCAGTCGCACACCGCTGCCGGATCGAGCACTTCGGTGTTGATGACCAGGTCCCAGTGCAGTGGGTCATCCCAATCGGCACCGAAAACAGCCCGATTGTAGTCACGCTGCTCCCGGTCGGCGCGCTCGATGGCAGTGAGCGCGTCATCCGCCGAGAGATCATAGGTGGCCGTGAGCCGCTCCCTGCGCACGTCGGCGGGCGCGATGGCTTTGAGCCGGATGACACCGGGAATGCCACTGAGCAGATACTGCGCTCCGGCGCCGACGATGATGGCATCGTCTCGCGAGGCGATATCGAAGATGAGGCTGGCCACGGTGAGCAGGATCGCACGGCGCTCTTGAGCGAACTCTTCAAGGAGCGATGCCGGCTGGTCGAGCGCGGCAAACGACCCACGTAAGGCGTCATCGAACTCCAACTCGCCGACGCTGAGATACCAGGGAGACGCACCAATGGGGAGCGCGACACTCAACGCTGGCTCGTCGGCAAACTCGGCGAAGGCGCGCGGCAATGGCATGCCTTGCGCGGCGGCTTCCGCCCGGAGCTCCCGGCGCCCGAGCACCCGCATTCCGAGCCGC
>JBHOQQ010000128.1:0-11038 GCA_042408955.1 Thermomicrobiales bacterium
GGGCCAGCGCTCTTGAAGGGCGGCCCAGGGACCGGCAAGACCGTCATCGCGCTGTACCGGGTGCGGGAGGTGTTGCGCCAGGCCCGCAAGAAGGGGCAACCGCGGCCGCGCATCCTGGTGACGACGTACACCAACGCGCTCGTGAACGCCGCGCAGGAGATGCTGAAAACCCTGCTCGGCGAGGCGGATGCCGCGCTCGTCGAAGTGCGCACCGTCGATAACCTCGTCGCGGAGATATTACAGGCGGCAGGACTATCAGGAAAGAGCGCGGACGATGGCATCGTGCGCGATCAGGTGCGGAAGGCAATCCAGCGCCTGCGGAGCAGTCCTGGAGAAGATGCGGAGCTCGCCGAACGCATTGCGAATCTCTCGCCCGACTACGTGCTGGAGGAGATCGAGCGAGTCATCATCGGCCGGGAGTTGGACAGCTTGGAGGCGTATCTCGCGGAGGAGCGCCGCGGCCGGCGCGTCCGGCTCTCCGCGCAGCAGAGGCGGGCGATCTGGCGGGTGATGGAGATCCGGCGAGAGCTGATGCGCGCCAAGCACCATCCGCCCACCTTTGCCGAAAACCGGCGGCTGGCCCTGGACCTGGTGCGCGCTGACCGGGGACCGGCGCCCTACGACGCGGTGGTCATCGATGAGGCGCAGGACCTCGACCCGGTGGCGATCCGCATGCTGGTCGCGCTCTGCAAGCCTGCTGGCGATCTGCTGATCACGGCGGATGGCAACCAGTCCATCTACGGCACTGGCTTCAGCTGGCGGCGCGTGCACGAGGACTTGCGGTTTCGGGGGCGCACGGGTGTCTTGCGGAAGAACTACCGGTCCACGAAGGAGATCGCGCGAGCGGTCGCCAGCTACCTGCACGGGGCGGAAGCCGATGAGGAGATCCGTGCCGAGCAGGAAGCGGTGCGGAGCGGGCCGGCGCCGGCGCTGGTGCGGCTGGCGAGTCCGGCGCTGGAGGCGGACGAGCTGGTGGGCTGGCTCCGGGAGACGGCCCGCCGCCAGCGCGTCGGGCTGGGCTGCCTGGCGGTGCTGGTGCCCAGCAACCAGATTGGGGAGAGCGTGGCCAGCACGCTATGCAGCCGGGGGCTGCCCGCGCGCTTCATGCCGAGCCAGGAGGTGCAGCTGGAGACGGAGGAGGTGAAGGTGCTGACCTTCCATGCCGCCAAGGGCCTCGAGTTCCCGGTCGTGGCGGTGGCGGGGCTATACCCTGGCGGCGATTTCCTGGCGCCGTTGATGGAGGGCGCGGAGCAGGCGGAGGAGAAGCTCTTGCTGAAGCGCAGGGTGCTGTACGTGGCGATGGGCCGGGCGATGCGCGAGCTGCGCGTCTTCGTGCCGGCGCGGCACGCCTCCCCGCTGCTGAACGGCTTCGACGAGCGCAACTGGCTCGTGCTGGAGACGCGCCACGCCCACGCCGCCGCGTGAGGGGGTGCGGCTACGGCCCATCGGCGGGATGAAAGGCCGGGGCCGCCGTGGCGCCAGGGCGCAGGCGATTGGTGCGGCGCTGGGCGAGGACGAGCGCGGGAACGAGCAGGAGCGCGAGCGCGGTTGCCGCCTCCAGCGGCAGGCTGGCGCGCTGCTCGTAGAGCGGGCCGGCAGCCATCGGGCCGAGGGCAAAGGCGATGCCGCCCGCCATCTCACCCAGCGCGAACGCCCGCGCCCGGTGCGCCGCGGGCGCGAGCTCCCCCAGCGTGGCCGCCAGCAGCGCCCACGTCGAGAACAGCCCGCCGCGAAACAGGAACGCGAGCAGCAAGAGGGCCGTGGCCGCGGTCGAGCGGAAGAGGATGAAGCTGAGCGCGGTGGCGGCGACCGCGATGGCCACGGCGACGAACGGCGACTCGTGCAAGCGCCGCAGCCGCGCCACCGCCAGGCCGAATTTGGCGGAGCCAAGGGCGCCCGCCGCGCTCAGGCTGGCGATCGTGGCAGGACTCATGCCTCGCACGTCCTCCAGGAACACCGGCACAAAGGACGTACCGAGCGAGAGTGCGAAGACGGCCGCCAGGAGCAGGCCGATCACGAGGCGCACCCCCGGATCGGCGGCAGCCGCGCGATAGGTAGACGCTGTTCCCGCCGCCCGCGATGTCGCGGCTGGTGGATCAACGATTCGGGAGAAGCAGAGCAGCGAAATGGCCGTGAAGGCCGCGGCAAGCACAAAGGCCGCGCGCATCCCCCAGATGTCCACCAGCAGGCCACAGAGCAGCGGCGCCACGATCAGGGCCACCGATGGCCCCACCGCAAAGACGAGGGTGAACGAGCGGACCGGTTGCTCCCCGCCCAGGCCAGCCACGAGCGATTGCACCAGGGGAAACGCGAGCTCGCCCACCGCAGTTGCCAGGATCACCAGCAACAAATGGCTCCAGTGGGTGGCGACCGCGGCAACGAGCAAGCCACCACCAGTGACGGCCCGGCTGATCAGAATCGCACGGCGATAGCCCAACAATTCGGCGATCGCTGCCGATGGGATGAGCACGCCCAGGCGCAGAAATCCCCCAGCGCCGAGCAGGAGACCGACCACCGCGACTGGCGCTCCGAGGTAGTCGATCCAGAGTGGCCAAATGCTGACATAGGCACCGAATGTGCCCTCCAGAAAGACCATGCCCCAGAAGACCGGGGCCAGTGGTCCGGGTAATCCCAGGCGTTCGCGCACGAATCCCTCCTCCTTGCCACTCGGCGGGCCGATCCGCGCCAGTGTAAAACGCGGGAGCTTTCAGTTAGCAGCCGTCAGGGCCGGTGTCGGGGTTAGGGGTTAGGGGCTGGGGGCTAGCGAGGAGTCAGGAGTCAGGGGTCGGGGGCATAGAAGCTTCGAGCTTCGAGGCATCGGTTGGGGAGGCACCAGTGGCCTCCCCAGGGGTCAGGAGTCAGGGGTCAGGGGTCTGAGAGCGATCAGCCATCAGCGCGACCCCGCGCATCATCTGTGGGTGTGATTGCTCGCTCCCATCCGGCTCACATCCGTCCGATGGCATCGTGCGGGGTGGGAGCGCGGGGCGAACGTCTCCGCTCCCTCGCATTGCTCGGGACATGGCTCAGCACGATTCGCGCGGGCCTCAAGACCCGCGCTGAGATCACAAAGCCGGCTAAAGCCCGCTGATCTTTCACACACGGTCGCCTCGTTCTCGCCCCTTCAGGGGGCTTTGTAGGCTGAGCGCGGGGCTTGAGGCCCCACTCGCACCCCGCGCGATGCCGTCCAACGGACGCGGGGTGGACGGGCGCGGTACATCGCGCGCCGACCGGCCATCGGCTCATTCCTGATGGCTGAAGGCTGATGGCTGATCGCTTCCCGATCCCTGACTCCCGACCCCTACGGACGGCTCCCTCCACAATGCCGCGCGTTTCCCGGTAGTCTTTGTGCCAGGAGCGCGCACCGCGCTGCCACGCCAGGACAGCGCGAGGACAGAAAGGACCTACCACCATGGAAGCGTTTGTGCTTGATCCCGCTCGAATCGATGAGCCTGACGGCGTGCTCGGCGCGATCATCACCGAGGAGGTGAGCGCCAATGGCCGCCGCCTCTTCCACAAGGGCCACCGGCTCACCGCCGCCGACCTGCCCATCCTGGCGACGGTTGGTCGCCCGATTCACGCAGTTCGCTTGGGTCCCAACGATGTACATGAGGATGAGGCCGGAATGCGTCTCGCCCAGGCGGTGGCCGGTGACGGCATCGAGCTGCAGGGGCCGAGGCAAAGCCGCGTCAATCTCATCGCCCGTCGCAAAGGGCTCTTGCGCATCGATACCGCCACACTGCTTCAGCTCAATCGCTTGCCCGGCGTAACGATCTTCACTCTTTATGATCGCCTGGTGGTACTGCCAGGCACCATGCTGGCCGGCGTGAAGATTGCCCCGGTGGCGATCGACCGGGAAATTCTCGAGACGGCAGAGCGGCTCGCGGCCGCCCAACCCGTTATCCAAGTCAAGGCCTTTTTGCCCCTCAAGGTCGGTGTCGTTTCGACCGAGGCCATGGAGGGACGCGCCCGAGACCGCTTCCGCCAGACGGTGTCGCGCAAGATCGGCTGGTATGGGGGGTCGGTGATCGGGTTCGCCGATCTTCCGAACGATGCCGCCCAGGTAGCCCAGGCGATCACCACGTTCATCGAGCAGGGCGCCGGCTTGATCCTTACCGGCGGCGGCAACACGATTGATCCCCTCGACGCGGCGCTGCAGGCACTATCGCGTATCGGCGCGGAAATGGTGAAATTTGGCGCCGCGGCCCACCCCGGCAGCATGCTCTGGCTTGCCTACAAGGACGCCACGCCTATCTTCAATCTCGCCTCGTGCTCCATGTATTCGAAGTCCACCTCGGCCGACCTGATTCTCCCGTGGATCATGGCCGGCGAGCGTCCCTCGCTCGACGACCTGGCCGGACTCGGACATGGCGGGCTGCTAGAGCGGGGGATGGATTTCCGGTTCCCCCCGTATGAGGCTGAAGCAGCTACCGATCAGATCACCGATTAGGATGGGGGCGCCTCTTGAGAGAGGAGCACGCGCTGGCCAAAATGTCCTCCAGGGAAAATTCCCAGGGGCGAATACGTAATCTTGCGGACGACAAGCGCGTGGCGAGGCCACACGATAAGAGCAGGCTCGCGGGAGGCGCTCTCGATGCGGCGTCCCTCCTAGCGATATCCTCCTCTCCCCGGCCTGGAGTGCCAGCCACGCTCCGGGCCAACCCCCTTCTGCTGGCGTCCCGGTCCAGGCAACCGGGACGCCTTTTCCCCTCGATGGCATGACACCCTGACGCGCTCTGGTTCTCCCTTTGCCGGAAGGGGGTGCGAACGAGTACCGTAAGCATCAACACATCATGACCTGAGCAGCATGGCGTGCGGGCAGCACGCCCGGGGAACAATGGCGCGACCGGTGGCGGGAGATCGTCAGGAGTCAGCGAGGGGGACACGAACCGCATGCGGTGGAATAGCAAGCTCGGCCTGATTGCGACACTCGGGCTTCTTCTGGCCCTCTTGTCACAGGGCGGCGCCGCACAGCTTGCCGCCCAAACCGGTTCAACACCCACGCCCGGAGCGGCACCTGACGCGACGCCGGTCGCTAGCCCGGTCACCGAAACACCCCAACTCGCTCCGGTTTTCGCGGCCGCTGGCTGGCGGATCGCTGTGGTGACGGCGGTGCGCGCGGCCGCGGTTTCCGAGGCCGGCTTGCGTGCGCAAGAGGATCGCGATTGGATTGTCGTGATCGCAGATGTGACGAACTGGACCGCGCGTGATGCCACGCTGCGCCCCAGCGATTTTGGGATCCGGGTGGTCGGGGGCGGGGAGCCACGGGGATTTGCGCGCCGAACCACAGAGAATGTGGCGAGCCAGCTGCGGCTTGAGCCCCGCAGCGTGGATGACGGAGTGCGCATCCGGAGCGGCCGCACCGCCAGGCTGGTGCTCGTTTTCCAGATCGAGCAGGCAGCAGCAGATCCCGCGCTTGTCCTCGACAATGAGGCGCTGCCGCTAACTGGCGTCTTTGCTCGTGGCAGCGATCTCCAGGCGTTGCCACCGGTCACCGAGCCGCCCACGCTCACCACCGCACGCGTGCGCCGTGTGCCGGATGGGGCAACACTCGATATCACCGGGGATATCAAGCGGGTTCGCCTTGCCGCGCTCGATCCGCCGCTGCCCGAGGAGTGTTTTGGTGGCCAATCAACGGCGCGCTTGAAGAAACTGGCTGGCGACCGCGTCCTCTTCGAGCCAGTGAGTGGCGGATTTGCCTACGTCTGGGCGGAGCTCAGCGATGGCACGCGCCAATTGCTCAACCAGCGCATGGTGGCCGATGGGTTTGCCGCGCTCATGCCTGGTGCGCAAGGACCGTATTCCGCCTGGATGTCCGGCAGCCAGCAGCAGGCGCAGTTCCAGCTTGCCGGCCTGTGGGGAGCTTGCACCGGCCCGCACGGTGTCGCGCGCACAACGAAGCCCGAGCGCACCGCGCTGCCTGTCCGCACCGAGGGTGTGGATCGCACGTACACAGTTTACATCCCGTATGAGCCCGTGCTCGTGGCAACGCCGGACGGTGGCGCCTGGGCTTTCTTCACCGCCGCGGCAGCCGATGGCCCAACGGCGGGCAACAACCGCGTCTACGCGGCGCACTTCGATCCGGCGATCGGGGAGTGGAGTCCGGCCCAGCCGCTGCCGGGAGGTCAAATCTCCTTCGGCCCGTCCGCAGTGGTCGATAGCCGTGGCTTTGTCCACGTGGTCTACTCGGTGCGAGCCAAGGCAGATCAGACGTCGTTCAGCACACTGGTGTACACCCACGAGGATGGCAATGGCGGCTGGATCGAGCCGGTGCCGGTCGCGCCCGACCCGCAGGCAGGACACCAGATTCAAGCGGCACTCGCCATCGCCGCGGACGATACGCTCTTCGTCGCCTGGCAAGATCAGCGATTGTTCAGCCCGGAGGCGCGGAAGGCCTCGGCGGCAAACGCGGACATCCTGCTGAGTGAAAAGAAGCCCGGCGACGACACGTGGTCAGTCCCCTACCTGGTGAACAATCATTTCCCGACGGCTGCGTCGCTGACGCCGAAGCTGGTTGTGGATGGCGACCGCCTGGTCATCGTGTGGTCGGTCTACACGGCCGATCTTGGCATCGAGTTCGGCGCGGCGCATATCGATTGGGCAACCCGGCCTGTTGACAACCCGGATGGCTGGTCAACACCGGAGGCGCTCGTGTTTGGGCGAGGTGACCGGTTCGGTGGGCGCTACGTCGATCTCGCCGCCGATCCGCACGGCGGTGTCGTCATGGTCTTCGCCCGGCAGGCCAACGACACGTTTCTGTTTCTGCGCCGCTTGCCGCCGGATTCGCGCCAGTGGAGCGGTGATGTGCTCCTCACCTTTGGACCCAAGGGAACCTACCCCTCGGTCACGGTCAGCCAGGATGGAACGGTCTACGTCTCGTACAACGTTGGCACGAGTGGCGTCGTGGACGTGGGCGCGGTGGCGATTCCATTCCGGTCAATCGCGCCCGGCGTTGAAGTGATCTTGACGCGGGATGATCCGAACACGCAGGGACAGGCAGTCATCACCACAGATGTGGTGGGCAAGCCGTGGCTGATCTACGCCAGCGAGTCGCCCGGTAATCCACCCGATCAGATCTACGTGCTGCGCAACGCGGAAATTCCGGTTCAGGGCTAAGGAGCACCGCGCTTCGCGCTTCGAGCGAGCAGCCGTCAGCCGTTCGATGTTGTAGGGACGCGATGCATCGTGCCCGTCCTGTTCACATGCATCCGACGGCGTTGCGCGGGCCGCGAGCGCGGGGCAAAAAACTGCGCGGGCGGGCTCGCTGGAGGGCGACGCATCGCCGAAGCAGGCGCACAACGCGCACCACCGCGACAGGGCTGAGCGATCAACTTGACCGAGATGATCGGCGGAATTCCTGCATCGCCGCCCCATGGCCGGCATCGCGCGTCAGGCGCCGGGCACCCGCGCGTCTCGGCGCATCAAGGGTCGGCGCGATGCAACGCAACCCTACGATTTCTGACCGGGCGCGATGTATCGCGCCCCTACGGACGGCTGGTGGCTGGTGGCTGATCGGTCTCAGCTCGGAGCTCGAAGCTCGTAGCTCGTACCTTCCCTGACTCCTCACCCCCGCGGACGCTTGACAGGCGAGCAACGCTCCGGCATTGTATTCGCGAAAAAATATGACGAATACCACCAGGTGACAGCCTCATCGTGGCACCACCTGGCGAGTGTCACCTTGCACGCCACCACGCTCGCCCAGAAACGCGGCCATCGCATCGCTTTGCTGAAGGCATGACCTGAGCCTGGTGGTTCTGGTGACGGAGATGCGGAAGGAGCACGCCATGGCGATCGATCAGCCGGGGACCTGGTCGCGTGAGCGTGGCCACGCGGCCGCGGAAAATGCGCAGCGCTTTCAACGGGGAGATAAGGTGCGCCTGCGCGCCGACCCGCGGCGCCGTGGGGTGATCACAGATGGCCCGCGTGAGCATGGGTATGGCATCGAGTACGAAGTGGCCCTCGGCGAGACCGAGGAATGGTTCGCCGCGGATCTGTTGGAGATGGTTCCCCCGAGCGACCGGCCACGGTGGGTGCGCCAGGATGACTTGCTCATGGCGATCACGCTGGCCAAGTTGCGCTACCCTCTCACCGACGCGCTCTACAGTTACAGGGCATCGCGCACCGATTTCCAGGCGTACCAGTTCCGCCCGGCAATCAAGTTCCTGCACAATCCCAACCAGCGCTTGCTCATCGCCGACGAGGTTGGTTTGGGAAAGACGATCGAGGCGGCGATCATCTACCTGGAGCTGAAGGCACGCACCGATATCCGGCGCGTCTTAGTCCTCTGCCCGTCTCGCTTGACAGGAAAGTGGCGAGACGAGCTGCGCAATCGCTTTGACGAAGAGTTTCGCATCCTGGATCGCTCCGGTACTCGTTTTCTCCTTGACGACATTCAGAGATTCGGAGATGGAGTATCGTTCAAGGCCATTGCGCCCTTCGAGACGCTGCGCAGTCCGAGGTTCGTCGAGCGGTTGCTGGACGCGCGAATTCCGCTTGATCTGCTCATCGTTGATGAGGCTCATTATCTGCGTAACGAAGACACCAAAACGTATAAGGTGGGCGAAATCCTGGTCAGCACGGCGGATGCCGTGATCTTCCTCACCGCGACGCCGCTCCACCTGAAACGTCGCGACTTGTTCAACTTGATCAATCTCCTGATCCCGGAGGACTTCCCCGATGCCGCGCTGTTCGAGGAGCAGATGCGGCCGAATGCTGCGATCTACCGGGCGATGCGGCACGTGCAGGCGGGGGAGCTTCGCGAAGCCGCGGCCGCCCTCCGGCAGGTGGAGACCACGGCGCTCGCCGGCCGTTACCGAACAGACCCGACGTATCGGGAGACGCTGCAGCGCCTCAACGATCTCGCGGGCAATCCCGAGGCGTGCACGGTGAAAGAGTGGGTTGATCTGCAATGGAAACTCACTGAACTGCATACGCTATCGCGCATTTTGACACGCACGCGGAAGCGGGAGATCCAGGATGCGGCCAAGCGGGCGCCGTATAGCATCTGCGTGTCGCTCTCGCCCGAAGAGCGCGAGTTCTACGAGGCAGTGCTTGCCAATGCCCGCGAGACGGCGTTCCGGCGTGGCGCGGGAGCGTTGGGATTCTCCATCATGCGCGAGCGCCAAGCGGCAAGTTGTCTTGCCGCTTTCCGCCGCCAGCTTGAGGAACGAACGTCATCCATCTCACGCGACATCGAGGTTTCACCGTACGTGCTCTTCGCGGATGAGCTCATCTCCCAGGCTGGCGACAATCAGGCACCGCTCCCGGATCGTCTGCTCACGCTTTCTCGGCGCATCGGCGAGAAAGATTCGAAGTTTGAGACGTTCTTCAGGACGCTGAAAGAGGCGCTAGACGAGACGCCCGACAGCAAAGTGCTCGTTTTCTCCTTCTTCAAGGGAACCTTGAAATATCTGCACGAGCGCTTGAGCGATTTGGGCCTCCCCGCCGCGATGATCCATGGCGACATCAGTATCCCGGAGCGCAGGCAGATCATCGACCGTTTTCGCGAGAATGACCAGCTTCGGATACTGCTCTCCTCGGAGGTCGGCGCCGAGGGGCTCGACTTTCAGTTCTGCGACATCCTGGTCAACTACGACCTGCCCTGGAACCCGATGCAAGTCGAGCAGCGCATCGGCCGCTTGGACCGCTACGGGCAAAAACACCCGCGCATTCGCATCTACAACTTCTTCCTGGACGACACCATCGAGACGCGCATTCTTCTGCGGCTGTACGAGCGCCTGGACGTGTTTCGCCAGTCAATCGGCGAATTGGAGGAAATTCTTGGCGAGGAGATCCGCGAGCTTTCGAAGCAGGTTATCCAGCGGAAGCTGACGCCTAGGGAAGAAGAGGAGCTTGCAAACCAGGCGCTTGTGCGTCTTGAGATGCGCGCGAGGATGGAGACCGAAGTAGATCAGCATCGTGATGAGTTCCTTGGTCTCAGCGAGCTCTTCGATCAGCGCGTGGTACAAACGATCCAGCGGGGCAATGTCATCACCGGCAACGAGGTGCGCGCCCTCGTAAGGAATTTCTTGAAGGCAGAATTCCCGAATGCACGGCTGGAGTTCGATCATGAAGAGCCGTGTGCGACCATCGAAATTGATGCCGCGCTGGCCAATCATCTCTGGAAATTCTTGGATCCCAAACGGACAAGCATCACCGAGCGCTTCCAAAACGCACTGACCTCGCACGGCCGCCTCGCGGTTACCTTCGACGATCAGCTTGCGCGTGAGCGGCCGGCACTGGAATTCATCACCATTCGGCATCCGCTTGCCCAGGCCGCGGTCCAGTATTGGATGGAGCAGACCCCCGAGGGATTCCCGTGCTCGAATGTGGAGATCAAAGGTCCGGCCGAAGAGGCTGGAGATGGCCACTTCTTCATTTATCTCGTCAATGTGCGCGGCGCCAGCCCGTTGGTAACCCTAGAGCCCATGATCATTCTTGAAAATGGCCGGATCGCGCAGGGCAGCGCGGATTCGCTGGTGCGCTCGCTTCAAGATTCGGCTCCCGTTCCGCGTGACATCGTGCGCAACGATGCGGCGTTCGCGGCGGCCCGGGCACGAGCGGATGACAACATCGCGTACCATCGCAAGAACGTTGAGACCAGGATGCGCGAGCGAAACGCCGTCTTGCTCGAAGCGCGCAAGGCAGCGGTGCGCGGGTCATACATGGCGAAGATTGCAAGCGCGGAGAAGCAACTGGCCGTGGCGGACGACGCGCGGATTCGGCGCATGCGAGAGGCACAGATTCGGCACCTTCAGGCTCGGATGGAAGCCAAACTAGAGGAGCTGGCGCGTGGCCAGGATGTTGCGGTCTCTTCTACCCTCCTTGCCGGTGGGCGGATCCGCATCGTCCCTCAAGATGGGCCGAGCCCGAGCACGGGCAATGGGTATGCATCTCGATAATCCGCGAGGCTCGGTCGTGCGTAGCATCGTTAGATGATCCACGAAAGGGCTGGCAGCCGTTACGAGGCTGACCCCGAGCCAAGGAGACCGGATGATGGACTACGCGTTTACCACGGTCTGGCGAACTCGGGCGCCGCTCG
>JBHOQQ010000131.1:0-23608 GCA_042408955.1 Thermomicrobiales bacterium
AGGGGAGATCCACTCCTGTTCGATTCAGCCACGGCTCGCCTCAAGCGGCACCGAGGATGGTGCTCGCTGCCGTCCCACGGCCACCGCCCGCTCGATGGCCGCAACGAGCTCGGCTGGCCGGTACGGTTTCGAGAGATAGTCGTCGCACCCGGCCTCAAGCGCCTTTTCGCGGTCGCCGCGCATCGCGTGGGCGGTGACCGCAATTACTGGGACATCGGCAAGGCTGGGGATCTGGCGCAGGCGCGCCACGGCATCCCATCCATTCATCACCGGTAAGGAAAGATCCATCAGGACGACATCCGGTTTCCGCGCTCGCGCTTGCTCAAGGGCTTCCTCTCCATTTGTCGCCTCCGCAAAGGGGAATCCGTGGGCAGAGAGGATGCGCTTGGCAAGCATCCGGTTGACAGGATCATCTTCGACGAGCAACACAAACGGGCGTTCCGTCATCATAGGCACCTCATGCGATCCACCGTGGCAGAGCGCTTCGTCCGTGTCGCGCACCGGGCTGGCAGCTCATGGCGCTCCCGCTTCTCCTGATTATGCTGACGTGTGCCCGGCATGGCCTGGCTGCGAGTGGGACAGAAGTCACTGCCTTCGCAAAATGCCGCTTCCGCCGGCTGATAGCGTCAGGTGAAACGCACCTCAGCCGCTGCGCGTTATGCTCCTGGGTTGTGCCAGGTCCAGGCAGACCGGATCGCCGGCAGTGGTAGAGTTCGTGCTGCCAGTGTCGCGCCTCACGGCCAATCATCAGCTTCCGTGACGACGAAGTGAGGTGATCACGTGATGCGCTCGCCGGGCTCATCGCCGCAAGACGAATCCATCCAGCCGCGTCACGGCGCTCCAGCGCCTCGCGAGCATGAGCCGCCAGCCAGCCTGCCCCCGCCAGCAATCATTGGTCTCGACATCGGCCAGGGACCAGACCTCGACCGCACCTGGCTGCCCCCTGCCCAGGAGCTTGAGCCCTCTGCAAACTTGCCCGACCGCCCGCCGTCCACGCTGACCCAGCGGGTTCCCGTGTTGCTCGCGGTTGCCGTGGGACTCATCCTGGTTGCGGCCGCGGTGATCCTGCTCTGGCGTGGCTCCACCAGTGGTCCGGAGGAGCCGGCCATTCCGCCCTCCGGCGCCACACACTCATCCGGCGGAGCGCTGGCAACGCCTTCGGCTTCTCCCGCGGCGTCGCCTCGCTCAACAACTCTTCTGGCAACCCCCGCCAGCGCGCAGCACCGAGCCGCGCCGTCTCCGTCCGCCGTGGCCACGCCGGCGCCGGTCACGATTACCATCGCGGTCAATCCTGGCTCGGCCACGGTCGGCAACCTGACGGCCGAGGGCGCGGCCCAGGCACTGCGCGATGCCCTGGCGGCCCTGCTGCCCGATCAGCACGTTCGACTGACTAGCACGCCTGACCAAGCTACCATCACGATCGGGATGAGCGCGCCTCCCAACGCTCGCCCCTTCCTGATCGCCGCGGCACCACTAGCCGTCGTTACGTCCCCGAGGCTCGCGCTGACCGGAGTCAGTAGGGAGCAGGCAGAGCGCTTGCTTCGGGGAGAGATCAGCAATTGGTTTTCTGCCGGTGCGGGCCTCTCGCTGAAGGTCGAGCCGCTTGCCCTCGCCGCGGCAGGGGGGACTCGCGGCACGCCGGTCGCCACCTACGATTCATATGATGCGCTCGTTGCTGGCCTTGCTGAGCATCCCGGTGGTGTGGCGCTTGTCCCGCTGAGCGCCGTGGATTGGCGCGTCAATGTGCTCGCCATTGATGGCATTGACCCAGTCAGCGGTCAGGGCGATCTTTCCGCCTACCCATTCGGCACCACACTTGTGGCAGCTATCCGCGCCGATCAGGCGCCAGCGCTGGAGAGCGCGATGGCTCAGGCATTCGCGCAGCTTGGGTGGCCGCTCCCGGCCTCGACCCTAACCCGGATCGGCGTACTGGGCGATCTTTCGCCAGCGAGCGCCGCACGCGCCGGCATGCTGGCGCCCATATCCGGCGTTGTCGGTGCATTTGATCTCGCGGCGATCAGCCTTGGTGGGCACACGCCCGGCGCTTCGCCCACCGGCACGCCTGTCGCGAGCAATGGGCTCGCCACTGAGCTTGCCCAAGCCGGGATCGACGTGGTCTCGCTCGTGGCCGCGGGCGGTGACGAAGAAGCGCTCGACCTCCCGGCGCTGCTGCCTGCCCTCCGCGACGCTGGAATCGCGGCGGGCGGAGCGGGCGCGACCGCGGCCGAGGCTCGTCAACCGGTCATCGCTGAGCGGAGGGGGAAGCGCATTGCCATCATCGCGGCCCAGGTTGGCTCAGCGCCGGCGAGTCCTGCCGGGGCGAATGGTCTCGTCCGGAACCAGGTGTCTCCTTCCGCGCTCGCTGATGACGTACGCCGGGCCGCGACACAAGCCGAGATCGTACTCGTGCTGCTGCATCGTGACGAGGAGGGCGCGATCCAGCCCGATTCCGAGCTGATTGCCGCGGCTCACTTGGCGATCGATGCCGGTGCCGCAGCGGTGATTGTTAGCAATCCCGCGGGCATCGGCGGTCTGGAGACGTACCGCGACCGGCCAATCGTCTATGGGATCGGAGCGCTGGCTGGTGATCCGCTGGTGATCGACTTCCGCCAGGGGGCGATTGCGGAACTCATCTTCGAGGGCGACCGCCTGGTTCGCTTGCGCTTGCATGGCATCGAGACCGGGCCGCGCCAGCGCCCGCGGTTGATGTCCGGAGGCGAGCAAGCGGCGTTTCTCGACCGCTTCTGGCGTCGTTCCGCGCAATTCGCCAACTCGGCTCGCTAATTTCGAGTCCAGGTTACACACGCGATGTTCCGGACGACTTGCCGTGTTCGCCCGCGTCATTAGCAGCCTTCAAGATCGTGAGAGACACCTGTGCTGAAGTGTCTCTTTTATAAGGCAAGCTTGATGGTGGACGAATCTGAGCGGGAGCACGAGCGAAAGGAGCCGATCTGTTGAGCGTAAGCATCGGCAAGCTTGTCGCTGGTGAGCCCACGAAATCGCTGATCGCGTGAATCTCTACATCCGGACGGAAAGTCAGCGCATGGCGAGATTACGCTGTGGAACAATGCCGGGCAAGACGATCACGCTGGCGACGCGGCAACAGGGCTGGCGTGCGGCGCCGTGGGTCGTAGCTCTGCAACCGGCGTCGGCAGAGCCTCTGGCTGGAGTGGCAGAATCTCCTCATAAACATCATCAACCACCCAGCGGCCCCGCTCGTAGACAAAGATCATGAGTTGAGTGCGACCGGGCGCTGGATGAGCATCCTCGACGCCGCCACGCGTGACCAGCGCGGAAACACGTCCATCCGGTAATACCTGGACGCTTTCGATGGCAGCGAGATACTGGTCGAAACTCGCCGGCGCTGGAGCGGGGGTAGCAAGCTCGTCGAGCAAGCTTGGACCAGGCAGTCCTGCGAGCATGCGCAACAGCCGGTCAGAAAAGCGCGTAAAGCCGATAGGGATCGCCAGCACGATCGCACGCGATGATCTGCTGCATAGTATCGGTGATGCCGGCAACGATTGTGGCGTCAGCCGGCTGTCCGGCTGGCAGATCTCCAATGAGCGTTCCGAAGGTATACGTTCCGGGCGAGGGCACTGCTGTGGGAAAGACGAACGTTTCCGGGATGGGTGTCACATTGGCAACGAGCGTCGCGAACTGTTCAAAGTCCGAGGTTCGACGTTGCACGCGCTCGCCGGTGGTGGCGTGCCCAGCGGCGGCTGGCTTGCTGCTGGGCGGGTGAGAATGAGAACAGCTCCGGCGGCTGCAAAGATGGTCGTTGCCATCACGGTTAAGAGGTTCGAAGATCGTGCCATCGTATTCACCCATGTTTTCCAGCTTTGCCGGTGTGCCGTGGCTTCCGACTACAAGGAGACTGAGCCGGTATAGGACTCACCCCCTCCCAGCCCGCAGCCGTAGTCTCCTCCCTGGTTGATGGACTCATCTGTCCACAAACCGCCGAGTGGAGCGCGAACGTTGTAGACGTCCCGAATGGCGCTCGGAGAAAGCCGCACGCAGCCGTGAGAATCGGTGAATCCGTACCAGCCTCCCGCATTGTACGTCGCTCTTCTCCACCACATATTTCCACTACTGCCCAAATAGGCAATTGAGCTGGAGATGCCGGTGTTGCAGAACGAGTCTTGCCAGTAGGAGACGGTGCTATTAACGCGCAGCCACCTTCCCGCCACACGGTCGTAGGCGGTGTAGCTCAAACTGCGGGAAAAGCCGCGCTCAACGCAGCCAAGCGGGCCAAGCTGCTCAAGGCTGTAAGCGCGGGTTTCGGTAGGGAAGAGTGCTGCCTTCGCCTGTTGGGCTGCCTTTTCATCCACATCCGGATTACCGGTTAGAGGAACAAACATACCGCTTATCTGCGCCGATTCATTGGCCGTGCTCACGGGAATGGTCGCGATAACCGTCCCAGGCGGGCAAATCCAGATCTGCTCATCGAGGACGTCAGAAGAGGCAGCTGCGCTCGCGTACATGCGGTTGACTATCTGACAATCAGACGTTGCTGTGATGTCGATGACCGCAACGCCTTCTCCGCCCGCGCGAGCGACCGGGATAGGATTCCACACCACTAGAGCGAGAATTGCTCCGAACAACAGCCGGTTTTTTTTCATTTTCATTATCCTTTCAGGAGAATTCAGCGGCCAATTTGGTGCGAGAATTTGAGATATCCTGGCATCTGTTCTTCTGGGCGTCAAGCTCTCGTGCATGCAATCCTCTTTCCTTACGGACTTCGAATCACTTACGTGGTAGCAATGTGGTTGTTTCAGCAACGATTGAGTTGTATGGGTTTTGGAGTATGGATTCTCTGTAAATATGACTGCCTACAAGGCGCGGCCTCTGCTTCGCTGTCAAGACGGAAACAAGCACGCTAATTGCCGTGCGCGATAGATTGCATGGGCCCGAGGTGGCAGACGATCGCCGCCGGTGTGATCAGCGAGCCCTGCTAACGTACAAGGGATTTCGATCATAATGTTCTTGACGGTCTGATTGATTGTGTGCTGATGTTTCCCGCGTGGGAGGATGCAATGACTGAGCGTGCTCGTGGCATGCCGTCACAGCCAGCAGCCGGTCCTTTAGCGAATCCTCTTCCAGCTGGAGCGCTGGCGGCGCTTGAGCAGGATGCGATCCGCGCCGGAGGACCGTGGGAGGGACGGCCCGAAGAAGAGGAGGGCTGGGTCGGCCGGACGATGTTCGACGGTCCGAAAAGTGAGGATGGCTCGGTGACCGTGCTGCTGCCGCGGGAGCACATTCACCGCCTGCCGTCCCAATCGCTGGTCCGGATCACAAGCTATCCCGATCTGCGGGAATACCTGGGAATCGTCGTCAGCGGGCCGTTTGCGGAGCCGGACGGCATCCGTGCCGATGCGCCGTTAGTGGTGACAACGACGGTGCGCGGCGGCATCTTCATGCCGCGGTATCACGGGCGGGTGCAGGTCGAACTCATGGGCGAGCGGGTGGATGGGGCGCTCAGCCCGCCGCGCTACCGGCCATTGCCGAATAGCCCGGTATATCTCTTGGACGAGGACGAAACCGAGGAAGCGCTCGGCGTTGATGGCGATATTCGCCTTGGCCTGGCCGTTGGGCACGAGCGGGTGGTTGTCGGCATCCCCTCGGACAAAAAGAGCGTGCTACCGCGCCACACTGGCATTATCGGCACGACGGGTGGCGGAAAGTCCACTACCGTTGCCGGGCTGATCGCGCAGGCGCAGATCGCTGGCGCGGCCACCGTCGTGCTCGATATCGAGGGAGAATACACCTTCCTCCACCAGCCGGCTGATAACGAGGCAATGCGACGACTTCTAGCTCAGCGGGGTCTCCCTGCGCGAGGGATTAGCGATCTGACGATCTATCATCTTGTTGGCCGGGAGTCATCGAATCCAGCGTATGGGCAGCGGCGCGCCTTTAGCCTCGAGTTCAGCCGGTTGTCGCCCTACACGGTGGCGGAGATCCTTGACCTGACCGAGCCTCAGCAGCTGCGCTACTTCCAAGCGTACGACCTCGCAAAGACGGTGCTCCGCAAATTTGGCCAGTCCCGCGTGGACGACCTGGCGCTCGACGAGTTTGACTCTGGGTATCCTGGAATGCGGCTAGAGCACCTTGTTGATGCCTCCCGGCTGTTTGAGGCACGAGCGAGCGGAGGCACAGTGTATTTTTCCTCGCCACTTTTCGTGCAACACAAAACCGAGATTGAGGAGATGGCGAAAAAGGCGGACAGTGCGGTGAGCTGGAGGGCACTCCTCGGCAAGCTCGGCCAGCTCGCACGACTCCGCATATTTGACAATCCTGATGCTGCGCCGTTGGATTATGGTGATCTGCTCACTCCCGGGCAGGTCAGCATCGTCGATCTGTCGGACACCGACTCACCGGATGTCAACAACCTCGTCATCACGGATATCCTGCGGGGGATTCAGCGGGTACAAGAGGAATTCTATGTTCGGGCTGAAGCAGGATCAGGCGCGGTGCCGCGTACACTCGTCATCATCGAGGAAGCGCACGAGTTTCTCTCGCGTGAGCGCATCTCGCGGATGCCGCACCTCTTCGCCCAGGTCGCGCGGATTGCCAAGCGCGGGCGCAAACGCTGGCTGGGCCTGGTCTTCGTGACGCAATTGCCGGGCCACCTTCCAGACGAGCTCTTCGGGTTGATCAACAACTGGATTGTGCACAAGATCAGCGATGCGAGCGTCATCTCGCTGTTGCGCCGCTCGGTGAGCGGTATTGATGAAGGGTTGTGGGATCGATTGCCGACGCTGGCTCCAGGGCAGGCGATCATCTCGTTCACCCACATGTCGCGTCCGGTGCTGACCTCGATTGATCCTGCGCCGGCCAAGCTTCGCATGGTGGAATAATGCGCACCGGGCGCCGGTCGAGCGCGCCACGGATGCACAGCGAGAGAGGGAATGTGGATGCAGCGGAGCGTCGCGCCTGCACTTGAGGACCGCATCCGCGAGCTTCGGGTGGTGCCGGGAACAGTGGCCTGTGTCTGGCTAGGGCAGGCTGGCTATCTGTTGAAATCGCCGGCTGGCTTCATCGTGATGATGGATCCGTATTTGTCCGACTGGGCCGAGTACACCTGGGGCGTGCGGCGCATCGTGCCGCCTCCGGTCGATCCAGCCCGGCTGGCTCCCGACGTGCTGCTCGTGACCCACTGGCACGAAGATCACCTCGATGCTCCGACGGTCAAGCGCTGGGCGGGTGAGGCAGGAGGGATCATCGCTGGGCCGGAATCAGTCACTGTGCGCGCCCAGGCCTGGGGCTGGCCGCCAGAACGGGTGGTGCTCCTGAGCCGGGGAATGACACGCCAGTTTCAGGATGTGACGGTGACTGCCACCTTCGCTCGGCACGATGAGGAGATCGCGCCGGCGCCGGATGCAGTGGGTTTCCTGCTTGAGATTGGCGGCGTGCGGATTTGGAACGTTGCCGATACCGAATACGACGCGCGGTTGCGCACGATGCGCGAGGCGCGGATCGACGTCGCTCTCGTCCCGATCAATGGCGTTGGTGGCAACATGAACGCCTACGAGGCGGCGCTCCTGATGTGGCATGTCCGGCCGAAGGTAGCAATTCCGATGCATTACGACATGTGGAGCCCGGAGGATTTTGGTTCGGGAGCCACGCTCGACCCGCGGATTTTCGCTCAGTGGTGCGACCGGCTCGGTGCCGGTTGCGCGGTGCGCGTCTTGCGCGTTGGTGAGATCGAAACGTTCACGCTGGGTGCGTAACGGCTCGCCGGCAAGTCAGGGCGGCGCGGTGAGGAGGATGCACGCCATGGAACCAGGAAGCACGTCCCAGGGGCTCACCAGCCGGACCTGCGCCGTCGTTCGCGCGGATTCAACGTACGAGGGCAAGCAGGGATTTTCCTATTTTCACGGCATCTCGGCGGAGCGGGTGGGCAGCAGCGGCATCTGTATGCACCTACTAACGATTCCGCCAGGCGGGCGAGCAAAGGCGCACCTGCACGAAAACCACGAAACGGCCATCTACGTGCTCAGCGGGCATGCTCGCATGCGGTACGGGCAGCAGCTTGAGCACGAGCTTGCCTGCGGCCCAGGGGACATGATCTATATCCCTGCGGGCGTGCCGCATTTGCCGTTCAACGCTAGCCAGACCGAGGCGTGCACCGCCGTCCTGGCCCGCACCGATCCAAACGAGCAGGAGAGCGTCGTGCTTCGTCCCGATCTTGACGCGCTGTGCACGGACTCGACAGGGTGATTCGCGGCTCGGCACGGATGTTCTCATAATCGTGCGAACGCGACGATGATTCACGCTGGTGCTCTGCGTGATTATCAACCATAAGGTTGTTGGATACCATTACTATAAAATAGCAAGTTCGCGCAACAAACGCAATAGCTGCGGTGTCCTCCACGTGTCGCCGCCTCCCTATATCATGCAAGCGGCGGTTGCAGTTTGGGAGGCGATTGGCCTCTAAAGCCACGCGAGGGGGTGGCTTTAGCCGCCCCGCGCCGTGCGTCACTCCAGCGGGAGCGTGTCGCGGGGCTTCTCCACTCCCGGTTTGACGAGCCTCCTGCTCCAGCACCCCCTGCGTCATTCCGAGCGAAGCGAGGAATCTCTTGCGATGAGCGGTCAGCCATCGGCCGTCAGCCGTCAGGAAGCGGGACCCAGCGCGATCGGGGATCGCGGGGAAATCCCGTCCGCTCGCTTCCGCATCCGCGTATCCTGACGGCTGGAAATTCGAGGCTCGAAGTCTCCCTGCCCCCTGATTCCTGGACCCCTCCCTAGCCCTCAGCTCCTAGCCCCTACAACGGACCCTCCTCAGCCCATTTGCCGCGTGGCACTGGGCGCTGCTGCTGGAGCTGGGCGCGCATCGCGAGGAGCCGGAAGACCTCGCCGATATCGGCAGCCGTGAGGAGACCAGCAAGGCGCCCATCGAACAGCACGATTGGGAGGGCCCGGCTGTTTGCCGCGGCCATGCGGGCCTGAATCTCGACGATCGGTTCATCGGGCCGCGCGGTCGGAAAATCTCGATGCATCACCGTGCCAACGGTCGCTGCTGGGCCATCCTGCATGCCGCGCAGAATGTCGTCAAAGGTGAGCAGGCCCACGACTCTGCCCGCGCCATCGACAACTGGAAAATCGGACTGCGCCGTAGTCAGAACAAGCTCGATCGCCTTGCCAAGTGGATCGTCCGGGTGCAGCACCTGTGGTTGCCGGATCATCGCATCGCTGACGCGAGCACGGCCGAGGATGCTTCGCGCAACGACTTGGGCTCCTTCCTGGCTCCCGGCAATCCAAACAAAGACGGCGATGATGATCAGGAAAAAGTTGCCTGTTGCGAAGCCAAGGAAGCCAAAGATCAATGCCATCCCCTGCCCAAGCAGCACGGCGACTTCAGTGGCCCGCCGGTAATCCAAGCGCAATGCCAGCAGCGCCCTGAGGACGCGTCCCCCATCCATCGGGAAGGCAGGCAAGGCATTGAACGCAACCAGATAGATGTTCGCTAGGGTGAGATAGGGGAGGAGGCCGCTCCATTCGGCCTCGCGCATCCGGTCAATAAGCTCGGATGGTGTAACGACCGACGTCGCGTTCAGAATCGCCCCGACGATGATCAGCACACCGGCAATGATGACATTGACCGCCGGGCCGGCGAGCGCAATCCATAGCTCTTGGCGCGGGTTGCTCGGCACGTCCAAGCGCGCGACTCCGCCGATCGGCAGGAGAGTAATGTCCTCGACATGGATGCCGTATTTCATCGCCTGAAGGGAGTGGCCAAGCTCATGCAGCGTGACACATAAGAACAAGAGCAGAGTAGCGACAACGCCGAACAAGGCCCCCCGAAGCCCGGCATCAACCGAGGCTCCCCAATACCAGGCCGCCCAAATGAGGATCAGGACGAACGTGGCGTGGACCTTGATCTCGATGCCACGGATTCGCATCAGACTGAGCGACCAACTCATGCTGGAACTCCTTCGATTGGCGATCTCTTGGCCTGGTATGCACCCGTGCTTCTTCGCGCCAGCGTGCTGCTGCGCAAGTGTATGCGGTTTTGGGCAATCGCGGCGCCACAAGCGTTCGAGCGCCCGCGCCCGCCGCATGCCGCGTACCACGGCCGCGCACGCTACCGCTAACCTTGAATGCAATCGTTTTCCGACGGACATTGCGCTGGTTTGCAAACCCTTCTACACTCGCGAGTATCGCGACAGGGCGATTAAGACGCCGATGCCTTTGCGCTCGTGGCCTGGTGGGAGGCGCAGTACATGGGTGGCGCTGGAACGTTCAGCCTTCCAGAGCCGATCACTAGTCTCATCGGCAGAGAAGCGGAGCTGGCAACGATCTCCAGGCTCCTGGCCGACCCCGCCGTCCGGCTGCTGACGCTGGTCGGCCCTGGTGGCGTCGGCAAAACGCGCCTCGCCTTGCGGGCTGCCACGATGGTTGCGGACGACTTTGATGACGGCGTCTGCTTCGTCGATCTCTCACCTGTCCAAGACCCGGCATTCATGGCGGCGACGATCGCGCAGGCGCTCGGAGTCGAGAGTGACCCGCGGCGACCAGTGATCAATGACCTGGTCGACGACCTCATGCCCCAATTCTTGCTGCTCGTGCTGGATAACTTCGAACACCTCTTGCCGGCAGCGACGGTGGTTTCGCAATTGCTGGTCTCCTGCCCGCGGCTGGTCGTGCTGGCAACCAGCCGGGAGCGCCTCGGGATCTACGGGGAACGGGTCTTTGCCGTCGAGCCGCTGCGCCTGCCGGACTTGGAGCACTCGCCGTCGGTTGACGATATCCTCAGCAGCCCGGCGGTCCGCCTGTTTGTGGACCGCGCTCGCGCTGCTCGGCCCTCGTTTGTGGCGACGGCCACGAATGCGATGGACATCGCGCTGGTGTGCTTATTGCTGGATGGCCTGCCGCTCGCGATCGAGCTCGCCGCGGCGCGCGTCGCCGTGCTTTCCCCGCGGGCGCTGCACACGCGGCTTGTCGAGGCCCCGTCACTGGCGGGGGAGATGCTCGCCAGTGGTGGACACGGGCGTCCCGAACGACACCAGACGATGCACGGCGCCATCGCCTGGAGCTACGCCCATCTGACACCCGCGGAGCGGTCACTCCTCTGTCGTCTTGCCGTGTTTGCCGGCAGCTTTTCGTTCGAGGCTACCGAGGCAGTTGCCGGGAGTTCGGGCACTTCCAGCTTCCAACTTGTCGCTTCTAGAGAACGATTCGTAGGACCTGAAGCTCGACACGCGGAGATCGCTCAATCTCCCCTTGCAGCCTCGTCCGTCCTCGACCTGCTCACCTCGCTGCTCGATAAGCACCTCATTCGCCGGGTCGCGGGAACCGAGGACGAGCCACGCTTTGCGATGCTGGAGACGATCCGCCAGTTCGGCCTGGAGCAGCTCCGGCTGACCGGGGAGGAGCCAGCAGCTCGGTGGGCGCACGCCGGATATGTCCTCAATCTAGTCGAGCGGGCGGGGCCGGATCTGGCCGCCGGCCGGTACGCTGCCTGGCTGCCGATGCTAGAGACAGAGCTGCCGAACATTCGGGCTGCCCTTGCCTGGTGCCTCGATCAAGGCGAGGCCGGCTGCGAGACCGCGTTGCGCATCTGCAGAGCGGCTTGGGGCTACTGGAAAGCTGCCGGGCGGTGGAACGAAGACCGCATCTGGCTGCAGCGAGTAGTCGAACTCGGCTGCGACGCGAATCCCGCGCTTTTGGCGGATGTTCTCCTCCTCTATGGACACGTGGTTGTGCAAGGGGACCCGCTCGAAGCACGCCGGCGCTACGAGCAAGGTCTGGAACTTTACCAGCAACTTGGCGACCGCCGGGGCGAGGCGCGCGCGCTCTGCGGTCTTGGCATCGTCACGAGCGACATGGGCGCACACGACGAGGCGCTGCGCTATCTGCAGGCTGCGCGAGCGATCTTCGAGGCATTGAACGATCCTAGCGGGTTTGCGCTCGTTGAGCACTACCTCGGCTTCGTGGCGATGAAGCAGGGCGACTTGGCAACCGCCGCGCGACTTACCGGTTCGGCTCTCAGCCGCTGGCGGGCGATGGGCCGCGGCGACAGTGCGATCTTCGCCCTCATTGACCTCGCCCGCATCGAGCGGCTGCAAGGACGTTGCACGCCAGCGCTCATGGTGCTTGAACGTGCTCGCGAAGAGAACATGGTTGTCGCAAGCAAGGAAGTGGCCGGCAACATCGCGCTTGAGCTCGGTCAGGTCGCGTTGCAGAACAAGGATCGCGCCGGGGCGCTGAGCCATTTCATCGAAGCCCTGCGGCTCTATCGCCAGTGCGGATTCCAAGACTACTTCACCGCGTCGGCGATCGAGGGAATTGCCCAGGTCGCCTGCCAAGAGGGAGACGCTGCCTCCGCAATTCGCCTGATCGCGGCGGCGACCGCCTGGCGGAAGCTCACACGGATCGTCGCCACCGAGTTCGATCAGCGGCAAATTGACCGGGTCCTCGATGCCGCCAGGCGACAGGAAGGCGAGGAAGCATTTGCCAGCCATTGGCTGGTTGGTGAGACACTCTCCCTGGATGATGCGATCGCCATCGCCTTCTCGATCGTCGTCACTCCAACTGTGGCAAGGCCGCAGGAAGCCGCATCGTTGCCGGAAGACTTGCAGCGGCTCTCTCCCCGTGAACGCGAGGTTCTCTGCCTGATCGCACAGGGCCTCAAGGATCGGGAAATTGGAGCGGAGCTCGGCATCTCAGTGCGGACGGTCACCACGATAGTCGGGCACATCCTGAACAAACTTGTCACCCACGGGCAAAACCGCGCTGCCGCTGCTGCCTATGCCACGGCCCACCGGCTCTGCCCGCCGGCCAATACCCGAGAGGACAATTAGGGACAGGGACGGTTGACGCAATCGCCGCCCACGTCGATCCCGGCCATCAGCAGCGTCGTCCCGTGCTGGTCGCCGCAGCCCATGCGGTATTCGGCGTTGCAGACGAAGAGGATATCGTCTGGCTCCAGATAGACCGGGACGTCCGGCTCGATCTCGTCATCGCTGAGTTCGCGCTCCCGCGTCGAGGTGCTGCTCCGGTAGACCGTGCAATAGCCACCGCGCTTGCGCACGAAGTCAATTTGGATACCCGCAGGGTCCCCTTGCGCTGGCGGCTCGACAATGTACAGCATGGCACCCGGCCGCTTTCGCAAATCAATGCCGTTGACGGCATTGATGACCCGCCGCTCCAAGAAGATGAACTTCTCGTCCCCGTCATCGCCGATGGCGGTGAAGCTTTTCCAGACCCGGGCAGGGAACACGAAGTTCGCGATCCGTTGTGGCTGGTACGTTCTGACGCTCATGACTGGCTCCTTTGGCTCACCCTGCGATCCCGCTACCGACCACGGCTCCTGACGCTCCCCGGGAAGAGTGTCCCTCATTCTCGCACCTCCTGGTTCCTCCAATGCGCCGGCAAACTGTAAAAGCTGCGGCATGCCGAACACCGGCTGCCCTCCGGCCTCCTCCGCTCCGAATCGTCCGGCCTCCGGCGTCCACCCTGGATCGAGTCGCAGATACGAGAGCGGATCGCCCGCGAGCAGGCCCAACAGCACCTCGGCCACGATCCGGCCACCGACCGGCCCTAGGCGCTCCCCTTGGTGATGAACCTTTGCCTCGGCGAGGACGTAGTACCAGAGCGGCGTGTCCTTGCCGAACCACGTCGCCAGGTCGCCTGTCAGTCCCATCGCCTCGGCGTCGAGGATGAGATCGCGCGGGATGCCCATCGCCCGAGCCACTGCTTGGCCCGACGGCAAGCCGAGCGCGCGTCCGCGCTTCAAGTCGCGCTCTGCCAGCGCGTGCGGACTACCCGGCTCGATGAGCGGGAGGCGGCTCAAGCTCTCGGCGAGCGTCGGGACGAGGCGGCGAGCATGCTGGAGAGCGCCGCGCTCCGCGCGCTCGTCCGCTGTGGCGAAGAAATGAAACCATTCGACCGTCCAACCTGCCGGGCGTTCCCGAAACCCGCGCAAATCCGCCCCGGCGCCGAAGACCGGCAGTGGCTTGCCCATCTGTTGCAGCAGGTGGTCATTCAAGATGTACGCCGGGCGGATCATGCTGTGGCCAAAGCGGTACGCTGCGCCAGCGAACTCGACCGGCATGAACGGTTGGTTGCGCCATGAAAAGAATCGCAGGTTCAGCCTCGGTAGAGCCGCCTGGCGCACCTGACCACTGATCGTGCCGATGGTAAAAGGGTCACTCTGGAAGATGTCGCGGATCAACTCTTCGCCGGTGATGCGCGGCAGGAAATCATGGACGACCAGCCATTGGTAATGCCAGCGAACGATGCGCTGCGCGGCCGCAAGGCGCTCCTGAGGAGGACCGTCAATGGTCTCGGCGACGGCATTGTGGAAGCGAAGGAACGCTAGGTGAAGCTGGGAGACGATGAGGTTCTCGTCGTTTCGCGGATCGCCCATCACGGCGCGGCGTTCCGTCGGATCTTTGGCAGAAACCCGCGGAACATCGAGGTCGCCATCGTGGATCGTTTGGACGCGGAGGCGCACGCCGTCAGATTCGTAGAGGAATGGCATGTCCGCAGGGCCGCCACCGTAGAGGGAGTCGAGGTCGAAGCGGGGCGTCCGGAAGTTGTGAAGCGCGTCCGGGTCGTTGCGGCGCTGGAGGCTGGAGGTGGGATCGAAGGTGAGATCGTGGTCAATGAACTGGCCGACGTAGGTGTATCCGGCCGGGATAGCTGAATCCCCGGTCGTATCCCCGGCGTCGATCATTGTTGCGGCGAGGCGCTCAAGCTGGTCATCCGGTGCTTCCAGCGGCGGCACGTGGCGAAACATCCGGCCAAAGAAACCCGTGTAGAGGGCTGAGCGTGGGACAGCCTCCAGGCCACGCGGCACCTGCGCACCGTGGTATCGCGTGTTTCCGCTGAACTCGTCCACCCACGTCTCCTTACCCTTGCCTGACACCTGGATTGTACCGGCAACGATACCTCACGTGTCCTCCAAACTGAGGACATGCGCCGCCCTGCGACACCGGTAGACAGGGCGTTTCGGGGGCAATCCCGTCTACCGTGGACGGCAGTCAGTGTCAGTAGAATAGGGAGTCAGGACTCGGGGGCGGGGAGCGATCAGCTTTCAGCCGTCAGCTATCAGGTGTCAGCAGGTGGAGGGGAGCGATGCATGGCGCTCCTACAGACCATCGGCTATCGGCTACCCGCTATCGGCTCACCCCTGCCGGCTGATTGCTCCCCAGTCAGGGGATCAGAGGTGAGGGCATGACCACCACGGAGCCCTTTGCCGTGTCTGGCAAGCTTCTGCTCTGCAGTGAGCTTGTGCCGGGCGCGGTGGTAATTGTGGGCGACCGGATCCACGACATCCTGCGCGGGCCGAGCCCGGACGAGTTGCCGGAGCACGTGCTGGCCGCAGAGATCGTCTCGCCGGGGCTCATCGATCTTCAAGTGAATGGGGGATTCGGTGTCGATGTCGGCGCTGATCCGGAAGCCTTGCGGCTCCTGGCGGAGCGGCTGCCGGAAACGGGCGTGACCGCCTTCTTGCCGACGGTCATCTCCGCGCCTGCCGATGCCTATCCCCTGGCCGTGGCCGCGTTCACCGCCGCGCAAGGAGCGCCTGGTGCGCGTCTGCTCGGCCTTCATCTGGAGGGGCCGTTCCTGGCGGTGAGCCGGAAGGGAGCCCATCGGCAGGAATGGATCGAAGCTGCCAGCGACGATCTGTTCGCATTTCTCCTGCAGCAGCCTGCGCTGCGCTTGATGACGCTCGCGCCGGAGCGCCCTGGTAACCTGGAGCGCATCCGCCGGTTGCGCGAGCGCGGCGTACTGGTGAGTCTGGGACACACCGACGCCAGCTACGAGTGCTTTGTTGCCGGGGTGGATACCGGCGCGGTCATGGCTACTCACCTATACAACGCGATGTCGCCGTTCCAGCACCGCCAGCCGGGGGCGGTCGGTGCTGCGCTGACCGACGACCGCGTGACAGTGGGTCTGATCGCCGATGGAGTCCACGCGCACCCGGCCAGTCTACGTCTGGCCGTGCGCACGAAGGGGCCAGAGCGCATCGCCCTTGTTACAGACATGATGGCTGCCGCAGGGATGCCGGCCGGCCATTACCAGCTCGGTGGCCAGGACGTCATCACCGACGGCGTTTCGGCCCGGCTACCCGATGGCACGTTGGCTGGGGCGGTGCTGACGATGGACGCGGCGATCCGGAATATGATTGCCTGGACGGAGGCAACGGTCGCGGACGCGCTGCGCATGGGCTCGGAAATTCCCGCGCGGCTTCTGGGGCATTCCGAGCTGGGGCGCATCGTGGTGGGAGCGATGGCCGATCTGACACTCTTTGACCGCGATCTGCGCGTGATCGCCACGATTGTTGGCGGGCAGTTGGTCTATCAGCGCAAGGAAATGGGGGCACCGTGGGTGGCGAGCTGATGGCTGCCGAGATCGGCGAGCAGCCAGAGGTGCTGGCACGGATCCAGCAGCGGGGCAGGCTGGAGATCGCACGGGTGGCACGGGAGATCCGCTCACGTCATCCTCGCTTTGCCATCTTCATTGCCCGTGGCACATCGGATCACGCGGCGCTCTATGCCAAATACCTCGTGGAGACGCGATTAGGGCTCCCAGCAGGATCGGCTTCGCCCTCGACGATGACGGTCTACGACGCGCGGCCAGAGATGCGCGATGTGCTCGTGATCGCGGTCAGCCAGTCCGGCGCCTCGCCCGACCTCATTGAGCCCACGTTACGTGCGCGAGCAGGCGGGGCAGTTACCGTCGCGGTGACGAACTCGCCGGGTTCGCCGCTGGCCGAGGCCGCGGAATATCACCTCGACGTGCTGGCTGGCCCGGAGCGGGCGGTCGCCGCGACCAAGAGTTACACGGCCGAGCTTTTGACCCTGTTCTACCTGGTGGAGGCACTTGCTGGACGAGCGGGCGACGAGGCAACCGCCCTGCCGGAGCAGGCTGCCGCGCTCCTCACGCGCGAGGAGGAGATTGCCCGGCTCGCCATCCGCTATCGCTTCGCCGAGCAACTCGTCGTCACCGCCCGAGGATACAACTATGCCACGGCGCGGGAAACGGCGCTCAAGCTGATGGAGACGACATATGTCGTCGCCCACGCGTTTTCCGGGGCGGACTTGCTGCATGGGCCAATGGCGATGATCGACCGCGGGTTCCCCGTGCTCGCCATCGCGCCGTCCGGGCCAGGAGCGACGGCCCTGCGGCCAGTGCTGGAGCGGCTGCGTGATCTCGGAGCCGATACGCTCATCGCGGGCGAGCCATCGCTCGTCGCGCTCGGCACGGTCGGCTTCCCCCTCGTGAACCTTGGCGAGGAGTGCGTTACGCCAATCCTGGCGATCCTGCCGATGCAGCAACTCGCGCTGCACCTGGCCCGCGAGCGCGGGGTTGACCCGGACCGGCCGCGTGGCCTGCACAAGGTGACGGAGACGTGGTGAGCGAGGGGCCAGGCGTCAGGCATCCACGTATCCCGAGTATCTTGGGTGGGCGTACTCAACCGTGCCTGGCGCATCCTGATGGCTGATGGCTGACACCTGACGGCTGATAGCTCCCCAGCTTGCAGCCTTTAGCAGCTCCCAGTGCCTGAATTGGCCCCTGACTCCCGATTTCTGCCTCCTGTGAGGGACGATATCGGGTGCGCGGCAAGGAGGCTCCGCAGGCGTTCGTGAACATTGGGAGGGGGTGCGGTGGCCTGATGGGTTTCGGCGTTATAGAAGACTTGCACCATCGTTACGATGGCGCAGAGGGTGCCATCGGGCAAACGCACGGCAAACCGCAGCTCATAACCACGTCCCCGTACCTGGGTCACCGCGTAGATGATGTGCACGGTGCCTGGTACCGGCACCGGCCGGAAAAACTCGGCGCTGATGGACTTGGTGATGGAATCGACCGGTTGGCCGTCGGCGGCTGGCACGATGTCCGTCTGCCAGTGATGCTCCCGGCAGCATTCAACGAGCCGGAGGATGGTGGTGGCGGAGAGCCGGTTTTCCCCAGGCACGACCCATGCGCGGCGTGTCTCGACCTCGAAGCCATCCGGGCGAAGGCGCACTCCACCCTCGGCCAGCAGTGCCGAAAGCGTAGCCGGGGTCATCATGCGGCGTGCGCCTCAAGCAGCATCGCAGGCGCGCCAGTGCTCACGATGCCGTCAGCGCAAGTTCTGGCCAGGTGACCGCGGGTGAAACTGGCTGATCGTGCCATTCTGGCTGCTCTGGCAGGCCGAGTGCTGTCCAGTCAAACCGGACGATTTTGCAATCGTTGAACAGCTTGACTGGCTTGATCAGCGCGGGGGAGTAGTCCTCACGTGAGGCATAGCTCCCGTTGGGCTCATCGAGCCCCTCGGTGGACATGCCGATGTAGACGCGCAGCCCGTCGACCGCGTGCTTCTCTGCCAGGCGCATGATGTCGGTCAGGCGCGGCGGGCGGTACTGAGCAATAGTGGCGGCACGCTTGGCCCAGCGGGAGCCCTTGGCCACGTACATCGGGTTGAGGCGGATCGAGAGCCGGATGCCCCGGCGGGCGCATTGCTCGCGAAGATAGCAGATCGTCCGGTCGGCCTCGGCGAACGCCTCGGCGTCGGTCATCTCCGGCACTGGCTTGTAGAGCACATAGGCGCTGAGGTCGGCGCCCGAAGCGGCCACGCGGTCGAGCCCCTCCTCGAATTGCGGTAGCGGCTCACGCTTGCCAAGGATATCGTCCCGGATGGAAGGTGAATGGGTCTCGAAGCCGGTTAGAAGATTGACGGTAACGCGTGGCGCGGCGTCCTTGATCTGCTGGATGAACGCGGGATCAACGAATTCGAGGCGGGTTTCGAGCACGAGGCGGCGCACCCGGCGTAGCTCGTGGATGCAGCGCGCGATCTGCAGTAACGTCTCCCGCGGCAAGGTCACCGCGTCGAGGACGGAGCCCTCGTTGCTGAGGGTGACGCGATCGAGAATGCTCAGGGCATGCTTCGCCTCGTGGAGCACGTAGCCGAACTGCGCCAGGATGTCCTCGCCTGGGATGAAATAGGGAGAGCTTTTTGCCGGAAGCTGGCAGAAGAAGCACCGGTAGCGGCAGCGCTTCGTGTTGAGGATCACCAGCAGATCGTTCTCTCCGTGGAAGGTGCGCAGCAGAAAGTAGTGCGGTTGCGTGGTCGTTGGCGCCGAATTGCCCATTGGCTTCTGCTGGCCGAACGCTTGGTACAGCTGCCTGACCTCTTCCGGTGTGATCACCGTTCTGCCTCCTGGAATCAACACCCTGGTCCCGCCCGGCCGCGCTCGCTTTCGTGCTATGGAAGCTCCTGGCCAAGCTCACGCAACGCATTGATTGGCTTGCCTAGTACCACGGTACTAGGAAGATAGTACTAGTACCGATCGCTTCCGTCAAGAGGTGCTGGACGTCATTCCTGCCGGAACGCGCATGAGCCTCGTCGCCCGGACTCGCCGCCGCTTTGATGGCGTAGCTGAGTTACCCGCAAGGCTCAGCACCTCGTGCGTTCATGGAGAGAGGCGTACGAGGAAAGGAGGAGATTGGACGCTGGCATGAGGAAAGGTCAGGAGGCTGGCGTCGCGACAAGAGGATGGACCGGGCGGCGCCGATGAGTGTATTTGACGTAAAATAGGGATGGCGCGGTCGCTCAGTTCGGCGTGGTGCAGGGAGGATGATACGGATGGATAAGGTGTTTGGCACCTCTGTATATGGCACAATTGCTTGCATTCCATGACTATTGTTTGATGTCGCGATGATTGGTTAGCGTAGATGATCGTGATCACGTGCGGGTGAGAGCGACCTCCGGAGGAACGGCATGACACGGCGGTGGTCTATGAGGACCCGCTTCGTCGCTGCCGCGTCGGCGTGTCTGCTGCCATTGCTCGGAGTGGTCCTCTTTGTCCTCGATCAAAGCCTGAATAACAGCCGCGATCAAATCATCGACACCGAAATCGCGGTCAGTGGTGTCGTCTCAACGCTTCTTTCGCAAACGCTGCAGGAGAACCAGGCGGTTCTCCAGGATCTCGCTAAGCGAGAAGAGATTCAGCAGGTTAATGAGGCGGTTGCCCAGCCGGTTCTCAACCAGACCTTGATGCTTCGTCCCAGTCTCAAGGGGCTCTTCTTGATCGGCCCAGAGGGGAACCTGGTGACCTACTTTGGCATCGAGCCAAAGCCACTCTTGCCGACGATCCAATCCCTTGCGGACAACGCGCTCCGCGCGGGAACCGCTGGTGTCTCCAACAAGATACAGCTTCCGGGAAGTGAGGAGGCAGCGGTCGTCGCTCTCGTCGCGCCAGTCCTTCCGAGCACTGAAGAAACGACGAATGGCCAGCCAGTGGAAGGCAAGCCGGTCGGTGCGATCGGAGCCTTTCTCGACGTTGAGCGGCTCAAGCGTGCGCTGGCCGCGGCGACGGAATTTGGCGGCCAGACGCTGATTGCAGTCGCCGCGGAAGGGGGGCAGATCGTCGTCGATCAACCGGGAGCAGAAGGCGCCGAGGCCGATCTGGCCATCAAGCTCGGCCCGCATATCAATGAGGCGATTGCGGGCAAACGGGTTACGCACGTCTATCGAGATGCGGCCGGCGTCGAGCGGCTGGCAGTGCTGGCACCGGTCGCCTACGAGGGGGCCAAATGGGCGGTGGTCGTGAGCAGCCCATCACCGACCGCCTACGCGCCGAATCAGAGCTTGCTTGAGCGTGGGCTCCTTGCGCTCGGTGGCGCAGTGAGCCTGACGCTCGTGCTGGCCGTGATTTTCGGGGAGTTGACGGCTCGCCCGCTGCGTCACCTGACCGATCAGGCCACCGCGATCGCCCAAGGTGAATTCAACGGCTCGCTTCAGCCCGTCGGCCACGGTGAGGTGGCGGGCCTGAGCGCCGCCATCCGCAACATGGCGAGCCGCTTGACACAACAGGTGCGCGACACTGAGACCGCGCGAGAAGAGATCGCCAACCAGGCGGAGATGCTGCGCGAGCTGCTGCGGCGCACCGTTCGCTTGCAGGAAGATGAGCGCCGTCGCATTGCCGCCGAAATTCACGACGCGGTTTCGCCGCTGATTACTGGCGCGCTTTATCAGGCGCGGGCCCTGAAACTGGCGCAACAGAACCCAGGGCAAAATGGAGACAATAACCCGGCCAATGGCGCTCATACAGCGGCTGAGGGGCTGGCGACCGTCAGCGATCTCCTCGAACGGGCGATGTCTGAGCTGCACGGTGTGATTTTCGCCCTCAGACCACCAGATCTGGACGACTTGGGAGTTGTTGCGGCAATCGAACGCTATGTCCAGCAGATCAATCGCAGTGGCTTGCCCTGTCGGCTGGAGGTCATTGGGGAGCCGCAGCGCCTGTCACCTGAGGCTCGTCTCGGTGTCTATCGTATCGTCCAAGAGGCTCTGCACAACGCCTTGCGCCATGCGCACGCCGATGAAGCCGTGGTGAAGATGGAGTGGCTAGAGGATCGCCTCCGCCTGACCATTCGCGACAATGGCTCCGGCTTCGATCCGGAGCAGGCGTCGAAGCCAGCGTCGCTCGGATTGCTCAGCATGCGTGAGCGAGCAGCGGCGATCGGGGCCACGCTGGAGATCGCCTCGCGGCCTGGCGCGGGGACAGCGGTCATCCTGGAGCGGCCGCTAGCTGGGGAGATCGTACCGGACTCTCTTGGAGGAACGGAGGCCGTACCGGATGGAGCCGCCACGCCTGAGCTGCCTGCTCCAGGTGGCGCCGCGCCGCCAGCGCCGTTGCCGGCCGGCGCACAGCGGTAGCAGTACAATACGGTAAACACGGGCCATTGCTTGAGGGCAGCCAGACCTCGCGCGTGAGCATGTGAGCCAGCGTTCATGAGGCTTCCTATCCTACATGTGGAGTGGATCCGCCATGATCTCGGTCTTGTTGGTGGATGACCACCCTGTCGTTGTCGAGGGCTTGCGAAAAGTGCTGGCGACTGCCGGGGATATCAGTATTGCCGGTGAGGCGCATGATGCGGCAGGCGCGATCGAGCAAGCGCGCGCGCTGAAACCGGACGTGATTCTGCTGGATTTGCGCATGCCCGGGGCGAGTGGCGTTCAAGCGACGCGGCGCATGCGTGAGCAAGATGTGCGCTCCGCGGTGATCATCCTGACCTCGTATGGAGATCAGGCCTACGTGCGGCAAGCGCTTGAAGCCGGAGCGGACGGGTATCTCCTCAAGACAACGCCGCCCGATGAGCTGATCTCCGCGATTCGCAACGCGGCTCGCGGCCGCCGCCAGTTGAGTCCTGAGCTCCTCGATGGAGTCCTCGCCGACTTCGGCGGATTAGCGCGCGAGCACACCCGGCGCGAGGCTGACCTATCGGAAGAGGACCGGGAGATTCTCCGCCGTGCCGCAGAGGGGGCGACGAATCGCGAAATTGGACAGGCGCTTGGCCGTAGCGAAATCGCGATCAAGAAGCGTCTCCAGGTGATCTTCTCCAAGCTGGGCGCCGTGGACCGTGCGCACGCAGTCGCCGAGGCGATCCGGCGCGGACTGATCTGATCCATCACCGTGTGACACGAAGTCACAGGTGCAACTCGCACCCTCCGGCAATCGCCGTGGCTGTCTTGGCGTGGCAAGCGCTGCGCTTCGTTGATGGCTCCAAGGTGCCGAGTTTCCTATCCGTTCGGGACACGCAGTCAACCATGCGTTGCGCTAAGCTGATCTTAGCGTTCGGTCGGGCTTCCGTCACGCGGGCGTGAAGCCACCGGACCGGCTCCCTCATCTGGAGCAAAGCCGGGTGATGCCAGCCACATCACGCGGTATAACCCCTTCCCTCCCTCAGGACGTCGGCCGTGCGGGACCAGCCACTCGCGCGGCCGATCCTCGTTTCTTGCACGAAATGTGCGCAAGAATTGGCCTGTCACATGCCACTTAGTGGAGCCTTTGCTACGCGCTAGATCATCGAGGGGATGAGCGCTGGCAGTGCGATGGAGTACGATCCGGCAGCGGGCACACGCCCTGCAAGGCATCCGCCTGTCTGCTCATTGGCGTGACGTGCTCGGATTTGGCAGTCGAAAGGAGGATCCCATGGCGCGATCGCGTTTTGTCTTCGCTCTCAGCTTGATTTTTGCATTGAGCCTAGGGGCGGTACTCGGGAGCCTGGCGGTGGATGCGCGGGCTCAAGACCAGCAAACCCCGGCGGCGGCTCCAACGATGTCGGCAGTAGAGGTTGTCGAGCGTGTCAACGATGCCGTGGTGACGGTCATCAACGAGCAGACGGTCAGCGGACTGGGTCAATTGCAGCCGGTTGGCTCTGGCACCGGGTTCATCATTGACGATCAGGGGCATGTCGTCACGAACTGGCACGTCGTCACGGGCGGACAAGAATTCTTGGTGATCCTTGCCGATGGGGAGCGGCGGCCGGCGAAACTGGTCGGCGCTGATCAGGTCAGCGACCTGGCTGTGGTCCAGATGGAAGGAAAGGTGCCCGCGACTGTGCCGCTTGGTGACTCCGACCAGGCAAAGCCGGGCCAGCCGGTGCTGGCCATTGGCTCCCCGCTCGGCTCCTTCACCAACACCGTGACGCAAGGCATTGTCAGCGCGACCGGGCGCGATTTCCCCGGCTCCAGCAATTATACGAACCTGATCCAGCACGATGCGGCGATCAATCCGGGAAATTCCGGCGGACCGCTGTTTAATTTCGCGGGCGAGGTGATCGGGGTCAACACGCTGGGCATCCCAGAGCAAAACGGCCAGCCGGTCCAGGG
>JBHOQQ010000137.1:0-17448 GCA_042408955.1 Thermomicrobiales bacterium
AGCAGCGCGATCTGAACCTCGGGGGAACCCGTGTCAGCGTCATGACGACGGTTATCACGAATGATGATCTCTTTATACGCCTTTTCCAACGCCATGCCGGCGAAGCCTCCTGTGCCGCGTCCCCTTACGACCGCGGGTCGCCCACTCTTCACATCACGATCTGCAACTATACCATGATGATCCTGGTGCCGGCGAGTCGCCCACACCAGTGTTATCTCGGCGTCCGCCCGGAACATGGCGTGAGCGACGCCGGCCCGATACCATAAATCAGCGTAGTCAAAAGGAGGCAAGCTTGTCCACCACGATATTGGGCGTCATCGGCGGCAGCGGGCTGTATGATTTTCCTGGGCTAGAGATCGTCGAGCGCGTGGAAGTCGTGACCCCATTCGGTCTGCCGTCCGACCGGCTGACCATCGGGCGACTGGGGGCGACGACGATCGTGTTTCTCCCTCGTCACGGCGAAGGTCACCGGCTCACGCCCACCGAGCTACCGTATCAAGCCAACATCTATGCCCTCAAGCAGCTTGGCGTAACTCACCTTGTCACCGTCAGCGCCGTCGGGAGCCTCAAAGAATCGCTGCCTCCGCTGACGATCGTCATTCCGGATCAGATCATTGACCGGACTGTAGCTCGGCCCCGGAGCTTTTTCGGGAATGGCATCGTAGCGCATGTCGGCATCGCCGACCCGTTCTGTCCCCGCCTTACCACTGCCCTGCTCGATGCCGCGGGCAACGCTGGGATACCAGTCGTTCACGGCGGAACCTACGTCTGCATCGAGGGTCCACAGTTCTCCACCCGCGCCGAGTCCAATCTCTATCGTTCCTGGGATGCGTCGGTCATCGGCATGACTGCGATGCCCGAAGCGAGGCTGGCACGCGAAGCGGAAATGTGTTACGCCACGATCGCCATGGTCACCGACTACGACGTCTGGCATGAGACCGAGAGCGCGGTGACCGTTGAGATGGTCATCGCGAACCTGCACCGGAACACGGCTATGGCTCGTGACATTATCCGCGCGCTCGCTCAGACAGGTCTGCCCGAACGGACGTGCCCGTGCGGCGATGCCCTGCAAAACGCGATCGTGACCTCGCCAGACGCAATCACGCCGGAGATTCGCCGCCGGCTCGGCGTGATTGGCGCACGCTATCTCGCTCCCACGGAGTGACCGTGTCCCTGGCATTTCCACGATTCCGCTGGACCGAGCTCCGCCTGCTGCTGTCAGCATCGCTGGTGATGCTGACCGCCCAAGCCTCGTGGGGAGCAGCCCGTCACGGCTCGATCGACCGGTCACTCTGGCAGGAAGCAGAACCCGGACTGGTTATCGCGGGTCTCGTGCTCGCCGCGAGCCTCGGCTTCACCTTGACGAAGTTTCGAGGCGATCAGCTTGTCTTGCCGCTCGTCACCGCGCTTGCCGGCACCGGCTTTGTGATGATCAGGCGGCTCCAGCCGGATTTGGCCGCCATCCGGCCCGATCTGTCTGAGATCTCCACTCGCCATCTGCTCTACCTGACGGCGGGTCTGGCCATTTTGTGGTCGGCGGCGATCCTTCCCCAGACGCTGTTCTGGCTGCAACGCTACAAATACACGGCACTGCTCGCCAGCTTGTTCTTGCTAGTGGTGACGTTCGTCTTTGGTACCGAGGTGAATGGCGCTCGGTTGTGGATCCAGCTTGGCCCAGTTCAGGCGCAACCATCGGAAATTGTCAAGCTGACGCTCGTCGTCTTTCTCGCCGCCTATCTCGCGGAGAAACGCGATCTCATCGGCGCATCCTGGCGTGCCGGGTTCCTCAGGCTGCCACCCATTCCCTACCTCACGCCGATGGTTCTGATGTGGGCCGCGTCACTGCTGGTGCTGGTCGTGTTGAACGACCTGGGCACCGCCCTGTTGTTCTTCGGGATCTTCCTCGCCATGCTCTATGCCGCCAGCGGCCGTCCCATCTATGTCTTGTCTGGACTCATCTCCTTTGCCATCGCGAGCTGGATCGCCTATTCGTTATTCGACCGGATCGGCATTCGCGTGCAAAACTGGCTCGATCCTTGGCAACGTCCCTTGGGATCCGGCTACCAGCCGATTCAGGCGGAATACGCGCTGGCCAGCGGAGGCGTGCTCGGCACTGGCCTGGGTCGCGGGCAACCATGGCGCATCCCTGAAGTGCACACCGACTTCATTCTTGCCGCCATCGGAGAGGAGCTTGGTCTCCTCGGAGCTCTCGCAGTGCTGACACTGTATGCCGCGCTCGTGATGCGTGGCCTCGTGATCGCGGTGCGAGCGCGAGATGGGTTTCTCCAACTCCTTGCCGTGGGATTGGCCTCCACGCTCGGCATTCAGGCAATCCTGATTACCGGCGGTGTCATCCGCGTGATCCCGCTGACCGGCATCACCCTGCCATTCATCTCCTACGGCGGCTCGTCCCTCCTGACGAACTGTCTCATCGCCGGGATGCTGCTCAATATCTCTGCCACGACCCAACGCTCCCATCGGCAAGCGAGTTCACCATGATGCAAAGGAACCGAATCGCCAAGCGCGCGCTCGCCGTAGCAGTCCTCGTCGCTTCCGGTGGCTGGTGGCTGAGCGATCGCTTGGACGACACCACCTGGCTCGTCGCCCTTGGCGCCGTTGGAATTGGCGCAATTGCAGCCACGTGGCCCCGCTCTAGGTCAGACCGGACCTGCAGGGGCAATCAGCAGGCAATCGTGAAGCTTGGCATCGTTCTGATGAGCTTGTTTGGAGTACTGACCCTTCAGCTCATGCGCATCCAAGCCTGGCAACAAGAGGAGATCGCCGGCCGGATCGTGGTTGACCGCTCCACCGGCGAAGTTGCCGCGAATCCGCGAGTTGTCGACGAGGACCTCCGCGTGCTGCGCGGCCGCATTCTCGATCGCCATGGCGCGATCGTGGCCGAGACCATCATGGACAGTGGTCTGGCGAGGCGGTCATATCCCGATCCGAACACCGCCTACGTGGCAGGGTTCTTTTCGCCGCTGCTCTATGGACGGTCCGGCCTTGAGGCGACCTATGACGCGGTGTTGAGGGGCGACGTCACACTCGATACGTGGACCGAGTGGGCCGATGCGCTCCTGGGCCGTCCACCCAAGGGCTTGGATCTTCAGCTCACACTGGATGCGACACTCCAGCAACGCGCACACGAGCTTCTCGGCGACCGTGTCGGAGCGATAGTGCTGGTGGAGGTGCGCACAGGCGCCGTGCTCGTGCTCGCCAGCAGTCCGCACTTCGACCCGGAAGTGCTCGTGACCACCGGCGAGCAGGATCGAGAGCGCGCCGAGGCCGAATGGCAGGCGCTTCTCGACGATCCCCGCCGGCCACTCTTGCTGCGCGCGACTCAGGGTCTTTACACGCCGGGTTCGACGTTCAAAACCGTCGTTGCGGCCGCCGCGATCAACGAGGGCATCGCCACTCCGGACTCGTTGTACCGCGATGATGGCTCACTCGATGTCGAAGGCCATGTCATCCATGAGGCGAACCGGCCGGACGACTCGATCACCACGTGGACGTTGCGAGATGCACTGGCGTTCTCGCTCAATGTCGTCTTTGCCCAAGTGGGCTTAGCGCTCGGCGCGGACGATCTGTGGAAGTACGCGGAGCGCTTTGGGTTCGGCGTCGAAATCCCGTTCGATCTACCGGTCATCCGCGGTCAGGTCGCATCGTCTCGCGAATTTCTGGAGTCCGCTCCCGCCTTGGCGGACACGGGGTTCGGGCAAGGCGAGCTATTAGCGACTCCGCTGCAGATGGCGCTCGTCGCGGCTGCGATTGCCAACGATGGCGCCATGATGCAACCCTATCTCGTGCAACGGATCTTGACGCGGGACGGCCACGTGCGCAGCGTTACCAGGCCGCGCGTGTGGCAGCAAACCGTTGCTCCCGAGACGGCTCGCCAGGTCCAGGAGATGATGATCCATGCGGTCACCAATGGGTATGTCTCCGGAGCGGCGATCGAAGGGTTCGTCGTTGGAGGAAAGACGGGCACCGCCGAGGCGGGCGATGGCGACCCGCACGCGTGGTTCATCGGCTTCGTCGGGGATCCGGAGCCACAATATGCCGTTGCCGTGGTGCTGGAGCATGGCGGCGCCGGGCTGGCCGCACCGCTCGCGATCGGCCGCGAGATGATGGCAGCGGCCATGACCGAGTCAGGCTAGCGGCGACGCGAGATGAGCGTACGTACGCAACGTTCACACGCTAAAGCACTCGCAAAATATGCCAAAATCGTGGTACCATAAGGCATGCGGACGACGACTTCCCATCGGGAACGTGGGCGTCGGCTCTATTTCCAGCGGCTCGTAGCTCGCGCCGTTCGTCGCCTGCCTCCAAATATCGTGGCGTTGCTCGACAACGTGGAAATCGTCGTTGAAGATGAGCCGACGCCGGCGCAGTTGGCAAAAGCCCCACGTGGGCAGGAGCTTTTCGGGCTGTATGAAGGCACGCCACGGACCGCCCGCGACAGTGGCTATTCCATGGCGCTGCCGGACAAGATCACGATCTTCCGCAAGCCGATCGAACGCGCCTGTGCAACACCAGCGGACATCGCACGGGAAGTGCAGATTACGATCATTCACGAGCTGGCTCACCATTTTGGCATCGACGAGGACCGGCTCATAGAGCTGGGCTGGGAATAGCAACGCGACCAGCTCGTTTGCGTTGCATCACGAGAACGGAGGAGCATGCAGCCACGCGCGGCCATCAAGCAACGTCCTGGAGTGCCCGGCGTGATCGACACCATCGCCGCGGGTCTATCGGTCGCGCTTGCGCAGCCTTTGCTCATGGCGTTGCCGTTGCTACTCGATCTTTACTACTGGCTAGGGTGGCAGGTGTATCCCCTCGGGATAGCAATGCCACTCAAGCGGTGGGTCCTGGAATCGGGCGGAGCAAACAGCGACTCGGTAGCTCGCACGCTCGACGAGCTGGGTCGGTCCGACCTCACGAAAATCGTCTCCTTCGTTGTGCCGTCCCTTCTCGCGTCTGTCCGGCGGAGCGATATTTATGCTCCTACGCAGCGACCCGCCGTCGCCGTCGAGCACGGGGGAGCAACTCTACTCGCGCTGGTGGCGGTCATCTTGGTGATGGGCGGGCTGTACATGGTCTACCTCGTCACACTGTCCAACGCTGCGCTCAATCGTCAGCGGCCGGTCGTTGGGACTGTGCGTGCAGCGCTGGTCGCCTGGCAGCGATTCGTCGGGTTGATGGCACTGTTCGTGGCGCTGTACACACTGGTCCTCGGCCCGCCCGCGTTTCTCTGGGCGTTCCTGAGCGTGTTCGGCGTCGGGCTTGGCGCGCTCTTGCTGCCTATGATTATCGTCGCGGGCATCACGCTCACCATCTTGTTCATTTTTTCGCCGGAGGCGATCGCGGTGGCCGAGGTTGGTCCCGTGCGGGCCATGTACCTGAGCTTCCACGTGGTTCGGCGATTCTTCTGGCAGACGTTGGGTTTGCTGACCGCCTCGCTGGTGATCTCGAGCGGACTCGGCGAGGTGTGGGAGCGGCTCGCTCGCACTCCTCCAGGGTTATTGGCCGCCGTGATAGCCAACGCCTTCTTTTCGGGAGGACTCACGATGGCCGGCATCATCTTCTTCAATGACCGCGTACGCTGGCTGCTGCCAGGCGTATCGCCATCATCCGATCAACCGTCGAGCCATGTTGTGCGACATGGTTAGCATGCAATAAGGAGTCGTGACACCCTTGGCTGTGACAACACCTACCCCCCCTACCACGTCCTACGACGCCAGCTCAATCCAGGTGCTGGAAGGCCTTGAGGCTGTGCGCCGGCGCCCTGGCATGTACATCGGCAGCACCGACCAGCGAGGCTTGCATCACCTTGTCCGCGAGATCGTCGACAACTCCGTGGACGAGGCGCTGGCCGGGTTCTGCGATCAGATTATCGTCCGCATCGACAAGGATGCGGTTGTCACCGTCACCGACAATGGCCGGGGCATTCCTGTCGATAAACATCCAAAGATGAAGACCTCGGCGCTTGAGGTCATCATGACGGTGCTCCACGCCGGTGGTAAGTTTGGCGGCGGTGGATACAAGGTTTCCGGTGGATTGCACGGAGTCGGCGCGTCGGTCGTCAACGCGCTCTCTGAGTGGTGCCGGGTTGAGGTTCGCCGCGACGGCAAGGTCTATCGCCAGGAATACCGGCGCGGCGTGCCGACAAGTCCGGTCGAGCAAATCGGTGAGGTGCCACTGGACGAGCATGGCACCACCACGTCATTCCTTGCCGACAGCGAAATCTTCACCGGGGGCATTGATTACAACTTCGATGCGCTCGCGCAGTGGTTCCGAGAAACGGCCTACCTCACCAAAGGACTCCGGATCACGCTCATCGACGAGCGATCAGATCGGGAGATGACGTTCTACTTCGAGGGTGGCATCGTTTCCTTCGTCCGCCATCTCAATCGCAACCGGCAAGTTCTACACGACCGGCCGTTTTACGTCTTGCGGGAGACACCGGTATGCCTCGTCGAGGTTGCGCTCCAGTACAACGACAGCTTCGGCGAATCGACGCACACCTTTGCCAACAACATCAACACGGTCGATGGTGGTACCCATCTTTCCGGATTCAAGTCGGCGCTGACGCGCACGATCAACGAGTATGCAAAGAAGAACGGCTTCCTCAAGGGTGACGAATCACTCTCCGGTGAGGATGTCCGGGAAGGGCTGACCGCCATCGTCAGCGTCAAGCTCAGCGAGCCCCAGTTCGAAGGGCAGACGAAAGGCAAGCTGGGCAACGCCGAGGTGGCAGGTGCGGTCCAGCAAGTCGTCAACGAGGCATTTGGCGCCTTTCTCGAAGAGAACCCGCAAGTTGCCCGCAAAATCATCGAGAAGTGTGTGACGGCAGCCCGCGCTCGTGAGGCCGCGCGCAAGGCGCGGGAGCTCGTCCAGCGCAAGGGTGGGCTCGATAGCTTCAATCTCCCTGGCAAGCTTGCCGACTGCTCCGAGCGAGATCCCAGCCGGTCTGAGCTCTACATCGTGGAGGGCGACTCGGCCGGCGGCTCGGCCAAGCAGGGGCGTGATCGCCGCTTCCAAGCGATCCTGCCCTTGCGAGGCAAGATCCTCAACGTTGAGAAGGCGCGACTCGACAAGATTCTGCAGAATAACGAGATTCGCACCTTGATCACCGCGCTTGGGACCGGCATTGGGGACCAATTTGATATCAGCAAACTACGCTATCACCGCATCATCATCATGACCGACGCGGATGTTGATGGCTCCCACATCCGCACGCTGCTGTTGACCTTCTTCTACCGTCACCTTGAGCAGTTGATTCTCAATGGTCACCTGTTCATCGCTCAACCGCCCTTGTATCGCATCAAGGCCGGCAAGGAAGAGGTCTGGGCCTACACCGAGGAGCAGCGCGAAGAGGCCCTGAAGCGCCTTGGCGAGAAGGCAGAGGTGCAGCGGTATAAAGGTCTGGGTGAAATGAACCCCGGGCAGTTGTGGGCAACCACGATGGATCCTGTCCGGCGCACGCTTATGCAGGTCACCATTGAAGACGGCGTTGCCGCGGATGAGACATTCGACATGCTGATGGGCACTGCCGTTCCACCTCGCAAGAAGTTCATCCAGACTCACGCGCGCGAGGTGGTTAACCTCGATATCTAGCGGATTTGCCGAGGATCGCGTGGGGCAAGCACGGGGGCGGACGGCTGAACCGCCCCCGCTGCGCATCGGAGGGAATGCATCAGGAGCAACGGACCCGTGCGGATCGCTGTTGATGCAATGGGAGGAGACCATGGCCCGCCGGTCGTCGTACCCGGCGCGATCGAAGGTGCGCGCCGGTTTGGCGTGTCCGTCACGCTCGTTGGGAACGCGGTTGAGCTGAATCGCATACTTCGGTCCTCGAACGCTCACGGCGTGGACGTTGCAGTCGTCGATGCGCCGGAAGTGATCACGATGGATGAGCATCCGGCACTCGCGGCGCGCCGCAAGGCGCAATCGAGCATTCATCTCGCGTTAGAACTGCTCAAGCAAGGCGCGGCCGATGCGATGGTGTCAGCGGGTAACAGCGGGGCCATCATGGCAGCCGCATTGCTCGTGTTGGGCAGGATTCCGGGCATCGAGCGTCCAGCAATCGCTTCGCCTATCCCGACGTTGCAAGGTCGGTCTCTGCTGCTCGATTTGGGCGCCGTCACGGACCCTCGACCGCAGCATCTGGTGCAGTTCGCTCGCATGGGCGTCATCGCGGCACGAGCCTCGTTTGGCATCGAGCAGCCATCGGTCGCGCTCCTCTCCAACGGTGCCGAGCCCACCAAGGGCAATCAGCTTGTGCAAGAAGTCTTTCCGCTTCTGCAACAGGAGCATGATCTTCGCTTCATTGGCAACATCGAAGGGAACCTCCTCTTTGAAGGTTCGGCCGATGTGGTCGTGACCGACGGCTTCAGTGGCAATATCGCGCTGAAAGTCGCTGAAGGGACGGCCTCGCTGCTGTTTGAGTCGCTCCGCCGCGAGCTCACCCAATCGGTACCCCGCAAACTGGCGGCGCTGGCGCTGCGGCCAGCGTTCCGCTCGATTCGGGCCAGGCTGGATTATCGGGAGCTGGGTGGCGCGCCGCTCTTAGGAGTGAATGGTGTGGTTATCATCGCGCATGGCCGCTCCGACGCCCGTGCAATAGCGAGCGCCATCGGAGCCGCAAAGCGCGTTGCCGAATATCGGTTGGTTGAGGCGATTGCGGCGCAAACCAAACGGCGCGCTGAATCATGAAGCCAGCGCGCCATCGCCTCGTGATTATTCGGCCGCAGTTCGCGGGAGGTTCGCACGGCGCTATTCTTCGCCAGTATCTCCCACCGCCCGCTTGAGACTTGCGCCAGCGCGAAAAACCGGAGACTTGCGCGGGCCGATTCTTATCATCTCCTCGGGTTTCTGGGGATTCCGCCCCACCCGAGCAGGGCGTTCAACAACCCGGAAGGTTCCGAACCCGCTGATCGCCACCTCGTCACCTTTTGCCAATGCGTTCTGGATCGTTTGGAACACGGAATTCACGATCGGCGTAACGCGACTTTCTGGCATTTGAGCCTGATGCGCAACTTCCCGAATCAAATCCTGTTTCCGCATGATCCTCCCCCTTGCCTAGCAGCCAGCGTTCCTCGCTGGCCTAGCGACGAAGCCGCATTGGTCCGGCTTTGGCGCATGAGTCTAGCACTTTTCGCTCGATGATGGGCGAAATTCTGTCCAGCTTCCCTCCTTGTGTCACGGGCTGCGTCTCGCGCCCCACGGCGGCACGCCTGCCCGGCGGCGCTGCCGAGCTGCCTCGAACAGAAAGATGGCCCCTGCAACTGCTGCGTTCAGCGACTCCATGCCAGCTAAGAGAGGAATCCTGGCACGCATGTTCGCAAAATCCTTCCCTCGAATGGATGGCCCATGCGCCTCAGAACCAATGATGATCGCGGATCCCTCAGACCAGCGAACATCATCATAGCAAAGCTCAGCACGCGCGTCTGCAACCACCCGATTGGCGCAACCCACCACTAGGCGCTGAACGCCGGCGTCCGTCTCCCAGCGCAGGGGAACGCGAAAATGAGCGCCCATCGCAGCGCGAACGGCCTTCGGATTGTACGGATCGACGGTTTCGTGGGTAAGGACGACCGCCGTGGCCCCCGCGCCAGCAGCCGATCGGATCAGGGTGCCGACATTGCCCGGATCTTGGAGGCGATCGAGCACAACAATCAACGGTGGCACCGTCTCCGAAATCGGCAAGTTAGGAAAGGGAAAGATCGCGAGAATGCCCTGCGGTGTAACGGTGTCACTTAGCCGGGCGAATAGCGACTCCGCCACGACCCGCACCGGGATATCACTTGGCAACCGGGCTCTTGCTTCCCGTTCGCGCCCTTCTTGCACGAGCACCACGCGCGGCTTAGCACCGGAAGCAATGGCGTCGGCAATGGCGCGGAACCCTTCAACAAGAAACGCTCGCTCCGCCCATCGTGCGTCCCGATGGTGAAGCGAGCGCGCAAGCTTGATCGTCCGGTTGTCAGGACTTCGAATAACGCTGGCTGGCTCAGGCGGCTGCGGGTCGCCCACCGAATCCTACGCGTGCTCCGGGAGGTGTCGCTTCGCGACCTCGGCCACCGCGGCAAATGCAGCCGCATCGCGCACCGCCAGGTCAGCAAGCATCTTCCGGTCAATCGCGACGCCAGCGCGATGCAGCCCCTGGATGAACCTGCTGTACGGCAGCCCGTTCTGGCGAGCGGCCGCGTTGATTCGCACGATCCAGAGGCGGCGGAAATCGCGCTTGCGAGCGCGCCGGTCGCGATACGCATACCGGAGCGACCGCATCAGCGACTCGTGTGCGCGCTTGTAGAGGCGACTGTTCGTTGAATAATGCCCCTTGACCTGGGCGAGCACCTTCTTGTGCCGCCGGTGGGCTGCTACTCCTCGCTTAACGCGTGCCATTCGTGTTCCCTCTTACGATGCCTGCCAGTTTTGGTCGCATCGTCCGCTGCCCTGGCCCGGCAAGGTCCTACAAAGCTCCTAGCTGCCGTAGGGGAGCATTCGCTTGACCTTCTTCTCGAAGCTCTCGTCAAGCGGCAGCATCCGGTCAAACATCCGCTTCACGCGTGGCGCCTTCTTCCGGCGGTTGTGGCTCTTCATGCCTTTGGTTCGCAGAATGAGCCCCGTCGCGGTGATCTTAAAGCGCTTCTGCGCTCCCTTATGCGTCTTCAGCTTCTGCTTCTTCACGGCGTTGTGCACCCTCCCGTTCTTGCGCCGTTTGCTTCTGCTTGAGCGGACCAATAACCATCGTCATTGTGCGGCCTTCCAGGCGGGGGGGCTGCTCGATGACACCGTGGTCCCGCAGCATCTCTGCCATCTGATCGAGCAACGCCTTCCCAATATCCGGGTGGGCCATCTCGCGACCGCGAAACAACACGGTCACTTTGACCTTGTCTCCCGCGTCGAGGAACTTCGCTGCCTGTCGCCCTTTCGTCTCCAGATCGTGCTCGTCGATCTTCGGACGGATCCGGACCTCTTTGAGCTCGATCACGTGCTGATGGCGGCGTGATTCGCGCTCCTTCCGGCTCTGGTCATACCGAAATTTGCCGTAGTCCATGATCCGGCAAACCGGCGGAACGGCATTTGGCGCGACCTCAACCAAGTCGAGCCCGCGCTGGCGGGCCATCTCCAGGGCCTCACGCGTCGGCACGATGCCGATCTGACGCCCCTCCTCATCAATGAGCCGAACTTCGCGGATGCGAATTCGTTCGTTGACGCGAGTCTGGATCGGTCTGGTAATAGCAATCCTCCCTAAATGTCTCAGGCTTTGCCAAGGTCGAAAAACACAACGACGCCGAGGCCTATCGGCCCGCGTGCGTCTTCGGCTGCAAAGCCGTCAGATTTTAGCACGCCGGTTCCAGACCGGTCAATTGCCCCGAGCGCCAGGAGCGCGGTCGTCCGACGCGCGAGCGAAGTCTCGCGGCTCCAGTCGCAGCACCGCACGCGCCGCCTCCTCATCCTTGCGCAATTGCGCGATCAGCGCATCAAGATGCTCAAACTTTGCGTCTCCCCGCAGGCGCTCGATCACATCTACGCGAATGGTCAGTCCATACAGGTCGCCATCAAAATCAAAGATATGCGTTTCCACCTGCCTCGCGCCACTATTGACCGTCGGCCGTGTCCCGACATACGTCATGCCAGGATGCGGATCGCGGTCACCTGGCAGCATGGCAAAGGATGCATAAATGCCATCTGGCAGAGGCACCAGATCCGGTGGCGGAAAGAAATTGGCAGTGGGATAGCCAATTGCTCTCCCCAAGTGCGCCCCGTGGATCACCTCACCATGGACACGAAACGGGCGGCCAAGAAGGCGGCGTGCCCGGGCGACATTGCCTTCCAGAATAGCCGTCCGGATCGCGCTGCTGCTGATGACCTGGTCGCCATTGGTGAGCCTGGGCACCGCGACTACCTTGAACCCGAGTGACTCGCCAATCTCGCGCAGCCGTGGCACATCCCCGGCGCGATCCCTTCCCAGCGCAAATGCTTCTCCGACCCACAGCTCGACGAGACCGAGTTCCACGATGCGGGACAAGAACTCTTCAGGCGTCTGCCGGGAAAGGGGGATCGTGAACGCCATAATCAGGATCTCATCGACACCGGTCGCCGCGAGCTGCGCGACCTTGTCGTCCTGTGTGCAGATTCGGCCCGCATACTTGTCAGGCCGCAATACCGCGGCGGGAGCTGGCTCAAACGTCAGCGCCAGCGCCGGCACACCAAGCTCCCTCGCTCGGGCTACCGCTCGCCCCAGCAATGCCTGGTGCCCGCGATGAACGCCGTCAAACGTCCCGATCGTGATCACACGCGGTCGTGGCGCAACCTCTGCCAGATCGGTGTAGATGCGCGGCAGTGTCATGCGGCCGCTCCCACCACTTTCACGGGCAGCCAGCAACCTGAGCTGGCATCGAAGCGTCCCATGCCTATCCACTCGCCATGCTCATCATAGACGCGGGCCGGGTGCACATCGCCATCGCCTTGGCAAAGACGCCGCCCATGCCGCCAGGCTCGGGCAGCATCAGCGTTCACGATCAGGGCCGGATGATCCATGACAGCCGCGTCGGGATGCAACGCCACGGTTGGCCACAGCGCCGGTAGGTCGTCTCGGGAGATGGCCAACAATTCGGTGATCGTCCACGCATGGCAGAGCGTGAATGGCCCGGTCCGCAATCGCACCAGATTTGAGAGATAGGCGCCTGTTCCAAGCATGGCGCCGAGGTCATGAGCCAGCGATCGGATGTAGGTACCCTTCGAACAGTCTACACACAGCGTGAGCACCGGCGAGTCCCATGAGACGACGCTGAGGGAGTTGATCGTCACCTGCCGGGCTGGCCGGTCAATGGTGCGTCCCGCCCGCGCCAGATCATAGAGTCGTCGCCCCTCGATTTTCACCGCGGAATGCATTGGTGGAACCTGCTGGATGGTTCCCCGGAAATCCGCGAGCGCTCGCTCGATTGCCCCTTGGTCCACAGCGACGGGCCTGGTTTCAACCACGCGCCCCTCGCCATCATACGTATCGGTCTCGACGCCAAGGGTGATTTCCGCAAGGTATGTCTTGGATGCTTCCTGAAGAAATTCGAGGACCTTGGTCGCATCTCCTACGGCGAGCGGAAGGACGCCGGTCGCCGCGGGATCGAGGGTACCAGCGTGGCCGATATGCCGCTCGCCCAACCAAGACCGGATGCGCGCGACGACATCATGGCTGGTCCAGCCCGCGGGCTTGTCGATCACCAGCATGCCGTGGTAACTCCCTCCACCTCGCGAACCGGTCACGCGCGAGACCTCTCCACCCAGGAAAGCTCAGCCAGCGCCGCCACACCTTCAAGGAACGCCAGCTTTTCCGCCTCACCACCAGTAATCTGGCAGCCAGCCGCACGAGGATGGCCGCCGCCTCCGAATTCCGAGGCAATGGCCGCGACATCAACATCGGAATGGAGCGTCCGCAAGCTCACTCGCCAGCCTCCATTGACCGCGTACAAAATGGCCGCGACGCGTGAGCCCTCCGTGCCAGCCAGAAAATTGACCAACCCTTCGGCTTCAGACGGCTTGGCACCGCACTCCGACAACACCTCCGGCGTCACTTCCGTCCAAATCAGCGAGCCAGTCCACTGCACATTGCGCAACGCTCGCTCCCATAGGCAGACGGTCGATTTGGGCTTCAGGCGAAACAAATAGTCGGTAATTAACGCCGGGTTCGCTCCGGCATCCACCAACTCGGCCGCCGTGCGCATGGTTCGTGCCGTGGTGGCTTCGGTTCGCAGCCCCAACGTGTCCCCATATATGCCCGTCAACAAGCATTCCGCGATCTTCATCGTCATCGGCACGCGCCAGACTTTGAGCAGATCCGCCACGATCTCGGCGGTCGAGGCAGCTTCAGGCTCGACGATGTTCACCGTGCCGAATCGCTGATTGGTGACGTGGTGATCAATATTGATGATGGGCACAATGCCGCTGACGCGTGTTGGATCATCCTGATAGAACTGACCAAGCCGCCGCTCATCCGAGCAATCGACAAGGCACAGGAGGTCATAGTCAGGGAGTGAGTCTTGACCGTAAATCAGGACGCGCTCGATGCCTGGCAAAAACTCCAGATTGTGCGGCAATTGGCCATCGCTTACGAGCACCGAGCCACGAAATCCAAGCCAATCCAGAGCGTGCAAGATCGCCAGTGGAGACGCCAAGCCGTCTGCGTCAACATTTTGATGCGTCGGCATGAGGACATGGGACGAGGTGCGCAACAGATCGAGCGCAGCCTGGGCTTGCGCCGGATCAATCGCCCACTTCGGCGACGTCATCTCGGGGTATCCTCCGATGAGGAAGCAGGATTTTGCCGTTGCGCGGCTTCTTCCCGCAAGGAGCGTAGCGCCCTGGCGATCTGATCGGCGTGCTCCATCGATCGGTCATCCCGAAACTCAAGCTCCGGAATCTGCCGCATATGCAATCGTGGCTTGAGATGATGTCGAATGAACCCAGCCGCGGATCGCAACGCGGCGAGCGTCGCCTCCCGCTCTTCGTCCGTGCCCAGGACACTCACGTACACGCGGGCTGTCCGCAGATCCGTGGGGACATCCACATGGGTTATGCTGAAAAAGCCGATGCGGGGGTCCTTCACCTCGTTCCGAATGATGTCCGTTAGCTCCTCCCGCAAGAAGTCGCCAACCTGCCGCGTTCGCCGACTCATGCTACGCCTCCGTGAAAGCGTGGCTCGGGCTGAAGAGTCCGGTGCTCAGGTGCCGCCGTCTCCAGCCCCACTCCTCGCCGCTATCTTCTGGCGATCTCCTCGCGGTGATAGAACTCAAGCTGATCCTTGACCTGAATATCATTGAATCCCTCAAGGCCCAGTCCGCACTCGTAGCCAGCAGCCACTTCGCGGACGTCTTCCTTGAACCGCTTGAGCGAGCGAATTGCGCCTTCGAACACGACGGTCCCGCTTCGCAGCACACGCACCTTCGAGTTCCGCGTCACCTTGCCATCGAGCACGTAGAGCCCGGCGACAATATCGCCGCTTGGCAGGCGGAATGTCTCGCGCACCTCCGCGTACCCATCGGTCACATCGCGGAATTCCGGTGCGAGCAGACCGCGCATCGCGGCCTTGACCTCATCCAAGAGGTTATAGATCACGTTGTAGAACCGGATATCAATTCCGGCGGCGTCGGCCGCTCGCTTCGCCGCGACATCTGGCCGGACGTTGAATCCGATGATGATGGCCCGCGTCGCGACAGCCAAGCTCACGTCAGATTCCGTAATTGCGCCCGTGCCACCATAGACGATGCTCACCCGCACCGAATCCGAATCATCGTTCAGCTTGAGCAAAGCCGCCTGAATGGCCTCTAACGAGCCTTGGACATCGGCCTTCAGGATAATCCGCAGCTCGGCGGTCGTTCCGGCCCGAATTTGACCAGCAAAATCGGTTAGCTTGACCGCGGTCTGCCCCAAGAGCGACTCGACCCGGCGCTGCGCCTGCCGCTGCTCGGCCAGCGCGCGGGCAGCCCGCTCATCCTCGAAGACTTGGACCGGATCGCCAGCGTGTGGCACCTCCGGAAGCCCCAAAATCTCGACCGGCGTGCTCGGCTCTGCTCGGCGGACACGCTTGCCGCGGTCGTCAAACATCGCCTTGATGCGCCCCCACGTCGCGCCTGCCACGACGATGTCTCGCATGTTCAAGGTGCCGCTCTGCACGAGCACCGTGGCTACAGGACCACGATTGGGATCCACCTTCGCCTCGATCACGACACCGGTAGCCGGCTTATGGGGATTCGCCTTCAATTCATGAACATCAGCGACCAGCAATATCACCTCAAGCAAGTCATCGAGCCCCAGCTTCTCACGTGCTGACACTTCGACGACAGGCACATCACCGCCCCATTCCTCCGGGATAACATCCAATTCGGCAAGCTGCTGCTTGACCCGGTCAGGATTGGCGGTTGGCAGATCGATCTTGTTGATGGCCACGATCATCGGTACGTTCGCAGCCTTAATGTGCGCAATCGCCTCTCGGGTCGTCGGCATGACGCCGTCATCGGCAGCGACGACGAGAACCGCGATGTCTGTCACCTGTGCGCCGCGGGCGCGCATGGCCGTGAATGCTTCGTGGCCGGGCGTATCAAGAAAGGTAATCTTGCGCCCAAGCGTCTCGACTTGGTATGCCCCGATGTGCTGCGTAATTCCGCCTGCCTCACCCTCGGCGACGTTCGCTGAGCGGATGGCATCCAAAAGCTTTGTCTTCCCATGGTCAACGTGACCCATAATGGTCACAACCGGCGGCCGTGGCACAGCATTCGGATCTGCTTCTGCCTCGTGACGCCGGCTCGCCAGGTCTGCCGTCGCCTGCTGCAGAATCTCTGGGACCTCCTCATATGTCTCCCAATTGAGATTGGCAGCGACACGAGCAGCCGTCTCGTAATCAATCTGCTGATTGATGTTGGCCATGATGCCAAGCTTCATCAATTCCTTGATGATCTCGATGCCACTTGTCTCAAGCTTGTGAGCCAGCTCGGAGACAGTCAACACCGGTGGCAAGCCGACCGGCTCCCGGACGACCGGCGCAGCACGGCGCACCGCGACAGTGCGGGCGCCAGCAGACCGGGCAGCCTTCGCCCGGCGGTTGCCACCTCCGCGCCGGCGTACCTCCCGTTCGAGGAGCTCATCATCAAATCGGTCTCTCATCGGTCACTTCCTTCCTGCGGCACACTCTCAGACGGCGTCTCGGGCACGGGTGGGAGTGTCGCCGCATACGCACGGAGGCGGCCCAAGGCCTCCTCGTCGATGGTCGTTTTCAACGCGCGAGCGAGCAGATCCGATCGGAGCGCTCGATCCCAGCAGGCGGGGTCGTCACACAGGTACGCGCCACGACCATTCTTGCGCCCCGTGGGATCGTGCTCCACGCGTCCTTCGGGCGTGCGCACGATCCTGATCAGGGTCCGCTTGGCAGACCGCTCGCGGCAAGCGACGCACATCCGCTGCGGGATGTGCTTCGGCCGCGGTCCCTTTACTCGTCGCTTCGTGACGGGGGTTCCAGCGGCCATGGTCACCACCTCTTCGCCGCCTCCGTTATGACTCCCTGCTCGCCTGTGCTCCCGTCCTGCTCAACGGCGGTGTCGGAAGCTCATCGAGCGGCAGCTCCTTCCCGGTCGCAAAGTTGTACCGGGCTCGCAACTCACGATTGTAGTAAACCTCCAGCACATCGCCACGCAACTCGACATCCACGCTCATGCCAATCAGGCTCGCTGGCAATGGGCCAAACGTCCGCTCCCGCACGGAGATTGTGCCGTCAGCACGGACCAGGCGAGGCTGCCGCCCATGCCACGCGAACTCATCAGGCTGCGCAGCGGCCAGCGCCTCGCGAGCCTGGCGCAGAAGCTCGAAGTCGTGCTCACGCAGCGATTCCGGATCCTTGATGTCGATGCGCCACCCTGTCAGCTTATAGGCCAAGCGGGCGTTTTGTCCCTCCTTGCC
>JBHOQQ010000141.1:0-20138 GCA_042408955.1 Thermomicrobiales bacterium
ATCATCACGCTCAACGGGCGCGCGGCGCCCGGTGCAGAACCCGCTCACCCGCGTGGCCGCAATGCAGGCGGGGGAGCGTCCACTGCCGGTAGGAAAGGAAGGTGAAGCCGATCACGCCGCTCAGGGCGATGGCCGGCTGGCCGAGAAGTATTCCGAGCAGGAGGGCGAACGCCGCCAGCGCTGCCTCCCACTCTCCATAACGCGGCTGCCAGGGCACAGCCCCGCCATGGCCGGAGCTTGGCAGTGTCACCGTCTTCATCACCCCTTCGGCTGGCGCGGCCGGGGCCGGATGGTTCGGCAGGTGATGGCCATCGTTCCTATGCAGCAACCGCGGCAGTTCCCGGCTTAGATCGGTCTTGGCGATATAGGCGATGGCGCCTGCCTTCTCCGCCGCTTCCGCGTACTCGGTGGCCTCGTTCTCGCCCATCAGCACCACGCGCACACCGAGATTGATCTCCGCGAGCCGCTGGGCGAGCCGCAAGCCGTTTTCATCCGGCAGGCCAATGTCAATCAGCACAAGATCGGGGCGGAGAGCGCGGACGAGACGCAACCCGGTGGTGGTATCGCAGGCCGCGCCGGCGACAAGGCAGCCATACTGCTCGCGAAGGAAGGTCGCCAGTCGCTCGCGGAACCCAGGATGATCGTCGACGATCACCACCCTGCTCACGGATCCCACCTCATTGGCTCAGGGACGCGACGACAGCCTCTCCTTGCCGCCGCGCGCCCCTCGCGGCTGGCTGGCCTACGGTGCGAACTCGTCCTGTCTGTTTCCCACTGTAGCGAGGCCAAATCCCCCAGTCGTGAGAACTTTTCCGAGAAAGATGTAGGGGATTCTCCCTACTCTCCGCGGATGCGCTCGTCGTAGAGGCGCTCGGCCACCTTGCCGCCACGGGGGTTGAAGCAGCAGTACTCGAACCGCTTCATGAACTCGATCTCGACGAGGTTCTTGCCGCTCCGGTTCTTCTCGATCGTGCAGATCACCCAGTCGCGGTACTGCTGCGCCTTGTGGGGGTTGAAGACAATGTGGTCGCGATCAATGATCTTCCACTTATCGTTCATGATGATGGCGATGTCCGCCTCGTACATCAGCGCGGAGGAGCCGCGCAGGTGGGTAAATCGTAGGCGCGGCGCTTTCAGGCCCTCTTTCTCGGCCGCGACGATCGCCACAACGGCGACGTTGCTGTGCAGGGCAAGCTGCTTGAGCCCCTGCACAACTTCCGTCACGCGCTCGGCCTCTTCTCCGAGCTCGCGGTGGCGCGGCTCGACTTTCTGCAGATAGTCAACAAAGAGGACCAGCGGCTGGTCGTCGCGCGCCCGGTGTTCCTGGACGAGGGCGTGCAGCGCCTCGATGCTGTTCTTGCGCGCCGCGTCGGCTACGAGGTGGAAGCGCCCGGCATAGCGATCGAGAGCAGCCATTGCCCGCGCACCCGCGGGATGAGCGCGAAGAACATCATAGAGGCCAGCATCTGGCGTGCGCTCGCGCTCCCGGACGATCAGCTCTTGCAGCTCGTCCAGGGTGAGGCCCTGGACCATTCCCGGTGCGGCCGGATCAATCGTTTCCTGGACCAAGAGCCGGTTGAGCACGTACTCCTCGGGGTGCTCGTAGCAGGCATAGAGGACGTTTGCTTCCCCGGAGGAGGCGATGTTGCGCGCAATCTGCAAGCAGAACGTCGTCTTGCCAACTCCCTGAGTCCCACCGAGGAGGAGCAGCTCTCCTTGACGCAGGCCATTCCCGATCCATTGATCGAGCGCTTCGAAGCCGGTGGGCATCGGCCGCAGCCGGTTGAACGCTCCTTGTTGAACGTGGGTGTCAACACCTCTCGCCACACTCAGGAGCGACCGGGTCTGGACCACGCCATCCGGGCTCTCCGCCGCCCACTCCTCCGGTGGCGCAACCGGCTTATCGGTCCGCTTGCCCGGCAGGGGAGCGATGCGAAGTTGCGGCGCTGGCGGCGCGGCTGGCGCCTGCGAGACGTGTGGAAAGATCGGGCGATGTGGCGCGCTCATAGTCATACCTCTCATGACCCGCGCTCAGCATGGGGCAACGATTCGGTCTGGAGCCGGCACGTCCATGCCACGTTCCCCACGCGCGGGATGCTTGATCCTCACTCTACCGGTGCGCCGAGCCTGGTGTACTGAGCGGTTTTCCGGCATCCCAATAGGGGAATTTCCCCAATCAGCGGGGAACCGGAGGCCGCAAGATGACGGTGCGGCCAGCGCTCTTGCCGCTTGCCGCCTCTGGGAGCGGATTGCGAGAGCATTGAGCGCCTTGCTGCCGACCCAATGAAGCGAGTTGCCCCGCTCCGCCATGGTGAAAGGCAGATGGGCATATGGGGTGCGAGCCGCTCGCATAAAGGGAGATATCACCATGGGAACGCGCACAAGGCTAGGAACCGTAGTTTGGCTCTGGTTGCTCGTGCCAGCGATCGTGGCGGGGTTTGTCTTGGGCCGGGCAGGAGCTGGCGGCGCAGGACCCGGAGCGCTGGCTCAAACGGATGCCAGCGGAGCCATGGCGACCGCGACGCGCGAGGCTGAGCTGGTTGAGCTGGCACGTTTGCGAACACAAGTCGCGCGGACGCCACCGGCCGTCATCTGCACGCCGGCTGCGACGCTAACTCCGACGCCGACACCGACGCCTGTGCCGCCCGCGGCGATGAACACGCCCCTGCCCTATGCCGATGACTGGACGGTCGTCGTGACCTCGGTCGTCAAGACGGCGATGGTGAGCGGCTACAACCAGAGCGCGACCGCCAAGGGGATCTACGTCCAGGTAAACCTGTTGATCACCAATAACGCCCGGGATCGCCGGATGTTTCCGTTCCGTAGCCTGATTCTGGTAGATGTTCAGGGGAGGGTCTTCGAGCCGGCAACTCTGGAATCAATCCTGGTCAGTGGCAACTGGAGCATGTTTTTTCCAACCTCGGATCCAACTGAATCGGCAATCGTCTTCGATGTGCCCGCGGACGCGGGAGACACCTTCATTCTCGAAAGCCGGGATGACCCGGCGTTTCGCGTCCGGCTTGATGTCCAACTTCGCGGCTAGCGCGCCGAACGCTGGGTCCAAACACGATGCTCGGACCTTGTCGTTTGAGCCCGTGGTGCGCACACATTGTGGCATGGGCGCCGTGCGGGCAGGAGCAATTCCTTGCATTACTCGGTATGGCCGAAGGGACAAGTGCTAGCGTCTCGGATCGGCGTCGCTCGCTGAGCGGGGATGCTCGTGGACTAATGTGGCGCTCGCCGGGGTGCAGCAAAGATCGCGTCTCGGCCGGCTGCCGAGACAGGGATCAGTGTTGGGCAATCCTCAGGTTATGCAGCTTCGAAGCCGTGGCTTGGTGCAATCAGGCCGCGAGCGAGCGCGGCCCGGACGGCGGCCGCGCTATTGGCCACGCCTAGTTTGTCGAGGATGCGGGCCCGGTGGTTCTCGACAGTCTTCGGCCGCAGGCCAAGCTTCGCCGCGATCTCCTTGCTGGTTGCCCCACTCGCGAGGAGTTGCAGCACCTCGCGCTCCCGCGTGCTCAACGCCTCGGTCGCTGACAGATCCTCGTGATGGGTTGCTCGCGCGATCAAGGCGCGAAGCGCTCGCGCATGCAATACCCGCTCTCCAGCACAGACGCGCAGCACACCTGAGCGCAGCTCCTGGCCGGGGCATTCCTTGAGCAAATAGCCATCCGCGCCAGCCTCCAGCACGCCGAGCACATACTCCTCTTCCTCATGCAGCGTGACGATCAAGAGGCGTATTCCTGGCTGGCTGGCCCGGATCGCGCGCGTCACATCGAGACCGCTGATATCCGGGAGGCTCAAATCCACAACGACAACGTCTGGCACAAGCAAGGCGGCTAAGCGAATCGCCGCCCGGCCTGTCGCCGTCTCGCCAACGACGACAATCTGCTCCCCCTCTTCGAGCACAAGGCGCAGTCCTGCTCGCACGACAGGATGATCATCGACAAGAAGCACGCGTATGTGTCCGTCTGCTCCCTCGCTCATGGCTCACCCCCAATCGGCAAGATCGCCCGGATCGTGCACCCTGCACCCGGATGCGATCGGATTTCCATCTTCCCGCCGACCATCTCCGCTCGCTCTCGCATCGTCCGCAGCCCCTGACCGCCTGAGCGCTCCGTTGCGGATGCGGTAGCGGGTGAAAATCCGACGCCGTCGTCGGTGATTTCCAGAATGACGACACAGTCCGTTGTAGCAAGCGCGATGTTGAGGTGGCGCGCGGCTGCATGGCGAACGGCGTTGGCTGTTGCCTCCTGAGCGATCCGAAACGCTGCAAGTTCGATCTGCTCGTCGAAGCGCCGCTCCTCGCCGTAGATCCGAACCTTCACGTCGACGTCGCTCGCGTCGCGCATGCGACGCCCAAGGCTTCGCAGCGCCGGCGCAAGGCCGAGATCCAGCAAAACGCGGGGACGCAAGTGGAAAGCGACGTCATGCAAGTGGTCGGCACACTCAATCAGCGCCTCTTTCGCCTCCGCGACGACCTCTGTCACCGAGACTGATGGCTGGTGCGCCATCATCTCCAGTTTCAAGATGGCTGCACTGAGGACATGACTCGCACCATCATGAATCTCGCGGGCAAAGTGCGAGCGCTCTTGCTCTTGCGTGCGGATGGCATGCCGGCGAAGATGCTGCAGCTCGGCGCGCAGGCGCAGCGTCTCCCGGCGCGCCGGAGCGTCGAAGGTTGCCGCGTAAAACGCGACCAACTGCCCAAGCAGGGTGAGATCCGCCTCGGTAAAAGGTGTCCTGTCCTCTCGCTCCGTCACATTGACGACTGCGACAGACCCGCCAGGAAGCGTAAAGGGATAGGAGATAAACGATTCGGTCTGGTACTTCCTGCCGGTTGCGGGCCAGGAATCGAGGTCGTTGCGATCGCGCACGAGGAGCGGGCGGCCCTCGCGAGCGACGCGACCGGCAATCCCGGCTCCCAATGCGGCACTCACCACACCGGTCAGATCCGCTGGGAATCCGACGGCCTCCTCAACAACTAACCGGCCGTCGAGACCGGTAATCATCAAGGAGCACCGCCGGCTCCGCAGCACCCGAGCGACCAAGGCACAGAAGCCAGCGTTCGCCGCCCGGCGATGGGCCTGCGCGTAGATTAGACGGAGGGAACTCGGCCGGGGGAACACCCGGTCATCGCGTGTCGGCACTGTGTTCATGGGGCCCTCCCCGATCCAACCCCGAAAGCGTGGCAGTGCTCACACGGCTTCCCAGCACCATTTGCAGCCAACATCCCCCGTATGTGGCAGTGCTTCCCATCCTAGGGAGCGATATTCGGCTTGTCAAATATACGTACACTCGGTGATAGACTCCGCCAAATCCAAGTAATGCTCCACCACCTTCGGGTACGTCCATCTTCTTCGATGCAGCACCGGCCCTCAATAGGGGAATTCCCCCATCGGCTGGCCGGGAAAGCGCCCACGACGCTTGCCAGGCCGGAAGCTAGGATGGAACGTGTTCCGATCGCTGCCGCGTCGCCCCGCGAGCCGTCTTGCAGCCGGTGGCACTACATCACGGCGCAGGACGGCTTGGGGGCTTTGAAGGAGCAAGCACGTGAGGTTCCTGTGGACGACTGGCGGCCGCTCCCGCTTCCACCGCTATCAATGGTGCGCGACGCTTGTGGTCCTCACGATCCTGGTGGCAATCGCCTTGATCTCTGCACCAGCCAGCCTCACTGCGAAAACCGGGAAAACGATCACGCTCGGTGAAAGCCTGAGCCCGGATCAGAAGCGAGAGCTGCTCGACTACTTCAAAGCTGGGCCCGATGACGCCATCTACGTCATTACCGAGGCAGATACCGACCAGGCTATGCGCGGCATCGTTGATCTCGGGCCGAGCGGGCCGCTCGGAGCGTACTCCTCGACCGCGCTCACCTGCCGCGAGCTTGGCGACGGGCTAGATGTCACCACGCGCAACATCACGCTCGTCACGCCGAGCATGTACGCGATGGCCCTCGTCACCGCCGGCATCGGCGATGCCCGCCTCGTAGTCGCTGCTCCATCCCAGGCGCCTGCCCTCGGATTGACAGCACTGGCTGGCGTCTTTCTCACCTGGGACAAAGCTCCCTGCGACAGCGGCAACACCTCGTCCAAGCGACAACGCCTCGCTCTTGAAGAGCTGGCGCTGACGGCCAAGATCGGTCAGGCGCTCGTGGCTCAGGGCATCCCCGACGGCGTGCAGCGCGCTAGCGACCTGGTCCTCGATCTGCAGAAAACGATCGTCACCGACCGGCTAAAAAAGGAACCTGAAATCGAGCGGGCGCTCGGTCAATTAGAGCAGGTGCAGGGAATCACGATTCCGCCGGACCTCCGCGCTGATCTCTTGAAATTGATGCTGCGCCTTGCGACCGCTAAGATCGATTGGAGCACCTTCTCGGCTGGCTGGGAAATTCGCCGGAACGCCGACAACACGCGCATTACGATGACCGGAGATGGCATCGCCATCCGTCACGCGCGCGAAACAGCAACCTCCCAAGCCGCGGCTGCGATGACGGCCACTGCAAACGCGGCAGCGCACCTGACCGCCACCGCCGAGGCTGGCATCCGCATGACCGCCACGGCACAGGCAGCCATGACGGCAACGGCGAACGCCTTGGCTACCCAACAGGCCATTGCGGCGCTGACCGCCACCGCGCTCGCGCAACCAACCGTGACGCCGACTCCCTCACCCACCGCCACGCCGGCACCGTTTACCCTCCAGGGGACAATCGCCGATGTTCAGGGGCAACGCATTGTGTTGAAGCCGGAGCAACCCAACGGCGACGCACCGGCCTTTCGCGTAAGCGACACGGCCACCATCGAGCGCGGTGGCAAAGCCGCAGCGCTTGCCGCGCTAGCGAAGGGCGACACGGTGACTCTGACCGTTGATGGCAACACCCGCATGGTCACGAGCCTCGTTGCACAGCCCGCACCACTCGGCCTGACTGACCGGCTGCTCGCGTTGTGGTGGACGCTCCTCGCCATTCCCGTTGCCGCGGTGTTCCTGTTCTGGCGCAGCCAGACGCGAGCTATCGAGCCCTTTATCGTCAAGCGGGTGCCGGTGTAATTCCGGCCACGATGTTCAACGACTGGACGAGGTGCGAGCAATGACCGATGCCCATACGCAATCTTCACCCAGCCTCAACGGGCTTGCCATTCCGCCCGATCTGCTGCTGCGTCGGGACCGCCATTTGCGCTTCGAGCGTGGCGGCATTGTCTATGCGACAGATGGCCGAATCGGCGTGCTTCGCCAGGTCGTGGTGGATGAAGTTGCTGGCGAGGTTGTTGAGCTGATCGTCCAGCTCGATCACACCGATCAGACGCTGACGCTTCCTCCCGAAGTCGTCGATAAGACGGCCGGGAGCGCCATCTTTCTCGTCACCACACGGGATGCGACGCCGCGGCACAGCATCCAGCCCCCTTCGCATCCCACCCGGCTGGTGAAGGTAGATCCCAAGAGCCTTGGAGGACGAATTCGGCGGTTCCGTAGCCGTGCACAACAGCCGCGCCGAGCCATTGCCCGGGTGGGAAAGGATTTTGTGGAAACTCCGCCACTGCCTTCGGTGGAACAGACCGGACATCGCACGGCAGTGCTTGTCCCTGGCGCTGATTAGGCCCGGTCTCAGTCGGGGGTGTACCCGATGGCTGACACCAGCATTGATCTGAGCCTTGTCCTCGACTCCTTCACCTGGAGCCTTGGAACCGGCCTGGCTGCGATCGTGATCATCTCGCTCGGCTCTGTGCTTGCCAAGCGGATTGTGGCCGGTCAGTCTCGCTCATCCCGGCACGCAACTCGTCCCCTCCAGCGCAAGCTTTTGCTTGAGGCGAACGAGCAATCGCTGACTGCGGTCGCCACCCGCCGTGCGCTAGGTATCCTTGCGGCCATGATCGCCTTTGCCATCGCTGCGCCCTGGCTCCAGGAGCCTATCACCGATCTCTCTGACCGTTGGCAGGTCGCCGCGCGCCAGACCGGCCTCGACGTCTACGGCGTGCTGGCAGCAGTGACGTGGCTCGGTCTCATTCCCCTTGCAGTCTTCCTCTGGGCACTCCCAAGCCTGAGCTTGAAGCGGCGCTCGCTCCGCGCACCGGATTGGGCGACACGCTTAGGCACGTCGGTCACGCCGGGGTTACCGCAGACGATCGAACCGAGCGAGCTCAATCAGCGCTATCCACACCATGAGACCCTCCGGCGGGCATGCCGCGCCTATGGCTGGAACCACGCGCTCTGGGTGGCAGCTTGGCGCCACCCAGATGACAGAAAATCTCGCGGAATGGCACTCGCAACGGCTCTGCTCATCGTGCCGGGCAGTGTCGTGCTCGTGGCGGCGGGATTGATGAACATCTGGATCGGCGCTGGGACAGTCGCGGTCGTCGTGGCTGCCTCGGCACTCGCTGGTATCCTCGCAACACGAGCCGCCATGTCAGCCCCTGGCACCGCCGCGCTGGACTATATGCTGCTGGTCGCCGCCTGCCGCGATGGTCGCTCCCGCGATGTTCGCAACTTGGCGGAGACGTATTTGGAGCAAAACACGGCGACGCAGCAGGATCACAAGGCGCTGATCTCCGCCATGGCAGCAGTGCGCTGGATCGGTGAGCCAAACTGGAATCCTGTTCCTCCCACAGTTCCCGAGGTGGTCATCCCGGCCTCACTGCGTGTGATTGATCACAACGACCACGCTGGGGAATTGCACGTGGCGCTGCGGTTGCGCTACGACCGGGAACACCGGTGGCGAATTACGCGGATCTGGACCGAGCGCGCGGTGCCAGAGTCGGCAGGTGAAGCCGCGTTGCGGACACCCCTGCCGGTCGCGTGGGCGTAGGCAGCGGGCTGAGTGAATGGATCGAGCGTGAGAAAGGTTGGCACAGCATCAAGTAGGCGTCAGAGTCTCCTTTACCACACGGCTCCTACCTCCCACGCGCGCCGTGCCTTCTCGTTGCGTAGTCGGCGGGCAGCATGGCGCATGCATGATCTCAGTGCACTCCTTGGAGCGCGTGCGAGCATCGGCCGGGTGATCGCCATTGCACGAGTCATCCGGCTGATCCAACGGTATCGTGTTGAGCCACAGCGGCCGGCTGCAGGGCGGCTGGGAGCGCTGTGCCAGCGAGAGGAGCCCCATCCGGTGGAACCCCAGACGTCGCCCACTGCCACTGCAGCCCCTGCCCAATGCGAAATTCGAGACCCTGCCAGCGAATTGCGACGCGCCTGCGCCTCCCTCGTGACGACCACCGAGCGGTTGTCCCACGATGTGCATGCGCTTGCCGGTACCCTGCTCGCGCTCGCTCCCTTGCTGCAAACTGACCTACAGCCCGAAATGCTCCGTCAGCCGGCGCCAGCGCCTTCCTCCGAGCCCGAGCGACCGGCAGATCTGCGCGTCACGGCTCCCCTCGATCCACCGGGCACCCAATCCGAAATCCCACCGGCGGCCAGCCTCACGCAGCCGGTCGCGGTGACGCCTCCAGTCCGGTTCATCCCCCGCCCGGTCAGACTCAACCGGCGCAGCGCGCAGCAGGCACCCTCTGGCCCCGGCTATTGCGTACTCGCCTGGTAGAGATGGGGGCTGGGGACGGGGAGCCGTCAGCTATCAGCCGTCAGGAGGTAGCGATTCATCGGCCCCGCTAACGGCGGAACCCTGACGGCTGATAGCTCCCATGTGCCCCAACCGGAATAGGGTAGACTGACCATAGCGGGCGTGGGGAGCGCTTCACGGCGCGTGTTGCTCGCGTATAGAACATCTGGGTGGGACGATGAATACATCCTTCCTGCTGGCATCCGTCGTATACGTAACCGAATGCGGATGCACCTCGCCTCACCCGGTATGTCTGGCGGGATGAGGCAGAGCGCATGCCGGCCGACGTTGATGCTGATGCGAGCGTCGACCTGACGAAGGCAAGCGATGCCGAGCTCATCGCCCGGGCATCGGAAGGTGATGCGCGTGCGCTGGAAATTCTCTACGACCGCTATGCTCGCGTGGTGTACTCGTTCGCATTGCGGATCGTGGGAGACCCATCGCTGGCGGAAGAGTTGCTCCAGGAAGCCTTCTTCCGGGCCTGGCAACAGGGCGGAGCATTTCGGGCGAGCCGGGGCTCGTTTATCACCTGGTTGCTTAGCATCACTCACAATCTGGCGATTGATGAGCTCCGCAAACGCCGTCGCCGTCCACAGCGCGCCGACAACAATACCACCGAGGAAGCCGAGCAGCTCCTTCCTGAAATGCCCGACGAATCCCAGGATGTGGAAGAGGAGGTCTGGCTTGCCAGCCTCCGGGACCGCATCGCGGATGCTCTGGCATCGCTTCCGCCTGCACAGCGAGAAGCGATTGAGCTGGCCTATTTCCAGGGGCTCACCCAGCGGGAAATTGCCGAGCGCCTAGGTGAGCCGCTCGGGACCATCAAAACGCGGATGCGCCTCGGGATGCAGAAACTACGAGAACAGTTGAGTCACGAGCTTGACGCCCTAATCGAGCGCAAAGAGGATGAGGTGGACGAACGTGAGTGAAACCGTGGATGCCCGGCATATGGTTCGTCACGGCGCCCATGCGATGCCGCCCGATAAGCTCGACGCGGACGATGAATGTGGCTTCGTCCGTGATATTGCCGCAGCGTTTGCGCTCGGCGCCGTCGATCTCGCAGAGCGGCTACGTGTTGAGCAACACACGCTGGTCTGTCCCCACTGCGCCCGCGTGGTGCGGGAGCTGCGCACATCGGCGGCACTCATCGGCCTCACCGTTCCGCAGGCGCAGCCGCCGTTGCGCATCAAAGCAGCCCTGTTCGCGCGCATTGACCAGGCTGCCCGAAGCGAAGTCGTGACTCGCCCTTCGCTCCTGGTGCGTGAGCAAGTTTCGACGGTCACCCTGCCGCCCTCACGGCCAGTTCCCGCCGTGGCCATGGCTCGATCGGGGAAAGGACCGAGGGGTCAGCAGCGATGGCTGTCACCAGTGGCTCAACTGCGACCACGCTTGAGCGAGTGGAATTTCGGGAGCTTCGCGGTGCCTCTTGCCACCGTTCCGTTGCTCCTTGCACTTGGGATCGTGAGCGCCTGGGCCTTCAACGTCCGCGAAGCACTGAACGAGCGCGCTTCGCAGGTTCAGCAGCTCTCGGCGCAGGTTGCCAGTCTCAACTCCCAAGTGGTGGCACTCAACAAGAGCCTGGCAAGCATGGACCAGTTCGTCGCGGCCGCCGATGCCAAGACGTACCCGATGACCCCCGGTTCGCCCTCATCGAGCGCGTACGGGCAAGTGATCGCGAACCCAGGCACCGATCAGGCCATGTTGATGGTCTGGCGGCTCAATAGCAGTCACGGGCGGTACGAGGTCGTGTTGGAAACGAACGAAGGCACAATAGAGCCGGCGGGCGAGCTCCTAGTCAACACCGAGGGCCGGGGCGTGACGATTCTCGACTTGAGCCAGCCCTTCGCAATGTATCGCTCAGTGCACGTCAAACCCAAGCCGCAAGACAGCACCAGCGGCGTGCCGGATGCGATGGCTCAGGCGGATGTCTTGTTCGCGCTGATTGATCCAAACCTCGGCTCGACCGGCGATACCGATGGCGTGCTGATGCAAAGCCCGTAACGCGGCTCACCCGCTCAGCTTGCCGCGCGATTTAGGCCTCACGGTCCTGTTTTCTGGCACGCTCTTGCTCGGCAAGCCACAGCTCATCGACCCCGTATTGCAGCACGAAGAGCCGGCAGAGCCGCTTCCATCCCAGATCTGCGTAGTAGCGCTTGAAAACCGCACGCACCTCCTCCGCGGTCCGCGCGGCTTGTAGCTCGGCGTCAACGCGCTCAAGCAGGTCCCGTGTGATTTCTGCTGGCACGCTTGCCTCCCTTCGCCTGGCGATCAGCACCGGTCAGCCAGCCGTGGCCGGTTTGCGCTCAACGGCCACCCGCGGCTATAGTCACTGCGCTCGCATGGGGAACGGCGAGCGCGTCCACACTGGCAAGCGTAGGGGATGAGGGGCCTCAGTGGAAAGCGGCTTCAGTTCCACCGCACGCCAATCAGCCGCGGTCGCTCCTGGCAGAGCGATGCCCGCCGTGTCGGCGGCGCGCGAGGCAGCAGACCTGCGCAGCGGGCAGGCAGTCGCGAGTGATGAGCATGCTCAGCCAGGATCGCTGAGCATCGTTATCCCGGTCATGAACGAGGAGGGCAATCTCCGCGAGCTTTACCGTCGCCTCACGGCGGTTCTGGAGCGCATCGGCCTTCCTTACGAGATGATCTTCATTGATGACGGCTCGAAAGATGGCACGTGGCCGCTCATCCGGTCATTCTGCGAGGCAGACCGGCGCGTGATCGCCCTGCGGCACCGGCGCAATTTCGGCAAGGCCCAGGCACTTGCCAATGGCTTCGCCGTGGCTCAAGGGGATGTGGTGATCACGATGGACGGGGACCTGCAAGACGATCCCGACGAGCTGCCCCGGTTCCTCGCGAAGCTTGATGAGGGTTACGATCTCGTTTCGGGCTGGAAACAACGCCGCCAGGATCCCCTGGGCAAGACTGCGCCGAGCAAGCTCTTCAACTGGACGGTTCGCCGGGTATCTGGCGTGCCACTGCACGATTTCAATTGCGGCTTCAAGGCATACCGGCATGAGGTCACGCGCGCCATTCGTCTCTATGGAGAGCTGCACCGCTTCACCCCGGTGCTGGCAGACGCGGAGGGCTTCCGGGTCACCGAAATCCCGGTCAAGCATCATCCGCGCACCTGGGGGGCATCGAAATACGGATATAAGCGACTCGTCAAGGGATTTCTCGATCTGCTCACCGTGATCTTCCTGACGAACTACCGGCAGCGGCCGATGCACCTGTTTGGCATGCCTGGCTTGCTCGCTCTCGCAATCGGAGTAGTGCTGGGCATGTATCTGACGTTTGAGCGCTTGGTACTCGACGAGCGGATTGGCACGCGGCCGCTTCTCATGCTGAGCGTGCTGCTCGTGGTCATTGGCGCGCAGTTTTTTGGGCTTGGGCTCCTCGGAGAATTTCTGGCGCATGGCTCAAACCCGCCGAGACCAGAGCCAAGCCACGGCGTGCGCGAGGCAATCGGGCTCCGCCTAGTTGGCAAACAGGACGCATCCTCGGAGTGAACCCGCTCCACTCGCAATCAGCAGCACAGGATTTCGGACCGCCACCCTCGCCGCCAGCGGATGGGGAAGAGCCAAGTGCGGCGCCGGACCCGAAACCGCGCTCCCGGATTGCTGGGCTGCTCCGGCGGCTCCGGCAGGTGCCAACGCCCGTCATTTTCCTGGTGGCGATTGGCATTGCCCTAACGATTCTCTGGCAACGGGGGGCCATTGATGACGTGCGCTCCGTCATCCGGCAAGCCGACCGGGCCACACTCGTGACCGGAATCGTCCTCTATCCAGCCGCCCTCGCGCTCCTGTGCCTGCGCTGGCACACCCTGGTGCGCATGATTCATGGCCGTTCCCATGCTCCGCGAGCATCCGAAGCGTTCCTGACGTCGGTCGCGCTGAACTACACGGCGCCAGTCAGCGTGGCGTCAGCGAGCCGCGCCTTGCTCACCAAACGCGCGCTAGGGCTCTCTGTAACGGAGACAAGCGCCATCGCGGTCTGGGAAGTTGCGGCCGATGTTGCCGTCCTCGGCTGTGGGGGGCTCGCCTGGATCGTGGTGAGCGGAGAAGGCAAGGATGTGCTGGCAGTCCTTCCCGGTAATGCCATGGCTGCGGGTGCAATCCTGGCGGGCGTGATGGGGGTGGTCATCCTCTGTGGCGTGGCGATCATCCGCCGTCGTCCCCGGCTCTGGGAGCGCGCACTCTTTGCCGTGCGCACGGTGCTAACCTCTCCTGGCCGGGACCCGGCGCTTGCCGTGGCCGCGCTGGGGATCAGCGTGGTGTACTGGGTGGCGCAAGGCGTGGTCTTGTGGTCGCTGCTTCGCGCGGTGACCGGAGAGAGCGACCCAATGCTGGCGCTTGGCTTTGTCACGCTGCCGGTCGTGCTCGGCATGCTGAGCGGCTTGCCGGGTGGCGCAGGGATCCGGGAAGCATTGATGGTTGCGGTCGCGAAGATCTATGGAGCCGATCCCGCCGCGGCACTCGTTGCAGCCATTACCTACCGGCTGGCCTTGTTTGCGGCGATCCCGGTGCTCTATGGCGCCGTGCGCCTGTGGTTGCTCGCTGACCCGGGCGACCAGCCGCAAGGCGCTATCCTTCCGCCGGCTGGAAGCGCCGATGGGGGTCACGCGTGAAGCCCGATGACGATGGAGACGACAGGTGAGTGCCAAGACGTCCGCTGATATCCTGGCAGTAGATACGAGCAATTTCCGCAAGCATACCCACGCGAACCCGGTTCAGCGGTGGCTGATCGACCGGTTTCATCACTCTATCGCGGCACGCATCGCCGAACTGCGGCCTGACACCTTCCTTGACGCGGGATGCGGCGAGGGATTCGTTGCTGCCATGCTGCACCGTCTGCTTCCGGGCGTGAAGATCACCGGCTTCGATTTCAATCCCATCTCAGTCGACGTCGCGAGGCGCATGGTTCCCGGCGCAACCTTCCTTGCCGCAAGCATCTTCGAGATCCCTTTTGACGACCATACCTTCGATGTGGTGGGGTGTTTTGAAGTGCTTGAGCATCAAACCGACCCAGCTCCCGCGCTCCGGGAACTCGCCCGGGTGGCGCGCAACGCAGTCATCCTGAGCGTGCCTCACGAGCCGTATTTTCGCCTTGCCAATCTCGCGCGTGGGAAGAATCTGCACGTGCGGCCGCGAGGCTCCGACCCGGATCACAAGCAGTTTTGGACGCGCCGCGCATTCGGCGAATTCGTGACCCAATCGGGAATATTGGACGTGGAATGGCTCGGTGGCTCGTTCCCGTGGACGATTTGCGTCGCTCGCATACGCCGCTAAACTTATGTGGTGTTCCGATAGCGTCGCTGATTCGGGGTACACTTGTCAGCGTGGCATCGAACGGGCGTTCGGATATCGGGCACCACGTGGAGTCATTGGAAAGATCAGTATCGCTGGCTGAGGCGCCGTTATGGGAGCACTGCGGATCGCTCACCTCTCGGATACCCATTTGGGATACCGCGCGTTTTACAAAGCTGATCCGGTTACAGGCCGTAACCAGCGGGCGCTTGACATCGAGCGAGCCTACGAAATCGTCATTAGCGACATTCTGACGCGGGATGTGGATCTGGTCATCCATTCGGGCGACGTGTTTCATCACACCCGCCCGGCATACTCCGCGATGCGGGCCTTCGTGCGTCAAACACGGCGCCTGGAGATGGCTGGCGTACCAGCGTTGGTGATCGCAGGAAATCATGAGACGCCGCGCCTGCGGACGAGCGGCTCGGTTTTTTCCGTGCTGGAGCTTGCCCTGCCGGAGGTGCGCTTCGTGACGGGCTATGATCTCGAAACCGTGGCGTTTGAGAAGCTGAACCTTCGGGTGGTCGCGATCCCCCATGGCCGCCTTGCCGACCCTTTGCCTCCGGTCGTCTATCCTGAGCGTGGCGTGACCAATGTCCTGGTGCTTCATGGTTTGGTCCCCGGCCTGGCGCTCGGCGGACGCATCCGCGAGCCTGGGGAGGAGGAACTCACCGAGGCGCTGCTCGATCCTGAGTTTGATTACATTGCGCTTGGCCATTATCACCAGGCGGCACATCCGCGTCGCAACGCCTGGTATGCCGGCTCAACCGAGCGGATCGGCTGGGGTGATGAGCGCGTCGAGCCTGGCTACTGGCTGGTCGAGCTTGCTGGCCCGGGATCAGAGCCGGGGCTAACGCGGGTGCCGATCGAGACGCGGCCGATGCGCACGCTACCGGCAGTCAATGGTGAAGGATTGACCGCCCGGGAGCTGGCGGACCGGGTCCTGGAAGAGCTGTCCCGGCTCGGGCAGCCAGACGCAATCGCCCGCGTTGAGCTGCGCAATACACCGCGACCGGTGCACCGGGAAGCAGAGGCTTTGCTCCGGCGGGAGGCACACGACCTTGTCTGGTGGCTGCATGTCCATCCCCCAACCGATATTTTTGCGCCATTCACCAAGCGGGACGACGTGGTAATGGCGGATGTTTGCACAATGTTCGATCGCTTTGTCAAGGAACGGGAGCCATCGTACGATCCAGCTTTTGCGGAGGAGTTCCGGCAACGTGGCCGCCGCGCGCTTGAGGAAGCGCTGCGCGACGCTGATCTGAGTATCGCACCGGAGGACGCGGTCGCGTGATCCTTGCTGAGCTCTATCTGCGCGATTTCAAGCAATTCTACGGAGAGCACCGCTTCACGCCGCCGCCTGAGGGCATCGTGGCGATCATCGGGCCGAACGGGGCTGGCAAGACCACGCTTTTCGAGGCTATAGAATGGTGCTTGTATAGCCCGAGGGAGATTCTATCTGATGAGATCCCAACCCGTGGCAAGGCGGCGCATCCCTGTGTCCGGGTGGTGCTATACGATCCACGCGATGAGGTCCGCTACGTCATTGAGCGGCAGCTGCGGCGGCATAGCGCTGTCGCGTCGGTGTATCGTGAAGATCAGCCGGAGACGCCGCTGGTACAGGGCTCACGGCAGGTCAGCGAGTACGTCGCCCGTCATTTGATTGGGCTCGACCACCGCGCGTTCGTCTCCACGTTCTTCACGCGGCAAAAAGAGCTCTCGTTCTTTGGCTTGCTAAAAGAGACCGAGCGCCGCCGTGAAGTTGGCCGCTTGCTTGGGTTAGAGACGATCCGGCGGGCGCAAGAGCTCATTGCCAGCGACCGGTCTGCGGCACGTCAGCAAGCCCAGGCGTTAGCGCTTCAATTTCAGGAGCAGAGCGCCGGGCGGGACTTTGCCGCGGAGCGTGCCGAGGCCGACGCGCTCGTCGCCGCGCGGGAGACGGAGGTCAATGAGGCGGAGCAGCACCTCGCTGAGGCATCGCAGGCGCTGGTCGAGACTCAAGCGCAGTTACGGGCTTTACAAGATCTTGAGCGGAAAGATCGTGACTTGAGGCTCGAGATCGAGCGGCTGGCCGGCGACGAGCGCGCGGCGGCGGCACGTCGCGATGCCGCGCAAGAGGCGCTTGCCCGGCTCGATGCATCCGCGCGGTTGCGGGAAAGCCTGATTCCGATTGCGGCCGGCGAGCAAGAGCTGCTGGCGGAAGTGAGGGGACACGAGGTGGAGCGGGAGCGCCACCGGCAGGCCGAGCAGTTGCGCGCCAGCATTGCTCGTTCCCAGCAAGCACTCGCCGATGTGGTCTCCCGGATCAAGCGCATCGTTCTCCAGGTCGATGCACCAGAGATTTCCGGCTGGCGCTGGCAGCCTGAAGACGAGGCCGATCCTGTTGCCGCCGTGCAACGGCTGATCGACGCCGCCATGTCACTCGATGCGGACGGCGCCGCCGAGCGCGCGGATCGGCTTGCCACGTGCCTGAGCCTGGTTCAGCAGCGCAACGAGGAGTACAAGAAGCTGGCGCGTTACCAGGACCTGTTCGAGCAGCTTGAGCGCGACCGGGCAAAACTCTTGGCCGCTGGTGACCCGCAGCAGATTGTCGCTCAGGCGCGGAAAGAGCGAGAAGAGGCGCTGGCCGCTGCGCAACAAGCCAAGGCAAATGCGCTTCAGGCACGTGAGACGATCGCGCAATATCAAGGGATTGCTGCCAATCTGCGGGCGCACCGCCTTGACGACCGCTGTCCGACCTGCGCCCGGCCGTTTCGCCCAGGCGAGATCGAGCTGACGCTTGCGGCGCTTGGAGATCAAATTGAACTTCTCGAGACGAAACTCGCAGGCTTGGAAGCGCAGCAGCGGCGTGAGGAGCAGCGGGCGCAGGAGGCCGAAACGGCTGAGCGCGAGGCTCAGCAGCGGCTGGACGAGCTCACCCGGCTGGCAGGCCGGCTTGAGGCTGGCCGCAAGACCATCGCCGAGCAACAGGAGGCGTGGGAGCGCGCGGCGCGCGCGTGTGCCGACGCCCTACGCACCTGGGGCATTGCGACCGAGCCAGAACCAGCCGCGGTTGAGGCAGCCCAGCTCCAAGCGCAGCGGTACGGGCGCGTCGCCGAGAACCTACCCCTGCTTCAGGAGCTGAGCGCGCGAACAGCACAGGCGATTGGGGAGCGCTGGGAGGCCGAGGAGGCACTAGCAGCGCTTGGCCCAGTTGCCTACGATGCGGTCGCTCACCAGCGAAGCCTCGACGCATTGACTGCGGCCCGTGACGCGATGGCGCGGATTGCTCAGATTGATGATGAGCTGGCGCAGCGGCCAGCCCGGCAAGCCGATCTCGAAGCTGCGCTCGCCGATCTAGAGCGGCTGGCCTGGGAGCGCGCTCACCTCAACGCCATGCGCGTGGCTCTTGACTTCGATCCGGCCGCGCTGGAGCGAGCGCACCAGCGAGCGCAGGAAGCGAGCGAAGTAGAGCGCGCGGCGCTGGAGCAGCGGGGACTGGCCCATGAGCGCCTTCGCCTGGCTCTGACCGAGCGCGAACGTCTCCTCGCGGAACACCAGCGCATCAGCGACCTGGCTGAGCGCGCGAGCGCACGTGAGCGCCAGGCCGATCTTCTCGATCAGATGTACCGGGAATTTACGCTGTTTGAGCAGTATGTGGCTACGCAGATGGCGCCACAACTCGCCGATCACACGAGTGAGCTCCTCAGGGCGATCACCGATAGCAAGTACGACCGCGTTGAGTTCAACGAGAACTATGGGATCGAGGTTTTCGACGGCATTGATGAGAAGTTTCCGATGGAGGAATTTTCTGGCGGGGAACGCGATGTGATAGCGCTCTGTGCCAGGCTCGCCCTCTCACGGCTGATCGGCTCGATGGCGCACCGGCCGCCAGGCTTTCTGGTGCTTGATGAGGTGTTTGGCGCGCTTGACCACGACCGGCGAAGTGCAGTGTTAGAAACGCTCGGCGCGCTGGCAGGGACGGCAGATGCATTTCATCAGCTCTTTATCATCTCCCATGTCGAGGATGTCCGCGCCTCACCGGTCTTTTCCGAGATCTGGCGGGTGACTGAGACAACAGATGGCATCAGCCGCCTGGAGAACCTCACGGCATCAGGCGGGATCGAAGAGGCGTGATGGGCGATCGGGTCGCCGGCGCTCCTGGTTTGGCGCACAGGCGATCTGAGCGGAGCGTGTGCGCGCCCGCCTCCTTTCCGGTGGACAACGATGCTGAAGCAGCGTCAATCTCCAAGCGTCGTGCTTGCGTCCATCTTCCGGTGAAGCACGCGCAACACGGTGAGCTCCCCCCGGATCAACCCGGTAATAAATGACGTGCTCCCCGATCGGATAACTGCGAAGTCCGGGGACGATATGGTTGCGAGAGCGGCCAAGCGCAGGAAACTGGGAGAGTTCTTGCAAAGCCGCCGTGAGGCGCTCTGCGTAGATGTTTCGCTGCCGATCACCCCAGGTCTTCAGTGTGTAGCGCAGGATGGACCGTATATCCCGGCGAGCATCATCGGAGATGCTAAGGCTAAGGGAGGACTTCATCACGGATCGGCAGTCCGAGCCTGGTCTCCTCCTCGGCATCACCCTTCAGCTGTTCCATCAGGTCCGGAGTCCAGGGAATGATTTCGCCACGGGCAACTTGCTCTTCGGCGACGGTGATCGCCGCGCGCAAGCGGGCGAGCCGGTCGCGCTCCTCAAGCAGGCGCAGCGCCTCCCGCACGACTTCGCTCGCGCTGCCGTACATTCCTGATTCGACCTTGCGCCGGATCAGCTCTTCCAGCTCTGCCGTCAGACTCACATTCATGGCCCATCCTCCTTTGCTGCCTGCCAGTGTCCAGCCTAGCAATTTTTGTCAAAATTTGCTATGCCACTCCGGTGCATTGAGCTCACACCAACTGGCAGACCACGAAATCTTGTCCTCCCGCAACCGGTGCCGGCGCGTGGATCAGGCGTAACCTCGCTCTTTGGCGATCTCGCGAATGGCTTGCGAGGCAACCTCAACTGCCGTGTCGAGCTCTGCACGGGTGGCAATGAGCGGCGGGGCGAGCTCAAATGCCGTGCCGATTGGACTGGCGATGACCCCGTAGCCGATCATGCGGCGCACAATCGCACGAACAACCTCGTCAGGCAGGGTCGCCTTTGTCTGCTTGTCAGCCGTGAAATCGACCGCGAGCCACATCCCGAGGCCGCGCACCTGCCCGACGATGGGCAAGGGCTCCAGCTCCTGCTTGAGCGCATCGAGGAAATACGCCCCGTTCTCCTTGGTGCGCTGGATGAGGCCGTCTCGCTCCTTAATAGCAATCACC
>JBHOQQ010000143.1:0-17578 GCA_042408955.1 Thermomicrobiales bacterium
TGTGGCGCACGCGGCCGGTGGCAAACGGCCGCTGGTCTTTCACCACCTCGCCGAAGTAGCCCCCGATGTCACCAGTGATGACCGCTTCGACGCCGGGCAGCGCTTCTGCCGCGCTGGTGTCGATGCGGACGATGCGGGCGCTGGCCCGCTCGCTTCGTACGATTTTGCCGTAAAGCAGGCCAGGCGGGTAATAATCGCTGGCATAGCGCGCTCGCCCGGTGACCTTGTCTTCGCCGTCGAGCCGCCTGGCTCGTGTGCCTACAATCGTTGTCGCCCTCTCGGTCATGGTTTCTTCGCTCCGGCTTTCTGAACTGCCCTGGCAGGCAACCTACGGCCCGGCGTCAGCCGCGCTGCCCGCGCGCACGCTCCCGCGCGATCTCGCCCGCGCGGCGCACGAAGACCGAGATCATCTGCCGCCGGTACCAGGCGCTGGCCTCGGTATCGTCTGGCGGATCGCAGGTCTCCGCTGCCACATTCCCGGCGCGGCGCAACGTCTCGTCGGTGACCGGCTGGTTGCGCAGTACCGCCTCGGCTTCGGTCGCTCGCAATGGCGTCGCGCCCGCCGCAACTAGCCCGATGCGCGCATCGAGGCAGGTCTCGCCATCCTCAGCTAGCGTCAGACCCATTCCGACGCCGGCGATGGCGTAATCGGTACCGCGTACCCGGTGCTTGCAATAAGCTGAGCCACCGCGTGCCGGGACTGGCGGCAGGTGAATGGCAATGAGCAATTCGCCCGGTTCCAACGCCGTTTCCAGGAAACCCGTAAAGAAGGCGTCTACCGGCACGCGGCGCCGGCCACGCGGCGAGGCAAGCTCAAGCTCGGCGCCGAGCGCGATCAGCGCTCCGGGAGGATCGGCGGCAGGGTCAGCATGGGCGAGGTTGCCGCCAATCGTCGCTTGGCGGCGGACCGCTGGCGTGGCAACGCTGGCAGCGGCCTCGGCGAGAGCGGTGTAGCGCTCCTGGATCAGCCGAGAACTGGCAAGGGCATGTTCCGTCACCATCGCACCGATCGTCACGCCACCCGCCGGCGATGGCTCGATCCTTTGCAGCGCGGTGATACGCCGCAACCCGATCAGCAGGCGCGGCTGGATCAAGCCCCAGCGCTTGAGGACCAGGAGCGATTGCCCGCCGGCCAGGATTTTGGCATCGTCACCGTGCTCAGCAAGAAGTGCCAGCGCCTCGTCGATCGTTTCAGGGGCGATATAGCCCGCGCCGGTCATCACCTTCTCGCCGGCCGGCACGGCGGATGCGGCAAGCTGTTGCTCCGCTGGCATCTCAGGCTTCCTCCGCTGCGGCTAAGACGGCTTCGATGATCTTGGCATACCCGGTGCAACGGCACAGGTTGCCGCTGAGAGCCTGGCGCACCTCGGCCGCGGTCGGGTGGGGATTCGCGTTGAGCAGTGCCCGTGCCGCGAGGATCATGCCCGGGGTGCAGAATCCGCACTGCACGCCGCCATGCTCGGCAAACGCGCGCTGCAATGGATCAAGCTGCCCGTCACGCGCGAGCCCCTCAATGGTCGTGATCTCCCGGTCCTGCGCCTCGACGGCCAGCGTCAGGCACGAGCAGACCGGCTCACCGTCCAGCAGCACAGTGCAGGCGCCACATTCGCCCATCCCGCAGCCGTTCTTTGCGCCAGTGAGCGCTAGAGGACCGCGCAGCACGTCTAGGAGAAAGGCGTCGGCCGGCGCGGTGATGCGGCGCGTCTTGCCGTTGACTCGGAGGGTCATCGTGATATCCACGGGTCGTCCTCACACCCTCATGCATCCGTCCGGAAGGACGGCGATACCGACCACCGGCCCTGTCACGCCTCGCCGCAGAAGCGCGGCAGGATATCTCGCGCAACGCGCTCGATCATCTGTTCCGCGGCATCAGGCGGGAAGGGGAAGAAGACGATCTCATCGGCGCCAGCCTCCAGGAGCGCGCGCAATCCGGCTTCGCACTCATCGGGCGTGCCGGCGACGGCAACCCGATTGACGATCTCATCCGTCACCAATTCGATGGGGAAGCGGCGTTCTTCGCGATAGATGCGGCCCATCTCCAGCATCAGGTCGTCGGGCACACCGGCAAGCGACGAAAGCGGTGTAGGATGACCGCCAGCACCGAGATACTCGGCAATCGGGGCGCGCACGCTGTCACGTGCCTTCGCGCCGTCATCGTCCATGCTCATGATGACGTAGACCACCATGTGGTGCTGCGACGGGTCGCGTCCACTCACGGCGCAGCCAGCCCGCACGTTGTCCCAGGCGAAGCGCACGTAGGGCGGGCTGGCGAGCACCGAGAGGATGGTGCCGTCGCAGATCTCACCGGACAACTGGAGCATCTTCGGGCCTTCGACGCCGAGGTAGATCGGCATTTCGGCCCGCGGCGGCGTGAAGCCCAGCTTGACGTTGCGCAGGTGATAGTAGCGGCCTTGGAAGTTCGAGGTCTTCCCCGCGAAAAGCTCACGGCTGATCGCCACCGCTTCCCGCATGGCAGTCATCGGACTGGAGTAGTCGAGGTTCATCTGCCACATCCAGTACCGCACGCCAGCCCCATAACCGAGGATGACGCGCTGATTCGCGATCTGGTCGAGCGCCCCGACTTCCATGACGGTTAGCGCGGGATGGCGGGTCAATGGCGACACGATGCCCAGTCCGATCGTGATGCGATCGGTGCGATCGGCGATCGCGGTCGCCGTCGCGATGCCGCCTTGATAGAAATAATCCTCACCGAGCCAGCAGGAATCGTAGCCCAGACGGTCCGCGAGCACGGCGCCATCCAGAACCCGCTGGAGTGGAAAATTCCCGCTGAACAGCACGCCGAAGCGCGTTGGAGCCATCGCCTCCCTCACCCGTAGCCCTTTCCGCCCTCTCCCTGGCGCTGCGCGCCGCTCGACGCGAGGTTCGCGCTTCATAGGGAGAGGTGGTTCCACTGGCGAACTTGCCAGCCCGCGATTCGTTCTCCGGCTGAGCCACATTCCCTCTGCCCCCTCTCTCAACACTGGGAGAGGGGGCAGAGAAGAGGATCACCGGGATGCAGGCAGAGCCCTATTCCTTCGAAACCATCCAGTAGCGCGTGGCCGTATCGGTGTTCCACTGGAAGCCGCGGATGTTCTTGCGCGCCGCGACGACGTAGTTGATCTGGAACAGGAAGGCCCACGGCGCCTCATCAACGATGATCTTTTGCGCCTCCTTGGAGAGCGCCTCGCGCTTGACGGGATCCGGCTCGTACATCGCCTCGTCGATGATCTGATCAACGCGTGGATTGCTGTAGCCGACGCCGTTCGTTGCCGTCGCCCGCGAGTTGAAGTTCCAGTGGATGTGGTAGATCGGATCGTTGACCCAGGAATACCACTCGGCGATGAACGCGTGAAGCGCGCCGGAATTGAACTTCTCCAGGTATTCCGCGTCAGTCATCTTGACAATGTTCACCTTGCCGCCGGCCTCGGCCATCGCCGACTGGATCCAGACGGCGATCTGCTCGTGCACAGAGAAACCGATGCGGACAGCAAGGTCAAAGGAGAAGTCCTTGATGCCCAAGCCATCGAGAATCTCCTTGGCTTTGGCCGGGCCACCATCGTAGTGCCAGAACGAGAAATCACTGGTGGGCATGCCTGCTGGAACCGGGCTCTTGCAGGGCTGGGCGAAGCCATACATGACTTGATCAATGATCGTCTGGTACGGGATGGCATGGCTGACTGCCCGGCGCACGTCAACATTGTCAAAGGGTGGGATGCGGTTGTTCATCCCTAGGAACCAGTTCCACGGGATCTTGAAATTGAAGAGTGCGATATCCGGATTGTCGCGCAGGCCCGCCAGGTCCTTCGGCAGCAAGTTGAACGCGACATCGACATCACCGTTGACCAGAAGCTGCAAGCGCTCCTGCGGGCTCGGGATGACCCGGTTGATGACGCCGCCGTTCTTGAGCGCCTCTTTGTTCCAGTAGTTGGGGTTGGGCGCAAGCTCCCACTCCACGCCCGGCGTCCACTTGGCGAGGACATAGGCGGTGGAGCCGAGCGGATTGGTCTTGAAGTAGTTATGCGCGGTCGGGTCGTCGGCGGTCTTATGCTCTTCGATCGCCTCGGCGCTCATGATGTTGAGGACGTTGGTGCCAATCATCTTGAGCGCGAAGGGTGTCGGCTTCTCAAGCTGGACGACAACCGTGTAGTCATCCGGCGCCGTGATTTGGTCAGGTGTCATCACGGTCATTAGGTTGAAGACGAGCTTCGAGTAGACCGAGGTATCAGAGACGCCCCGCTGCCACGTCGCCAGGACATCCTTCGCGTTGAGCGGCGTGCCATCGCTGAAGGTCAATCCTTGCTTGAGCTTGAAGGTCAGCGTCAGGCCATCGGGCGAGACCTGCCATGACTCAACCAACCATGGCAGCAGCTTCCACGAGCCGTCTGGCTCCTGCACCGGGAAGAGTCCGCCATCGTCTTGCGTCAGGTAGTCGTAGGCAAAGACATTGTCATAGAGATTGGCGACGGCGTAGTAACTCGGGATCGACTTGAAGTAGTGCGGATCGAGCTCGTCGAGATCTTGGCCGTCAACGATCACGATCTTCGCGTTCGGCCCCGTCTCCTGGGCATACCGGCGAAGCTCGGAGGCCGGCCGGGCAGGAGAGGCTTCGACGCCGCGTCCCATGGCGATCGCCGCGACCGCGCCGCCGAAGAGTGCGAAGAGATCGCGGCGATTGAGTTCCAATGGACGGTCGCCGAGGTACCGGATGGAATCACGCTGCTTCGTCATGTCCTGGTTCACGTCGTCCCTCCTTGTGACCGGTAATCCGGAGTTCTGCTCCGGACGAACGAGGCTACCCGCTGAGATCGGGAGCCATCTCCGTAGCATCCCCACGCGGGGATTGCCCTAGAACCCACGCCTTGGACCCTACCCTGGGACATGCGCATGCCCGAATTGGTGTTCTGACGCTGTAACGTGCTCCTGTCCATAGAGCAGGCAGGCGACGCGGTGCCCGCCTGGCCCAACTTCGATCAACGGAATGCGGCCCTGGCGGTGCGATGGCTCGACGTACGGGCAGCGATCAGCCAGCGGGCATCCCACCACGGGAGCATGCAGGTGCGGCGTCTCACCGGGCAGGATGATGCGCTGCTTCTGCTTGCGCAGAGCCGGGTCGGGAATCGGCACGGCTGAAAGTAGCGCCTGGGTGTACGGGTGCTTCGGCTCGGTAAAGATCGCTTCGACGGGACCTTCTTCAACGATCTGCCCCAAGTACATCACCAGCACGCGCCGGCAGAGATAGCGAACCGTACTCAGATCATGCGAGATGAAGAGATAGGCCATGCCGAGCTCTTCTTGCAGCCGCCGCAGGAGCGCAATGATCTGAATTCGGATTGACATGTCGAGCGATGACGTCGGCTCGTCGAGGACGACGAAGTCCGGGCGGGTGGCAATGGCGCGCGCGATGCCGACACGCTGCTTCTGGCCACCGGAGAGCTGACCAGGCCGGCGCCCTAGGAGCCGCCGGTCGAGATTGACCAAATCCATGAGCTCGTTGAGCCGCGCCTCCAGATCGCCATTCTGGGCGATCTTGTGCAGCTTCAGCGGCTCGCTGAGTGTCTGGCGAACCGTCAGGCGCGGGTTGAGGGATTGGGTTGGATCCTGGAAGACCATCTGGATCCTGGCGCGGAGAGGCCGGAACGCCTCGTCGCTCAGGTGGGTAACATCTCGCCCGCGATAGAGGATACGGCCTGCGGTGGGCTCATGCAGCCGCACCAGGCATTTGGCGAGCGTGCTCTTGCCAGAGCCGCTCTCGCCCACGAGGCCGACCGCCTCGCCGGCGCGAATGCTGAACGAGACACCGTTCACGGCATAGACACGGCCCGCCGGCGTTTTGAAGACCTGGTGCAGATCCTCGACTTGGACCAGCGGGCTCTCGCTGCCTGGCACCACAACGCTGGTCATGGCTGGTCCTCCACGCGGTGCGCCAGCACGCTATGCCCGGGTGCAAGTTCGACCATCAACGGCGGCCCGGCCCCTTCACTCTCCCACGCATCGACGGAGATCGCCCGATACTCCCGCCCATCCGCGATGAACGATGCCGCAGGTGGAACGGACGCGCGCTCGCTAGCGAGATCGGGCGGCACATCCGGGCGGAGCATCGCGCCAAGCAGGCGCTGCGTGTACGGGTGCACCGGCCGGGAAAAAAGCTTGTCCACGGGCGCGATCTCCACCACCCGGCCAGCCTGCATGACCGCGACCCGGTCGCAGGTTTCCGCAACGACCCCGAGATCATGGGTAATAAGGAGCACTGCCATGTGCGTCGCTCGCTGGACTTCCTGGATGAGCTCGAAGATTTGCGCCTGGATCGTCACATCGAGTCCAGTCGTTGGCTCGTCGGCAATGAGGAGCTGGGGGCCACACGCGACCATCATCCCGATCATCACCCGTTGCGCCATCCCGCCAGACAGTTGATGCGGGTACGAGCGGGCCACGCGCTCAGGTCCGGCAATGCCTACCTTCCGGAGCATGATGAGCGCCTCCTCGCGTGCGGCACGCTTGTCGAGCCCGTGATGCCGCTGGTAGACGCGCCCAAGCTGGTCGCCGATGGTCATCAGTGGGTTGAGCGCCGTGCGAGGCGACTGGAAGATCATCGCGACCTTGCGGCCCCGGATGTGCCGCAGGGCGGATTCGTCCATGCCAACGATGTTTTCGCCCTCGATCTCGATCCGCCCAGCCACGACGCGCCCCGGCGGCCGTGTCAGGCCGAGGATCGCGAGCGATGTTTGCGTCTTCCCTGAGCCGCTCTCACCCACCAGGCCGAGGATCTCATTCCGGCGAATATCGAGCGAGACATCCTGCACGACAGGGATCAGGCGTTCCTGACGCTCATCGGGGAATGCGATCGTCAAACGCTCGATGCGCACCAGCGGCGGGGCTGCCGGTCCATCCGGTGTTACGCGCTGTGCCTGAGCCGGCGCGGCGCTTACGCCATCGTGCGATGGCGGGGCACCGGTGCGGATCGTGTCGGCTTGAGCCGCGAACGCCATGCCGGTCTCCTTACCGTCGCTCTACCTTGTCCCGGAGCCAGTCGCCAGCTAGATTGAAGCCAAGGACTGCCAGCAGCACGGCCAGGCCGGGGAAGACCGAAATCCACCACTGCCCTGAGCTGATGTACTCCGCCCCTTCGCCGACCATCACGCCCCACTCTGGCGTTGGCGGCGTGATGCCGACACCGAGAAACGACAGTCCTGCTGCATCGAGAATGCCCCAGCCAAGCGTAAGCGTCGCTTGCACGAGGGCTGGTGGCAGCGCGTTGGGAAGCAGGTGGTAGAGCATGATCCGCAGCCGCCGGTTGCCGACGGTTTTCGCTGCCGCGGCGAACTCGGCTTCGCGCAGCGAGAGCATCTCGCCGCGCACGATGCGGACATAGTACGGGAAATAGGCGATCGCGACCGCGATGACCACGTTCTGCGTGGTGTTCCCAAGCATCGCCGTGATACCGAGCGCGAGGATAAAACCGGGAAACGCAAGCAGGACGTCGATCAGGCGCATGATGATGTCTTCAGCCCAGCCACCGTAGTAGCCGATGATGCCGCCGACCAGTGACCCGGCAACGAGCGCCAGCGCCGTGATCGAGATGGCGATGCGCAGATCGAGCCGCGCGGCCGCGACCACGCGAGCGAAGATGTCGCGCCCATACTGATCGGTACCGAACCAGTGCTCTCGCGAGGGGGCGGTATTGATCGCGGCTGGATCAGGCTTGACCGGATCGTGCGGGGCGATCCAGGGGCCGGCGATGGCCAGCACGACGATGATTCCGAGTGTAATGAAGCCAATGATGGCACCAATCGGCCGGCGCTGGCGCAACTGGAGATCGAGCGGGGTCGGCGCTGCGACCTCAAAGACGCTGGTCACGGGCGAGGTTGTCAGCGAGCGCGGCGAAGCAGATGCGTCCATCATCGTTTCATCTTAAGCGTTCCGGCTCCCATCGAAGGGCCCACGCAGTCACGCCAACCGGATGCGAGGGTCGATCACCGTGTAGGCAAGATCGACTGCGAGATTGAGAAAGACGTAGATGACCGCGACGGTCAGCACAAATCCTTGGATCGCATCGTAGTCACTGCCAGTCAGTGCCGTCCAGGCATAGTAGCCGATGCCCGGCCAGGCAAAGATGGTTTCTACCAGGACGTTGCCGGCGAGCAGATAACCCAGCACGATGCCCCCGACGGTAAGCAACTGAACAAGCGCGTTCTTGAGCGCATCCTGCAGGATGATCTCCCGGTTCGACAGCCCCAGGCTCCGGGCAGCAAGGATATAGTCGCTGGCGAGGACCGTCAGCATCGCCGATCGTGCCATCTTGATGAAGGGCGACATCGTGACGAAGCCCAGAGCTAGGGTCGGTAGCGCCAAGTGTGCCAGCGCGTTACCGAGTGCGCGCCAGTTCCCGGTGAGAAGCGCGTCAATCGTGTACAGCCCGGTGATATCGGCCGGAGGAGTGACGCTGGTGGAGAGCCGGCCGACCGGCGGTGGCGCGATGTGCCAGTGGGCATAAAAGAGGTAGATCAAGATCAGACCGAACCAGAAGAGCGGCGTGGCCGCGCTTGAGATAGCCAGGTGCTGGATGATGGCATCGCGCCGGCTACCCGGTCGCAAAGCCGCCCAGATTCCAAGGGGAATACCGACCGCAGCACTGACCAGGAGGCTCGCGAACGCAAGCTCGGCTGTCGCTGGCAACCGGCGGAAGATGTCCTCGCGGACGGGATGCCCAGACCGGGTGCTCTCCCCGAGATCACCACGGAAGACATCCCGCAGGTAGGTGATAAGCTGAACCGGCAGTGGCTTGTCCAAGCCAAGCTCTTTGCGGATCGCTGCCTTGACCTCCGGCGTCGCGTATTGACCGGCTTTCACCGACGCCGGATCTCCTGGCAGCAGCCGGGTCATGATGAAGACCGCGACCACGACGCCGACCAGCGTCAGCGCTGTCAGCGCCAGGCGGCGAAGCACATAGCGCCGGAGAGTCATGCGCTTAGGCCCCCGGTGACGAGTGCAATGAGGCCGGTGTCCGGCCGCGCATAGCAGGCATCACGACTTTCCTGCCCCATAGTCGAGACAAGCATTGAGTAAGCATTGCAAAGCGCCTCTGCTTTGAAGTTGAAAAGAAGTGTAGCAATGACTGAAAAACAGCGTCAACATTGGATTGGGCGCGGCTACCCGATCACAGGTGCCTTGACACCCACCAAGAGGAGATGCATCTTTCCCCTGCTCAGCGTCAAACGGGTCGGCAGTGCTAGTGGGCCGGCTCATCACGTCGCGAAAGGAGGAGCAGCATGGGTAAGACGAGGTCGTCTTGGTCATTGTCCGCACCAATCAGCCGGCGCTCCTTGGTCAAGATGGGTGGCGCGGTGGCCGGGGCCACGTCGATCGCGGCACTCACCGGCGTGCGCGCGCCGTTCGCCTTGACCGCGCCGCTTTCGACGTTGCAAACCGGAACGGATACGCTGATCTTCGCGTTCGGCACCGATGTTGATGAGCTCGACCCACGCCAGATCGATACCCAGGAAGGCTACATCGCCTGCGCCAACGTCTATGACTGCTTGGTGATGTACGACTACGGCGCGACGACCATCCGGCCAGGTCTCGCCGAGCGCTGGGAGATCTCGGAAGATGGCCTGGAGTACACCTTCTATCTGCGGCAGGGCGTCACGTTTCATGATGGCACGCCCTTCAATGCGGACGCGGTGGTCACCTGGTTCAACTCGATCAAGGAAGGAGCGCCGGGCTCGCAGTACGATGCAACCAAGATGGTCTACATGGAGGACTTCATTACCAGCAAGATCGATCGCGTCGAAAAGGTGGACGACGCGACGGTCAAAATGATCCTCCCCAGCCCATACGCGCCGCTGCTGGCCAATCTTGCCATTCCGATCGGGAGCATCGTCAGCCCGGCAGCCATTGCCAAGGGACTGGACGAGGTCGCCGTGAGTCCCTCCGGCACGGGGCCCTTCATGCTCGCCAAGAAAGAAGATTGGACGCGCGACAGCCAAATGGTACTCACCGCCAATCCGAATTACTGGGGAGGCGCTCCCAAGGTGCAGCGGCTGATCTTCAAGGTGGTTCCAGAAAGCTCGACGCGTCTGCAGCAATTGGAAGCAGGGGAGATTGACATCGCCTGGGCGCTGAGCACCGAGGATATTCAGCGGGCGAAGAACAACAGCGAGCTCACCGTCGTCGAGCAGGCTGGCCTCAACACGAACTGCGTCGAGCTGAATGTTTCGAAAGAGCCCTTCACCAAGAAAGAAGTTCGCCAGGCGCTCAACTACGCGGTCAACCGCGAGGAGCTATCCGAGGGACTGTACAACGGGGATATGGTGCCAGCAGGTGGGGTTTTGCCACCGGTAGATTGGGCCTACAACCCTGACCTGCGGGACTACGATTACGATCCGGAGAAGGCCAAGCAGTTGCTGCAAGAAGCAGGCTACGGCGAGGACAATCCGCTGAAGTTCACGCTGATGGCCTACACCGTGCCGCGTGGATACAACCCGGCGGGTGACCGCCTGGCGACGGCCCTGCAGGAATACTGGAAAGAAGTCGGCGTCGAGTGCGAAATTCAAACCATGGAATGGACGCAATATCGCGCCGACCGCCGGGCGAACAAGTTCGTCGCCTCCCTGAGCGGCTGGATGGGCGATAACGGCGACCCCGACAACTTCCTCTATTCCTTGCTCTCGGGCGATAGCATCGGCGCGGGCAACACTGCCTGGTATCAGAATCCTGAGGTTGACCGGCTGTTGAAAGAAGCGCAGACCATTTCCGACCAAGAGCAACGGAAGGCGCTGTACCGGCAGGCCGAGCAATTGATCGTGGACGATGCGCCGTGGGTCTTCCTCGGCTACCAGAAGCACCAGGTTGCCATCCGCGCGAACGTCCAGAACTTCCAGTTGCAGCCGACCTATATTTACTACCTGGTTGGCGTGAGCAAAGCGTAGCCACGCGCACGTGCAGACCCCGGGCAGCGCCGACCCACGCGCTGCCCGTTGCACTCTGCTGAACGGCAGGGTGGGGATTACAAAAAATAGGGAATCGAGCTCATGACCCGCTACGTGCTTCGCCGCCTGGTGCTGCTGGTACCGGTGCTCTTCGGCATCATGACGCTCGTCTTCGTGCTCTTGCAGTTGATCCCGGGTGATCCCGCGGTCGCCATGGCGGGTGACAAAGCCAGCGTCGAGCAGCTCCAGCGCATCCGCCGTGAGTTCGGGCTGGACCGGCCGCTCCCCATTCAGTACGTCTACTTTCTCAAAGCAGCATTCACGCTCGACTTTGGCGACTCATTGCGAACTCACCAGCCGGTCGCCGGAGAGCTTCGCCAGTTCTTCGGCGCGACGATCGAGCTGAGCGTGGCGGCGCTCCTCATTGCCCTGCTGGTTGGCGTGCCGGTCGGCGTCATCGCGGCGACCTACCGCTATAGCCTGCTTGATTATGCCGTCATGATCCTTGCGCTCGTGGGGATCAGCACACCCGTGTTCTGGGCGGGGATCGTGCTGATCTATCTCCTGAGCTTTCGTCTTGGCCTGTTCCCCATCGGGGGAATCGTGAGCACCAATGTTGATCTCCGGCACATCACCTACGGCTATGTGACCGACAGCTTGCTGACCGGAAACTGGGCGGCGTTGCGCTCCAGCCTGCACCACCTGATGCTGCCGGCGATCGTGCTGGCGACGATCCCGATGGCGATCATCGCGCGGATGACGCGCTCTTCCATGCTCGAAGTCTTGAATCAGGACTATCTGCGAACCGCGCGTGCCAAGGGCTTGGCCGAACGGCTCGTCATTCTCCGGCACGCGCTGAAAAATGCCTTGATCCCAGTGGTCACGGTCATCGGCTTGCAATTCGGCAGCTTGTTGTCCGGTGCATTCTTGACCGAGACGGTGTTTGGACGGCCGGGTGTTGGGCGGTACATTGTGGCGGCGATTGGTGCCCGGGATTATCCTGCCATCCAAGGGACTGTGCTCGTCGTTGCCGTGTTTTTCGTCCTGATCAATTTGCTTGTTGATGTCCTGTATGCCTACCTCGATCCACGCATTCACTATGACTAGCCAACTGGGCGGCAGCGGGTATGGTGTCCGGATGAGCGGTGCGCGAGGATGGATCAAGCGCGCTGGCCCCGACATCCCCAGGCGAGCCGCGGAGGACCCGCATGGCAATCGACGCTGATCTCCCCCGCGCTGAGCCTGCGCTGGGTGTACCCCGCGGAGGCGGAGCGGCAGCGACGCTGGACTACCGGCTGCGCGGCCCGACAAGCCTGTGGCGCGATGCGCTGCGCCGGCTGCGGCGCGATAAAGGGGCGATCGCTGGCTTCGTCGTCATCGGCCTGCTCATCGTTGTGGCCGTCTTCGCTCCGCTGCTGGCTCCGCATGATCCGAACGACCAATCGTTCCGCATCAAGCTGCGTCCGCCGAGCGCAGAGCACCCGTTTGGCACGGATGAATTTGGCCGTGACATCTTTAGCCGGGTGTTGTACGGCAGCCGGGTCGCGCTCAGGGTGGGCCTGGCCCCGGTCGTCTTTGCCATGGTTATCGGCGTCGCCGTCGGCCTTGTTGCTGGCTATTACGGCAAAATCGTTGACCAGATCGTGATGCGGCTGATCGACATTCTGCTGGCCTTTCCCTGGTTGCTGCTCGCGATCGGCATCATGGCGATCCTCGGTCCGGGGATCAACAACGTGATCATCGCCGTCGCAATCGTCTACATCCCCGCGTTTGCCCGCATCGTGCGTGGCTCGGTCCTGTCGATCAAGGAAAAGGAGTTTGTTGAGGCGGCCCGGGCAATCGGCCTGCCAGACTGGCGGATCATGACGCGCCATGTGCTTGCCAACATCTGGGCGCCGATCATCGTCCAAGCGACGCTGTCCATTGGGCAAGCCATCATCTATGCTGCCGGGCTCAGCTTCATCGGTCTGGGGACGCAGCCCCCACGCTCAGATTGGGGCGTCATGCTCGCCTCCGGCCGGGAATACCTGCGCGATGGTCCCTGGCTGGGTCTCTTTCCCGGCCTGGCTATTCTGGTGACGGTGCTGGCGTTCAATCTGCTCGGGGACGGTCTGCGCGATGCACTCGATCCCCGGCTTCGGTAGGCTGGCAGCAGGCGTTGAACGAGGTTCAGAGGAGGCGCGTGGTGAGCATGAGCGATCAGATCGGATCGGCAATCGAAGCTGTGGACACGATCGAGTTGCCCCCGCCGGGAACGAAGCAGCGGGGATGGCTCCGCTTTTCCCATTGGATGCTAGCAGGTTGGACATGGCCGATGGTCATCGCGCGCGGAGCAACGGACGGACCGCGCCTGGCGCTCATCTCCGGTGTCCACCCAGCGGAATACCCGGCAATAGAAGCAAATATCCGCTTCATGCGGCAGCTTGATCCAGCGAAGCTGGCCGGAACGATTGTCTCGCTGCCCGTCCTGGATCTACCAGCCTGGTTACCACGCACTCCGTTTGTCTGCCCGATTGATGGCAAGAATCCCAACCGTTGCTTTCCCGGCTCGCCCACCGGAACCTTCAGCGAGGTAATGGTCAACGCCATTTTCCAAGCAGTGATTGCCCCTGCCGATGCATTGATCGATTTGCATGGCGGGGACATGGTGGAGGCGCTGGTGCCTTTCTCGATCTATTCGGTGAGCGGCAACGCCGAGGTTGATGCGCAGTCCGCAGCGATCGGGCGAGCGTTTGGACTTCCCTATTTGGTTGCCAACCGGCCGCGCCCTGGCGGTCTGGGTGGAACCTCCATCCAAGCGGCAGCCGCAGCGGGAATACCAGGGATCATCGCCGAAGCAGGCGGCTGCGGCTTGCTCACGGAACCGGAGACGCAGCTTCTCTTCCAGGGCATCGAAAACGCGCTTCGCCACCTCGGCATGCTCGAAGGCACGCCGCATCCTCCCGACCGCCTCATCGAAATCGAGCGCAACACCTGGCTGTATGCTCCGGCCGAGGGCATGTGGTATCCATCGGTCCAGGTTGGCGAGACCGTCCGCGAGGGGCAGACCCTCGGCGTCATTCGCAACCTCTTCGGTGATCACCTCGCGGACGTGACCGCGCCGCATGACGGCCATGTGCTCTTCGTAACCACGAGTCCGGCGATGCGCAAAGATGGCATCCTGCTCGCGGTTGGTGGCTGATCCTGGCCGCTAGGAAGCTGGAAGCATGCCGCCGCGCCAGGCTTCCGCAAGGATTCCAGAGAGGACGATCGCGTGAGTCGTGCTTCTCAGACAATTCGCATGCTGGCAATAGTGATCGTCGTCATTGCCGGCCAGGTAGTGGCACAGCGCTCACTGGCAAGCGGCACACCGGTCCCTGCGACGCCGGGTGGCCGCGATCCGGCCATCGGTGAAACGGTCGCGTATCTCGGGCCAGATGGCTTGGAGCGCGGCCGGCTGACCGTGGTGCGTGTCACCGACCCGGTTGAGCCGGAGAGTTTTCCGGCGACCCCGGTTCCCGGCGTTCGGCTGGTGGCAGTGGAGATCGCTGTCGAGAACACCGGGACCGAGCTCTGGACGATCGCGCCGTTCGATGTGCTGCTGCAAGACGATCGCGGCTTCCTGAGCGCCCAGCTTCCCCTGCCATTTGCAGGCGCCGGGCCGGTCACCGGTCCTGGGGCGACGCGGGTGCTCCCAGGAGAGCGCGTGACAGGGCGTGTCATCTTTCAGGTGCCGGCCGCGGCCGGTCTGGCACATCTCTTCTATGCTTCGGAGCCCGGCCGGCTGGTGACTCTGGCCGATCTTCGGCTGCCACCAGCGACCGGCGCAACGCGATCCACGGCCTGAGCCACCGCCGGCTCACCAGTGGCGTGCAGTCGCCTCTGAACCCGTGAGCCCAGGGCGCGGTTTCTTCTGCTGCCGCGCGCATCTGCTATCCTCGGCAACGCATCGAGCGCGGACGTCGTTTTTCCTCGCGCCGACTGGTGCCGAGAGGAGACGCAATGTACGGAGCGCGCGGCCGAATTGGCCTCATCACGCTAGCAACCGACACGAGTGTGCTGCCCGAGCATGCCCGGCTGATGCCACCGGGAGTGGCAGTCTACCCGGCTCCGATTACGCTGCCGCGCGGAGAGGTAACGCCAGAGGCTCTGGCCGAGATGCTCTCAACCGATGAACTTGAGCAGGCTGCGAGCAAGTTGGTTTGGGCTGGTGTCGGGATCATCGTCTTTGCCTGCACGACCGGCAGCCTCGTTCACGGAGCGGGCTGGGATCTCGTGCTGATCTCGCGTATCGAGCGCGCCACCGGCGTGCCTGCGATCACGACCACCACGGCCGTGCTCGCCGCTCTCCAGGCCGTGGGCGCGACCACCCTTGCCGTCGCCACGCCATACATTGACGCGCTCAACGCGATCGAGCGGCGCTTCTTCGAGGCCAGTGGCTTTCGAGTCGCCGCGATCCGCGGACTTGGGTGCCGCACCGATCCTGAGATTGGCCGGCTCGACCCGGACGATGCGGTGCGGCTGGCCAGCGAGGTGGATTGCCCGGAGGCGGATGCAATCTTCATCAGTTGCACAAACTGGCACGTGCTGGAGGCGGTGGATGCGATCGAGCAGGCGACGGGTAAGCCGGTGGTGACCAGCAATCTGGCTAGCGCCTGGGCCGCGCTGCGCTTGCTTGGCATCGCCGATGCGATCCCTGGCTATGGCCGGTTGCTGACATTGCCTCTGGAGAGTGGTCGCTCGGTGCTGGCTGGACATCAAGGAACGCGGGAGGTGAGCGCTCATGGCTGACGAGCGTCCCGTTGGAGGAGAGAGCGAAGGCCAAACCTTTCTCATCGGCCAGAACCTCTATCTGCGTGGGATCGCCGAGAAGGATGCGCAGACGGTCGCTGCCTGGCATCCCAATCCCTTTCCTCTGCCGCCAGACATCGCGCTCGAACGTCTGCGCAAGGAGGTGCCCAAGGCGAAAGAGCGAGACGAGCATTGCCTGATCGCCTGCCGCCGCGATAACGATCAGCCGGTTGGCTCCGTTACCTACCACGCGCCGGGCTGGCACCGGGCCTGGGTCACCCTGCACGCCAATCCAGCATTGAGCAGCGAGCGGCAAGTTGCGATCAAGGCAGAGCTCGCCGGATTGATCGTGCCATACCTGCTGATGGAGCGCGATTTGATGGCCGTGGAGCTGGTGCTGGAAGGGAATGAGCCAGCGCTTGAGGCGGCGGCTGCCGAAATCGGGATGCGCAAAGCCTACCGGCTGCGCCAGGCATTGCTGATCGATGGACAGCGCCGCGATCAGATCGGCTACGAGGCATTGCATCCTGCCTGGGTTAGTCGACTTGGTCTGCCGCCGGACGCAGAGGAAGGTCCGGTCGAGCGCGAGGTTCCTGCCCCAGCGCCGCGAAGCTGGCCGGACGCGGGAGAGCATCCGCCAGCCTCAGCAGTGATGGTCGGGGAGCGCATCTACCTACGCGCGGTCCAGGCGGATGATGCCGATTTGCTGGCGCGCTGGTCACGGCAGGAGACGGAGACATTCTTTGACAACGGCCGCCCAGTGCGCAGCCCGATCGCGACCGCAGCGTTCCATCGCAAGCTCGCCAAGGCCGATCCCCCCACGTGGATCCGGTTTGCGATCTGCCTTCGGGAGTCTGGCGAGCTGATCGGCACCAATGGTATCGCCGAGATTGACTGGGTGCATCGAACCGCGGAGACAGAGACGGATATCGCCCGGCCAGCCTACCGTGGCGCGGGGTATGGGACGGAAGCAAAGCACCTCCTCCTCGCCTACGCCTTTGACCGTCTTGGGTTGCACATGGTGCGTTCCTATGTTGGAGAACCAAACACACGGTCGGCCGCAGCGTTGCGTAAGCAGGGCTACCGCGACGCAGGCCGTGTCGTCTGGACATGGCTCAAAGATGGCCAATTTGCCAGCGAGTTACTGTTTGACTTACTGGCCGAAGAGTGGCGCGCTGCCCGCCGCTGACGGAAAGCTGGCCGGGAGTTGCACTGCGTATGCGCCGCATCGTCTATGGCGATAACCTGCCGGTCTTGCAGTCCCTGCCCAGCGGCAGCGTCCCCCTGATCTATATTGATCCGCCGTTCAACACCGGACGGGCACAAGCGCGCGCCCAGCTTCGCACCGTTTGCTCAAACCAGGGAGACCGCACCGGTTTTCAGGGCCGACGCTATCTCACCACGGTGCTGGCCCGCCGCTCGTTTGACGACGCCTTCGACGACTACCTGGCATTCCTGGAACCCCGCTTGTGCGAGGCGCACCGGGTGCTCGCGTCGCACGGCACGCTCTATCTTCACCTGGACTACCGCGAGGTTCACTACTGCAAGGTATTGCTGGACGGCATTTTTGGGCGCGCATGCTTCCTCAATGAAATCATCTGGGCATACGACTATGGCGCCCGGACGCGGCGGCGCTGGCCTCCCAAGCACGACAACATCCTCGTCTACGTCAAGGATTCGAAGGCCTACGTCTTCAACGCGGAGGAGGTGGACCGCGAGCCGTATATGGCGCCGGGTTTGGTCGGCCCGGAAAAGGCCGCGCGGGGCAAGCTGCCCTCCGATACCTGGTGGCACACCATCGTCAGCCCGACCGGGAAGGAGAAGACTGGCTATCCGACGCAGAAGCCGCTGGGCATCCTTCGCCGCATCATTACTGCCTCGTC
>JBHOQQ010000148.1:0-20830 GCA_042408955.1 Thermomicrobiales bacterium
TTACGCGCTTTCCACGATCGCCTGCGTTCCGGCAGGGCTGCGCGAAGGCAACCATGATCCACTCGGAGCACAAGCGGGTGAGGCACGGCTGCGCGCGCTGGTCATGGCCGCGGGCTTCAGGCAAGTTCGCCGGATCGCCGAAACGCCGTTCAACCTCGTTTTCGAAGCACGTCCCTAAGTGGTTCCAAGATCAGGTGACAGGGCTCACCCAATCACGGGCAGATGACTCGGCATTGATGCTGCGCCAGGCGCTGTGATCCATAGGGGCGCCAATAACGGTATTCACGGGCAAATGGGGCTACCCATGGCGAACACGCGAATTGGATGGAAGGAGTCGAATCATGGTTTCTGAACAGGTCCAACCCGGTGGGCGCATACTTGAGTCGAGCGTCATTGAGGAGTTCCGCTCGCTTTTCAGAGGAGCCATCATCCAGCCTCATGACAAGGAGTACGACGCGGCGCGCCACGTCTGGAACGGGCTGATCGACCGGCGCCCGGCCCTCATCGTCCGGCCCACCGGCACCGCCGATGTCGTCGAGGCGGTGAATTTCGCGCGGGAACGGCATCTCCTGCTTTCCATTCGCGGCGGTGGGCACAACGTCGCCGGCAATGCCGTCAATGATGGCGGCATCGTCATCGATCTCTCCTCCCTGCGCGGCGTGTTCGTCGATCCAAGGACGAACACCGTCAGGGTACAAGGCGGAGCAACCTGGGGCGATGTCGACCGGGAATCGCAGCTCTTCGGGCTCGCCGTGCCAGGCGGCGTGGTCTCGACGACCGGGATCGCCGGGCTGACCTTGCACGGCGGCGTGGGGCACCTGCGGCGCAAGCATGGCTTGAGTATCGACAACCTCGTCGAGGTTGAAATCGTGACCGCCGATGGGCAGGTCCGCACCGCCAACAAATCCGAGAACCCGGACCTCTTCTGGGCCGTGCGCGGGGCAGGGAGCAACTTCGGCGTCGTCACCCAGTTTGTCTTCCGCGCCCACCCGGTCGGACCGATGGTCCACCTCTGCGCGCCGTTCTATCCCCTGGCCGATGGTGAGCGGCTACTTAGAGCCTGGCGCGAGTTTGTGGCAGCCGCGCCGGACGAAATCAACAGCGTCGCGATCCTGTGGAGCGTGCCTGACGTCGACGCTTTCCCACCAGAGGCCCGGGCGCAACCGATCGTAGCCCTCCCCGCCGTCTACGTGGGCGACGCGGAGGAAGGCGACCGGGCGACGCGGCCAATGCGGGAACTCGGCACGCCGCTGCTCGACCTCAGTGGTCCGATTCCGTGGACCGCGCTACAGGCAGCCTTCGATCCGTTCTACCCCGCTGGCCAGCTCACGTACTGGAAGAACATCTACGTGGACAACCTCAGCGATGAGGCGATCGCCACCGCCGTCGAGTGCGCGGGCAAGCGCCAATCCCCAATCTCCGCCGTCGAGATCATGCATCTTGGCGGGGCAATCGCCCGGGTAGTGGAGAACGCGACCGCGTTCGGCCGCCGCTCCGCTCCCTTCGCCATCTCGGCTCTGGCTACCTGGACTGATCCGGCAACGACCGACGCAAACATCGCCTGGTCGCGAGATACGGTCGAAGCCTTCCGTCCCTACTCCCAGGGCGGCTCGTATCTCAACTTCCCTGGCTTCGGTGAGGAAAAGGCTGCAATGGTCCGCGCGGCCTACGGCTCCAACTACGAGCGCCTGGCGCAGCTGAAGGCCAAGTACGACCCGACCAACCTCTTCCGCATGAACCAGAACATCGCGCCCGCTCCTGCCCGGACCACCGCTTGAAGGCGCGGGGGTAGGGAGCGATGACACCGGCCCAATCCACGACGTGGCAAAGATAGGCGCTTCCGGCCACTGCCCCGTCGTTCGGGCTAGCGCAGCACCGGAGACGGAATTCTCGTGGGCGATCCACACCATGCGTGCGTGCCGCCGGAATGGTGCAGCCACCCGGCCATCGGCGGCGCGGTCATCACCGGGTCCGGTAGTGCATCAGCCCTGTAACTCCTCCAGCACAGCGACCGTCGCATCGATTAGCGTCTGCGCCGCCTCAGGCGCGAATGGTGTCGTCTCGACTTCATAGCCGCCACGCGGGTACTCCTCAGCGGTCGGGATGTATCCGGCCCAGCCGAAGGTGTAGCCACCAAACCAGGTCCAGGGAAAGGGAGAGCGCTCCTTGATCGCCAGCCCAATTTCGGCGAACGGCTCGCCCTCGGTGCCGACGAACACCGCCGGGCCAATCTGCAAAGCGTGTACCACTACCGGAAAGGCCGTCTTTCCTCCGTAGGTACGTGCCCGCGAGAGCGCCATGTTCGCGCGCTTGGTCACAAACGTCGCCGCCTCGATCTGCGCGGCCGGCGCACCAGCAGCCTTCAGCGCGTCCAGCCGGCGTTGTGCTTCCGCCACCCGTGCCTCCGCCTCGGCGAGCGGAGGCTGCTCGCGCAGCGGCAGCGCCACGCTGCGCTCGATCACGCGCACGACCGGGTCTGGCTCTGGCAGTGGCACAGCCATCCATTTCCCCAGCGGCGCGCCGGATTCCCAAATCCGCTCGTGCCGGAACTCCACCGGCGGCAGGTGCAGATGCAGAAAGACCCGCGCCGCCTCGCATCCCACGAGCGCGCCCAGCTTGCGCACAACCGAGACATCATCGGTGAACCCCTCTGGCCCTGGCCCGACGTTGCCCGTCGCTCCCTGCATGAACAGGCAGGTCGCCCCCGTCAGGTCCTCGACCGTCCGCTTGAGATGGCCGGGCCAGTCCGGGCTGATCAGCCGGTTCGCCGGCCCGAGCGTCGTCGGGTGCATGGTGTACCCCACGATCGCGGCCAGCGGGTACCCCTCTAGATCGTCAATCCGCGCCACGAACACCTGGGGATCGATCACTCCTGAAGGGTTCACCCCGGTCGCCGGCCGTCCATCCGGCGCGACCTCCCGCCGGTTGACCGCGACCCGGCTTTCGCCCGCGCTCACCCCGATGCGCGCCGGCCGCAGATCGGCCAGCGCCAGCCGCGCCGCGCCAGCCGCATACTCGGGCAGCATGGCGTAGTAGCCATCCAGCGCGGCCTGTCCCTGCCGGGTCCAGTTCCACGCGCTCGGCGGCGGCCCCGCATGGTTATGCGTCACGGTGACGCGCACATGCTCGCGCGGGATGCCGAGCTCCTCGGCCACACGGCGGCGAATGGCGTCGCTCTCCTCCCGCGTGATGATGACGAGATCGAGATCGATCCAGGCCGCTCGCGTGGTGCCGTCATCCACGACGAGAGCTGTCGCCCAGAGCTCGGCTTCGACTCCGTCCGGCAGTACATGGACCTGTGCCCCCCAACTCGCGTGCGGCGCCGTCAGCGGCGGCGTAATGTCAACGCGCCCAACCCCTGCCCGGAATACGGTCTCAGCCATTCGCTCCCCCTTTCTCCGTCTCACGCTCAAAAATCCGCGACCGATCCATCCGGCCAGTACCGGTGCGGCAACTCAGCATCCCGCGAGAGGCGCCGCCGTGCCGCGTCCTCATTGAATTCCACCCCAAGCCCTGGCCCCCGCGGCGGCTCCACATGGCCAGCGCTAGCTCGCGGCGCGTTCGGGAAAACCTCCGCCAGGGCGTCGAGCTCCACCCACTCCTGAATGCCGAAATTGGGGATCACGCAGGCAAGATGCAGGCACGCCGCGCCGTTGACCGGCGAGCTCGCGTGGTGTAGCGCCGATCGCTGCCCATGCATCTCCCCCGCGGCCAGGATCTTCTTCGCCTCCGTGATCCCGCCCGCATGCACAACGTCGATCCGCAGAAAGTCCACCAGCTCCTCTTCGATCAGCGGCTGGAATTCCCACCTGTGCGCCAGCTGCTCCCCTGCCGCAAGGGGAATCGCCGTCTTTTGGCGCACCAGCCGGAGCGCCTGCGCGTTGAAAGGCCGTACCGGATCCTCGTAGAAGAATAGGCGATACGGCTCCAGCGCCCGCGCCAGCGTGATCGTCTCGCTCGGGCTGAACATCGTGTGCGCGTCAAGCAGCAGCTCGACCTCATCACCCAGTGCTTCCCGCATCGCCGCGGTTTCCTTGATCGTCGCGGTGATCGCCCGCGACGGATCCCACGCGCGCAGCGACTTTTCGTCAAATGCTTGGAGCGGCGCATACCGGAGCGCCGTAAACCCGCGATTTTTCCAGGAAAGTCCATCCTCGATCAGTTCCTCGACGGTCGTTCCACGGAGGTGGCGATAGACGCGCACCGCTTGCCGGGTCGGCCCGCCCAGCAGCTCGTACACAGGCACGCCCAGCCGCTTGCCCTTGAGGTCCCAGAGCGCGAGATCGATCCCGGCGACGGCGCTCATCACGACTTGCCCGGCCGACCAGAAAGTGCCATGGACCATCTCCCCCCAGAGATGCTCGATCTGCCCGGCGTCCTTGCCGATGAGCAGCTCCCGGAAGTGATCAAGCACACCGAGGACGCCCCGGCCGCGCCCGGCCAGGCTCGCTTCGCCGATCCCCGTCAATCCGTCGTCGGTCCGGACCAGGACGACGATGATGGCATAGGGATACCCGTCGTCGACGGCGATCGGGAGCGCCTCAATATCGGTGATCTTCACTCCTTGCGGCCCTCAACTCACCTTCAGCCGGGGATCGAGCACATCGCGCAGGCCGTCGCCCAGGAAGTTGAAGCCGAGAACGACGAGCATAATCGCCAGACCGGGGAAGATCGCCATCCAGGGCGAGATTTCCATATACGTCCGCGCCACGTTGAGCATCCCGCCCCAGCTCGGCTCCGGCGGTTGCGTGCCAAGCCCGAGGAAACTCAAGCCCGCCTCCGCCAGAATTGCGCTGGAGAGGTAGACGGTCGTCATCACGATCAGCGGAGCGACGATATTCGGCAGGACATGTTGCGCGATCAACCGGGCATTGCTCGCCCCGACCACGCGCCCGGCCTCGACGTACGGCTCGCTCATGACCGACAACACCGAGCCGCGCACCACCCGCGCAAATGCCGGTGCGTACACCACACCGATCGCGATCATGGCATTGTTCCGGCTTGCGCCCAGCAAGCCAGCGATGACAATCGCCAGCACCAGCCCGGGAAAGGCGAACATGATGTCCACAACGCGCATAAGCCAGGAGTCGAGCCGGCCGCCAAAGTATCCGGCGACGATGCCGAGTGCGCCGCCAACGACCAGCGCGATCACGACGGCGATCACGCCGACCTGGAGCGAGACCCGCGCACCGAAGATGATGCGGGAAAACGTGTCGCGTCCAAGCTCATCGGTGCCCATCAGGTTCGTCCAACTCGGGCCAAGCAGCCGGTCGTGATCCTGCGCGTCTGGATCGTAGGGAGCGATCACGGGTGCAAAGACCGCGGTGATCATGGTGAACAAGACAATCGCCGCACCAACGATCCCGATCGGATTGCGCCAGCGTTTTGGCACCGTCCACCAGGGCCGCGCCTGTCTCCCCACTCTTCCCAAGACTATTGCTTCAGTTGCCTGGCTCATAGGTCTATGCCTGCTTGATGCGCGGATCGAGCACCGCGTACATCACATCGACCGCAAGATTGATGAGAACAAACACGACGGCCAGATACAGCACCGCAGCCTGCACCAGGGGATAATCGCGGTTGAAGATCGCTTGCAACAGCGTGTAGCCCACGCCATTGAGCCCGAAGATCACCTCGATGATCGCCGAGGTACCCATCAACGCCCCAAGCTGAAAGCCGATGACCGTGATCACCGGGATCAGGGCGTTGCGCAGGGCGTGCCGGGAGACGACGATCCAGTCCCGCAACCCTTTTGCGCGCGCCGTGCGGATGTAATCCTGATTCAGTACCTCAAGCATCGTCGTCCTGGTCATGCGCATCTCGATCGCCATCAGTTGCACCGCGATCGCGGCCGCCGGTAGCCACATCTGCTTGAGATTGCCCAGTGGATCGTCGAACAGCGAGATGTACCGCGTTTTCGGCACCCATCCGAATTGCGTCGAGGTAAACAGCAGCAGCAAGGTTGCGATCCAGAAATTCGGCAAGGAAAGTCCGATGAGCCCGGCCACGCGAGCCGCGAAATCCATCCCCGTATCACGCTTGACCGCCGAGATCACCCCGAGCGGGATGGCCACGATCGTGGCGAACAGCACGGCAAGCACCGCGAGTTCGACCGTGATGGGCAGGCTGCGCCAGAGAATCTCGCCGACTGGCTTCCCTGAGCGCAACGACGTGCCTGGATTGCCCTGCAGCAAATCGCCAAGCCATTTCACATATTGCACGGGGATCGGATCATCCAGCCCCATTGCTTCACGGAGTCGCTGCCGGGCGGCGGTGTCAGTCTGAGGATCTGCTCCTGCGATGATATCCACAATATCGCCAGGCAGGAGGCGCAGCATCAGGAAGATGAGGATACTCATCCCAAGCAGCGTTGGAACGAGCATCAATAACCGCCGCAGAATGTAGAACCCCACACACCACCTCGATCGGAGCTTTCTGCCGTCAGCAATCAGCCGTCAGGCGTCAGGTATCAGCCTGGAAGGGGGTCGGGAGCCAGGGGTCGGGGGTCAGTGTGCTCTGGGCTAACGGCCATCGGCTGATACCTGGCGGCTGATAGCTCGTCGCTCGAAGCTCGTCGCTCGAAGCTTCCCTAGCCCCCAGCCCCTAACCCCTAACCCCTCAACTGACCCCCGATTCCCGACTCCCGACCCCTGACCCCTGACTCCTGACCCCCGTCCCAACCCCTAACCCCTAACCCTTAGCCCCTACGTTACTCCTCCGTTACGCAGGCTGTGCGCAGGCCGGGATTGAAATCGGTGTACGCCACGTACATCCCGCTCAGCCGCTTGCGGACCGCCTGGAACTTATAGGGCTGGACAGTATAGAGATGAGCGGCCTCCTCGGCGATGATCTGTTGGATCCGGCGATAGAGCTCATGGCGCCTAGCTTGATCTGACGTCGAGAGTGCTTCGTCGTAGGCGGCGTCAAGCTCGTCATTCTTCCAGCCATCGCCAAACCACTTGACATTGCTGGCCGTTCCTGAGCGGAAATCAACGACAAAGCCGCTGGGATCACCGCGCATGCCCCGTCCTGTTGATGCCCACTCGTAGTTGCCGTCACCGATGTTCTTGGCGAAGGTGCCAATCTCCAGCGGCTCCACCGTCACGTCAATCTTCAGGACTTTGAGGCGCTCGCGCACAATCTCCGCGATCTGCGTGTAGTCGCGGGGCGCGGAGATCGCCTGCAACGTCACGCTAAATCCATCCGCATACCCTGCCTCGGCCATCAGCGCCTTGGCGCCTTCCTCATCTTGCGCGTAGAGCTCAGCTAGCTCATCAGGGCTCAATGGCCAATCGCCATAACCGGGCGGAATCGCGCCGGTGAGTTCCGCTTCGCCGCCATAGACCTTGGAGATAATCTCCTGCCGGTCCACCACTTTGTTGATCGCTTGGCGCACCCGCTTGTCTCGCCAGGGGACTTCCTTGACCGTGTTGAACTGAATCACGCGCGGTGCAGCGAAGAGCCCACGCAGCACCTCGATCTCGTCATTGTTTTGCAGCGTGCGGGCGACATCCGCTGTAAACGTGCCGCCATCAATCTCCCCAGCCCGCAGGGCTGCGACGCGCGCCTGCTCATCCGGCAGGATCTTGAGTGTCAGATCCTTGATGCAGGGAACACCCGGATTCCAATGCTGCTCGAACGCCGTGTAGACCACGCGGTCATTCGAGATGTACTCGACGAGCTTGAACGGCCCCGTACCGATCCCCTCGCTCAGCCAGTTGATCTCATTACCGCTGTTTTCCGGAACGATTGGCGTGTAGCGCGTCCAGGCGATTACACCCGGCAGCGTCGGGTCGGGCTTGGACATCGTGATCTTGACCGTGAGGTCGTCAACAACCTCGACGCTGGCGATGTTCGCCAGGAACGCGACCTTGATCCCTGGCTCCGGGGGATTGAGCGCGGTCTCAAAGGAGTATTGCACATCGGCCGCGGTCAACGGCTTGCCATTGTGAAACACCACGCCCTGGCGCAGCTTGAAGGTGTAGCTTGTCGCATCGGGTGCGGCCTCATACGACTCCGCAAGCGCCGGGATGATGTTCAGATCCTTGTCCCAGGCCAACAACGAGTCGTACATGAACTCCTTGCCCCACATGTTCGAGGTCGAGATCCCGCCGAAAGGAATGAGGTTGGCCGGATCCGACTCCAGTGCCCAGGTCACCGAGCCGCTCGGCGCTCCCTGGGCGCGCACCGTCGCATCGTGCAAGCGCACCAACCTCGCCATCGCCGCGGTGCCGAGCCCGAGCGCTCCGGCCCTTGCCAGCAGTCCACGCCGGGTGACCCGGCCACGCAAGACATCGTCGAGCAGGGTGAGAGATGTTTCGTGCTGGACCACAGTCTCGCCTCCCTTCCTATCCGGGGTAGCCCCGGCGATCGCCTTTACCGGATGACCTCGGCTCGCTGTGTCACGAAAGCCAGATCAGCCGCACACCTCATGCGTATCCCGATCCGGAAATCTCTTGACGTGCTTGCTTGGCCATTCTAACGTGTTCCCTCAAGGAACACCAGAGCCCCATCAGTCCAGCATATGAACAGATCGCCACGCCTTGCGCGAGCGACGCCTGCCGAAAGCGTTTCCACTTCTTGGCACCTGGTACTCCTCCGCTGCACGGTAATTTGGTACAGACAACGGCGCGAGATCCCTCGCTGCGCACTCCCGCAACCGAGATGGCAACGGAAGGACGCTGGCGCGCACGGTCGGCACGGCGCCGGGCAGGCTGCCGGTGCGGTGAGCACATCCCGTCCTGTCATTCCGTTCGCGAAAGCGCGGGATGACTGTTGGTGGGGCTGGACTCCGGTGACGCTCGAGGAGGACGCAGAGAGATTCCTCGCTTTGCGAGCGCTCAGGCCGCAGCGATCCGCCATCAGGATGCGCCGAGGCGGCGGCGCACCGACGCCTGACGGCTGACGGCTGATAGCTGACGGCTGATGGCTGACCGCGCTTCGCGAGAGATTCCTTCCTGGTGCAGGGCTGCCCCGCATCCCTGGCACCAACCCGCTCCCTGTGCCGCAGACTGGCTGCGGCGTTCGGCGCCGCAGCCGCGCTTATCCACGGGACTCGCCGTCTCGGCTATGACCTCCCAACGACCACGGCTTGAGTCGTAGAATGCGGATGGCCGCGCGCAAAGCGCCAGCGGCTACCACGTGGCTGGAAATCACAAGCAGACGAGGGCAAGGTGAATGCCGTCCTACCTGATGCATGAGCTTACACGAGAGGCGCTCCGCGACCTTGCGCCAAGCGCGGTTGTCCTCCTGCCGACGGGTGCAACCGAGCAGCACGGTCCCCATCTGCCAGTTGGCACCGATACGCTAGCGGTAGAGTGCATCGCGCGGGAAGCGGCTCAGCGGGCCGGAGAGCATATCACGGTTATTGTCACACCCACCCTCCCGTTCGGCTCCTCCCACCATCACCTACCCTTTGGGGGCACGATGTCGCTCAGCACGGAGACCTACTATCGTATCGTCCGCGAGCTGGCTGAATCCCTGATCATCAGTGGATTTCGAAGGATCTTTATCCTCAACGGCCATGGAGGCAACAACGAGCTCGTCCAGCTTGTCGCTCGGGATTTGGCGCTTGTTCACCCAGCCCATCTCGCCGCAGCGTCGTACTGGACGATCGCCTGGGAGGCCTTGGTTCGTTTGGAAGCACACGGCGACCGCTTCCCGGGACACGCGGGCGCGTTTGAGACATCGCTGATGCTGGCCTTGCGCCCTGACCTCGTCTGCGCCTCGTTGCCCCACCGGGAAGATCCGGCATCCCATGAGGTCCGTCTCGCCGCATCGTTCCGGCTGGAGTGCCACGGAGCCTGGCAAGCGATTGACGGGTACACCGATTCACCCGACCGCGCCGGCAGCGCACTGGGCCAGGCCTTCCTCGCGGCGATCAGCGAAGCGGTCAGCGAGGCACTGGTCGAGTTCCATGCCAAGACGCGGGAATAAGCGCGGCTGGTTCTGGGCGCCCGGAACAGTTCGGCGCATTGCCTCCCGCTGCACGGCGCGAAGCGCACGCCGAAAGACCCCCACCCTGGCTTTGCTCGGGACAAGGTCCAGCCCCATCGCGCGGGGCGACCGTCCCCGAGCTGTGCCTACAAGCCCGGCTAAAGCCGGCTGCGTAGCTTCACACGCCGCGTCGAATCGAGCCCCCTTAGGGGACCTCGCACGTTGAGCGCGGGGCTTGAGCCCCGCGAAGGGGCTGGCTCATTGCCTGGCTGATGATTGCTGGCGCGGGCGCGGGAAGGACCATGCTCTGCCGCCGATCGCGCGGGGCTAAAGAGCCCGCGCTTCGCTCAGGACAACGCTCACCGCGCAGATTCAGCTCCCTAGCCACGCTAGCTCAAGCGCTGGAACGCGCGATGCTCTTCCCGCGCGGCCAGTTGCCGGCGGTGGGCATCTTCGTTGCGGAAGAACCAGACGAGCACGAGCCCGGCGACAAAGCCCCCCAGGTGCGCAAAATACGCCACCCCTTCGCCCTCAGCCGTTGGGAGGCCAAGCGATAAGAAGCCGTTAATGAACTGGAGCAAAACCCAATAGCCGATCATGATCCAGGCGGGAACAAGGAAGACCACCGGCAGCCAGCCAAAGAGCACCAGCGTGCGAATCAGCCCATGGGGGAACAGCGCCATGTAGGCCGCGAGCACACCCGAGATCGCGCCGCTCGCCCCGATTGCTGGCACCGTGCTGTTAGGATGAACATAAACATGTGCCATCGTCGCGGCGACGCCGCAGAGCAGGTAAAACACGAGATAGCCGAAATGTCCCATCGTATCTTCGATGTTGTCGCCAAATACCCAGAGAAAAAGCATATTGCCAGCGATGTGTAGCCAGCCCGCGTGCAGGAACATGGATGTAAAGATTGACACATAATCCTGGCCGCTGGTGATCTCACGGGGCACGGCACCCCAGCGCATCACGAAGCGCATCAGATCCGGGTCGGGGAGGGCAAGTTCGTAAAGAAAGACGACGATGTTGATCGCGATCAGGGTGTAGTTGACAACCGGCGTAAGCCGCTGTCCTACATTCTCATCACCGATCGGAAACACGCCTCACCTCCCCACCCCAACCCGCGCTCTTGCGCCCTCAGCCGCCGAGAATCGCTTTCATGCTCTCGCCGGCCCAGGCCAGAATCCGCGCTCGCGTTTCCTTTCCGCTTCGCGGCGCAAAGAGCAAGCCAATCACGAGTCCATAGGTGAAGAACTTGAGCGCCGTGCGCGTCCGGTCAATCATCAGGTTGCCTCCTTCTCGTCATGCACCTGTGGGTGCTCGGCCACTACCGACACCGGCTCGACTTCTTCTATCTTTGGACGCTCGCTGAGCGGCTCTCCACGAAACGTCGGCGGAAGCGCTCCACCCTCCTCGTCATGAGCGCTGGATACACTGGCGCTTGCGGCCACGGGGGGAGTAGTCACAACCGGCGGAGCCGGTGCTGTCTGAGCGCTCGCCGGCTCGGCCGCTTGCCATGCGTCCATGCCGATCACTTTGAAGAGCATGGATTCAGCTTGCTCCGCGATTTTGGCGCGCAATTGCGCTCCGGACATCGGTGCTTTCCACAACGCGAGCCCGATGCCAGCAAGCCCGCCGAGAATGATCCCGCTTACCAGCGCAGCGGTATGCCGATCGTCTCCCGCTGTCTTGTGCCGTGCCACGCGTAGTGCTCCTTCCGCTTTGCTCAACGTGGCGATGCCTGCGTATCCCCAAGCGTTTCGGCAGCGATTCTGCCCGCGCACAGCGTAGCAAGGACGGAGTCATCCACGCAAAACACGCGCCGCGCGGTCGTATTGCACGGTCGATGCCACGACACCCTTTGTTGCGAGCTAGCGCCTCTCGCATGTGAGGTGACACGCTCGGCTCCAGGTGCAGCTCGGCTACTGCACGGATGATTGGCCACGGTGGATCGTCCTGTGATGCAGGGCAATGTCCGGGCTGCCACGCCAGAGAGGAAGATCAACGTCGAGGCCGCCGCTACCGTTCTGATTTGTCTTGCATGAACGAAGAGCTCAGCCATGCTTCGGCAGGTCCTTCATATGCATCCTGCCCAAGTGCCACAACGGTGGTAGGATCACGTCGCTCACTCTGCTGGTTCGAGCAGTACCACGGGCAAGGAGGTTCCATGCGGATTCTCGTCGCCGAATGCAAGCAAGAGGTTTCGACATTCAACCCACAACCGAGTGGCTATGAGGATTTCACGATCTCCAGAGGCGAGGAGGTTCTGGCCTTTCACGAAGGTATTCGCAGCGAGGTTGGCGGCGCGCTGGCCGTATTCCGCGGCGCTGGCGTTGAGCCGGTCGGCACCTACAGCGCTCGCGCGCTCTCCTCGGCCGGCACGCTCGCTGCTGCTGCCTGGAACCGGATCGCGCAAGAGTTCTTGGACGCGATTCGCGCAGCGCCGCCGGCCGATGCCGTGTTCTTCTCCATGCATGGCGCAATGTGCGCCGAGAACGAGGTTGATCCCGAAGGGTATTTGCTGCAAGAAACCCGGGCGATCTTAGGGGAGCAGATTCCCCTCGTGCTCACGCTCGATCTTCATGGCATTCTGACCGATCGCATGCTCCATCATGCCGATGCGGTCGTCGCCTATCACACCTACCCGCACAACGATTTCTTCGAGACGGGAGTGCGCGGTGCGCGGCTGCTGCTCCGCATCGCCCGCGGTGAAGTGTGCCCGGTCACCGCGATGGTGCGCATCCCGGCTCTCGTGCGTGGCGACGAGCTGATCACCCAGACCGGCCTGATTGGCCATCGCATCCGCGAGTGCCAGGCCATCGAGGCGCAACCCAAAGGTCTCTCAGCAGCGATGTTCTGGGGCAATCCCTTCACCGATGTGCCCGATCTCTGCTCCAACAGCCTCGTGGTCACTGACGGCGATGAGGTCTGGGCGAGACAGGAAGCGATCGCGCTGGCAGAGCGATTTTGGGCCGATCGCGCTAGGATGCAAGCCGAACTCGTCAGCGTGGACGAGGCGGTTCGCCAGGCCTCCGCGATCCGCGAGGGCACGGTGGTGCTGATTGATGCCGCCGATGCCCCAAGCTCCGGCGCCTCTGGCGATAGCAACGTCATTCTCCGGGCGCTCCTTGAGCATGACTACCCAGGACGCGCGCTCATCCCGATCGTCGATGCGCCCGCCGTGCGCGCGGCCTTCGCCGCTGGCGTGGGTAGCACCATCCGCACCACCCTTGGCGGCACAATCGATCCAGGGCGCTTTATGCCCCTGGGCGTTGAGGCCACGGTGCGCATGCTCTCCGATGGCCGGTTCATCAACGAGTCCCACGGCACGGAGTGGTACGCGGGGAACACGGCGGTGCTGGAAGTTGGCCGACACACGGTGGTCGTCACGAGCCGCCCGGTCCATCTCTACGACCGCTCGCTCTTCCTCGCGCACGGCCAGGACCCACGGCGCTTTGATTTGGTCGTCCAGAAGTCGCCCCACTGCCGCCACGAGTTCTTCGCTGCCTGGGCCGCGAAGCTGATCGGCGTCGATGCCCCAGGCTCAACGAGCGCGAACTTGCCAACCCTTGGCCACACCCGCTGCCGCCGGCCGATGTATCCACTGGACCCAGACGCCACCTTTGCGCCCGAAGCGCTGATCTTCCGGCGCAACGAGCATCCACACCGCGGCGGCTAAGGCCAGATGTTCGCGGCCGAGCACGGCAACCTCCCTGGACGATGGCCGGTCCGATATTTCGCTGCCACGCGCGGGGTTTAGGCGGTGGGACCAGCACCTTGCCCGGGCTGTTGGTCTTCGCTGCCACACGCGCGGGGTTTAGGCCCATGCTTCCTCATGTTGCTCGGGACACGGCTCAGGCAAGGAAGCCAGCGGTACTACTGGGGAGAGATTCCTTGCCGTGCACTCCCGCGCTCTCGCGGATGGAATAACAAGGAGAAATGTCTGGCGGAATCGTTGTCCTTCCAGCCCCCTCAGGGGGCTTTGTAATCTGAGCGCGGGCCTCAAGACCCGCGCTCATGGGATGAGCTTCGTCCCGAGCACCATGAGGGAGTGGCACTTGAGGCCCGCACATCCATGAACCATCAAGGCCAGGACGATGCGGGTGTCGTCACGACCCGCGGTAACCGCTGATCAGGATACCCGCGCCGCTGCTTCGGCAAACCGGCGCTGCCGCTCTTTCGACTGGCCTTCTCCAGCGGTCACCACCGAAGTTGCCGAGAAGAGCGCTGGGCCGACCGGTGTGCACCCTTTCTCGAAGATTGCTTCCGCCGTCTTCACCTGGTAGATCTCGTGGTAGAAGGAAAGATCTGCGCCTGCATTCTGGAGCAACCAGCGCCACCATCGCATGTGCGGCTGCTTGCGCGCCCAGCGGTCAAGGTCGTCGTACGATCGCCAGTACTGAATCAGCAGCGCGCCTCCTTCTGCCGTCACTGGCCGCGTCAGCAGGTGTCCCTCGGCTTTGGCCGCTTCCAGCGCCGGAAAGACCTCGTCCATAATCCCCGACTCGCTGAACCGCTGCTGCCCCTCCGGTGTGTGGAATTGCACGCCAAAGATTGCCACGCAGAGTTTGGGATGCTCCCAGAGGTGGGCAATGGAGGCGCCCTCGTAACCACTGGCTGCTGGCGAATGTTGCGTGTCCGACATCGTTCCCTCCTTGGCACGGTGCAGGGTAGAATTCCTTTGCTGCCTCGCGCCACTCATCAGCCGAGCTTCGCAAGGACGTGAGCCATCTCCTCGCTGGTAAATCCGCGAGTCGTCTCCAAGCGCACATTGCCAGCGCTCTCGGCCGCGAGAGCGATCGCCTGCGCTGTCGTGTCGTCGGGTGCCTCGATGATGCTCACGGCATCGAAACGCCCCATCGTCCAGATGAACGTCACCCAACGCCCACCCATGCGCTCGACTCCCTGCCGAACCTGCTCGAGACGCTGCTGTACTTCCTTGATCTGCCGAATGCCCTGATCGGTATAGGTGACTAGCGCGATGTAGGTGTTCATGCTGTTGCCCCAATTCTGAAACCGAACGGTCATGCCAGCTAAACAGGCCTGTTTCTTCCTGGCTGAGCTTGATTCTGGCCTCTCGGAGCGTGAGGCGCCACGCACACTTCCCGCACAGTTCATCACACAGTTTCGAGAGCCGCGCCGGTCGCTGTGATAAGCTAGCTGGTAGGAACCTCGGTGTGACGGTTTGCTCGTTGGATCTCCCAGGTGGCTGATGGAAGGAGGCCACATGCATGAGCCATCGCGCAGCACCCTTCATCGAATCCGAGCAGCCGGAGTCAGCGTTCGGCCAGTCATTACGCCGGTTCCGTGAGCGTGCTGGCCTCACCCAAGAAGAGCTGGCGGAGCGCGCTGGACTGACTGCCCATGGCATCAGCGCGCTTGAGCGCGGCGTTCGGCGGCGTCCCTATCCGCATACCATACGGATGCTGGCCGAAGCACTCGGCCTCTCCGATGACGACCGGGCTTCGCTCTTCGCAGCGGCTCGCAGGCGCACTGCAGCGGCCACGATCCCTCCACCGCGCCAAGAACTCGGCCAATTGCCCGCTCCGTTGACGGCACTGATTGGACGAGAAGATGAATTCGCCCTCGTGTGCGACGCGCTCCGCCGACATGATGTGAGACTGCTGACCCTGACGGGACCTGGAGGAGTCGGCAAAACGCGTCTCGCAATTCAGATCGCCGCCACGCTCGCCAAGGACTTCGCGGACGGAGCCGTCTGGGTGGCGCTCGATTCCGTACGCGACTGGCGTCTCGTTGACGCGATGATCGCCCGCGCGATGGGACTGCAAGAAGGCGGAGAGCTCCCGCTCCGCTCCCTCCTTCGGACGCACCTGCGGGATCGGGAAGCGTTGCTTGTGCTCGATAATTTCGAGCACCTGCTGCCGGCAGCCACGCTCGTGGTTGATCTCCTCGCGGCCGGTCCAGGACTCAAGGTCCTGATCACAAGCCGGGCACAGCTCAGCGTCTCTGGCGAGCACCTTGTTCGGATTAGACCTTTGGCCGTGCCCGATCTGACGCGCGACGTTCTGCCGATCCACGTGTCATCCTCTCCCGCTGTCCAGCTCTTCCTGGCGCGAGGGCGTGCGGTCGATCCGGAGCTGAGCCTGACCGAGGCGAACGCACGGACGATCGCCGAGATCTGCACCAGACTCGACGGGCTCCCACTGGCCATCGAGCTTGCTGCCACCCGGTTGAGTGTCCTGTCACCACAGGCGCTCCTCGCTCGGCTCAGCGACCGCCTGACGCTGCTGTCGTGCGGTACGCGGGATCAGCCAGACCGCTTGCGAATGCTTCGTGCCACGCTTGCCTGGAGCTACGACCTGCTCACGCCTGAGGAGCAAGCGCTGTTCCGTCGCCTCTCCGTCTTCGCGGGCGGCTTTAGCCTGGAGGCAGCCGCGGCTGTGGCTCACCGCGAGTCAAGGGTTAGGAATCAGGAGCCGGAGAGGGAGGGTGCATGCTTACCCCTGATGCCCGGCTCCTCGCTCCTTGACGGCCTTGCTGCACTGGTAAGCACTAGCCTGATCCAGCGGGATGACGATCCTGACGATGAGCCCCGGTTCCGGATGCTTGAGACGATCCGGGAGTATGGGCTGGAGCAGCTCCTCCTCGCTGGAGAGGTCGAGGCGACGCACCGGCGGCTCGCGTCGTGGTGCCTCGCGCTGCTGCACGAGGCAGATCCTGAGCTCGACGGGCCGGACCAGGTGTGGTGGCTGGACCGGCTGGAGCGAGAGCATGCCAACTTCCGGCTTGCGCTCAGGTGGCTTCGCGAGCGCCAGCGCTTCAGCGATGCGCTGGCCCTGGCGGCCGCGCTGGCTCGGTTCTGGTGGCTGCATGGTCATTACTCCGAGGGACGCTCGCATTTGGAAGCTCTGCTCGATCACCCGGAGGCACGTTCGCACCCGGTCGCTTGGGCAACGGCAATGAGCGGTCTCGGGTTGCTCCTGCACAAGCAGGGAGTCTACGACCAGGCTGTGGCCACGCTTGAGGCCGCCGTAGAGGCATGGCGCGAGATCGGCGAGCAGAAGGGGCTTGGCCGCGCGCTCTGGGCGCTTGGCTTTACCTTGCTCAGCCGGGGCTCCAATGCGGCCGAGGCCGCCTTCCGCGAAAGCTTCAACGCGGCGCAGGCTGCCAGCGATACCTGGGTAACTGGCGCCTCGTTGTGGGGTCTCGGCCGGCTCGCCCGCTATCAGGGCGATCTCCCCCGCGCAACCAATTTGCTGGAACAAACGCTCGTTGGAGCACGGGCCTTGGGCAACCCGCTGGCGATCGCCGTGACACTCTTGGGATTGGCTGAAGTTGCCCAGGATAGTGAGAACTACGAGCGTGAGGCGGAGTTGCTCGGGCAATCGCTCCCGCTGTGCCGAATGATGCGCGAGTATTGGGGCATCGCGGGCTGCTTGGAAGGGATGGCCGCGGTTGCCGCCGCCCGCCACCAGCCCGCAGAGGCGGCGCGCCTCTTCGGCGCCGCTTCGGCGCTCCGTGAGAAGCTAGGCATGCCCCTCCCAGTCATCAACCAGGCGCCCTACAAGCGCGCGATGGACGTCACGCGGTCCAGGCTGAGCGAAGCTGCGTTCGCCGTTGCCTGGCAGGAAGGCCAGGCAATGACCTTCGATGAGGCGTTTGCAAGCGCCACGGCTGTTGTGTGCGCACGCACGTGAAGTCGGCGCGAACGGCAGCCACGGCCCTCCTCGGCCGCCCCCCCATGCTCCTCGGCTAGAGCCTCACTCTAGGCGAGCCCGCTCCGGAATCGTGACGGGACGTGGCGCAACGTGAGAAGCCAGCTGCTGGCGCTGCATGGTCCGGCCGAGCCACCATAACCCAGCGGCTGTCGCGATGCCGACCGCGCCGAAGATGAGCCACGGCAGCGCTGGCAGGCCGTGTTTCTGGCCGACATCGTAAATCACGCCTCCAGCGTAGTTGCCAAGCCCCCCGCCGACCGCGAGGCTCAGCGCGGCGATACCGAAGTAGCTGCCGCGCGCGACCGGCTGTGCCAGGTTGGCCGTTACCGTCTGCTCGCCGGGCCGCACGAGCACCGAGCCAAAGGAGATCAGCACAACGCTGCTCAACAGAGCGAGCATCGTGTGCGAGACACCGACCGCGAACATCCCCGTGGCTGTCAGCGCCACGCCCAGCATCAGCATTGGCAACGCCGCCACGCGCCGCTCAAACAACCGGGGCACAACGTAGCCGAACAGGATCGTGACTCCGGAGTTGATTCCATAGATCCAAGCGACAACCGACTCGGTGCCAGCGATTGCTGCCGCTGTCAGCGTTAGCGAGAGGTTGAACTGAGTAGCCATGAACCAGTAGCCCATGAGCAGACCGACGTAGGTCATGAACAGCCGGTCGCGCAGGACGATGGCGAACCCCTCGCGAACCCCGTGAGATTCACTGGCAACTCGCACGGGCGGCAAGAAGAGCAGCATCAGCGCGAAGGTCACGAAGAACGTGGCCGCGCCAGCAAGCGACACTGCGGCAAAATTCGCGCGAATCAGGAGGGCGCCAAGCTGGGTGCCCAGCGCCACGCCGATTCCGGCGATGACTCCGGCCAGTGAATAGAACCGGCGGCGGTTTTCCTCGGTCGTCAGCGCCGCGATCGCGGCCGCCTTTGGCGATTCGAACAGCCCGCCACCCAGAGCAGCCACGATGGCGGAGATCATCAGCAGTGGGTAGGTATCGGCGAAGGCCATGACCGCGAAGCCAGCCGCGCGGACAAGCATCCCGGCGCAGATCAGGCCCTTTGCGCCCAGCCGGTCGGCAAGCGCGCCGCTCAGCGTCGTCGAGCCCTGCTGCAGGAACTGCCGGACCGCCAGCACCAGACCGACTGAACTCGCGGCCCACCCCAGTCCATCGACGTAGTGCACGGCAATCAAGGGAACGACGACAAAGAAGCCAGCCCACGTCAGGAAGGTGGCCGCCAGCAGCACCGCCAGGCCGCGCCGCCGCTCCGTCAGGCTCAAAGTCGGTTGATCCGGTGATGCTCTGTGCATGCCAAGATATCGAGTACCCGTTGCCGATCGGCTCGCTGGCGAGCCTGCCCGCCAGCCGTGCCGCGATCATCGCGCACCGATGCCGATTCGGCAAGAACGTTATCGTTCAGCAGGGCGGCGGAAACCAGAGGATGCCGCCTCAGATCTCGCGATTGCCCACCCCAGCGTTGTTGGTTCGCCCCAGCATGACCTAGCACACTGGGCGCGCCTCACGGAGATAATGCGCCTGGCTTGGCAATCATGAGACGCTCCGAGGAGGGGATACTCGATGAACATCCGCGAGATTCACGCGATCGGGTTGTCCGGCGCCACGCCGGAAGGCGGCTGGACTACCGAGCTCCAGCCCGAAGATAGCGTCCATACGCTTATCGTCGTCCTGACCGATGAGGGGGTGACCGGCTTCGGCAGCGTGTTCACCAATGTCGATCTCGTTCGCGCTGCCCTGCGCGTGATGGAGCCGCTTTGGAAGGGCGAGAACGCCCTGGAGCCGGAACGCGTCTCCGAGAAACTGCACCAGCACACCTTCTGGCTAGGTCGCGGCGGCACACTCACCCATACGATCAGCGGCATCGACATCGCCCTCTGGGACATTCTCGGCAAAGTCACCGGCCAGCCAGTCGGCAGGCTACTCGGCGGGCGGTATCGGGAGCGCGTTCGTCCCTATGCTTCGGTATTGATGGGTGACCCCTGGCCGCTGGCGGAGCGGCTCCTACGAGCAAAGGACCAGGGCTTCCGCGCGTTCAAAATGGGCTGGGGACCGTTCGGCCGCGTCAGCGCCGAGCTTGATGAGTCAATCGTGAAGACAGCGCGCACGACCGTCGGCGCCGACGCGCTGCTGATGGTCGACGCGGGCGGCAGCGACGCCTTTTGGTCCAACGGCTACAAGTGGGCACTGCGGACCGCGCAAATGCTCGCAGAATACAACGTCTATTGGTTCGAGGAGCCCCTGCGGCCGGATGCACTGGACGATTATGTGGCGCTCCGCCGGAACTCGCCCGTGCCGATCGCTGGCGGCGAAGTACTCACGCGCCGCCAGTCGTTCCAGCCCTGGCTCGACGCTGGGGCAGTGGACATCATCCAGCCCGATGTGACCAAAGTCGGTTGCATCAGCGAGGAACGGCGCATCGGCTGGATGGCGAACGAGCGCGGCATTCGCTTTATCCCCCACGGCTGGAACACCGCCATCGGCCTGGCGGCCGATCTGCATCTCGCCTCTGCCTTCCCGGACACCGATCTCGTCGAGTATGTCACCGGCTCGCCCTATGTCGATGAGCTCACGGTCGGTGGCTGGCGCCTGGACAACGACGGGATGCTCACGATCCCCACCGGCCCGGGGCTGGGCATCGAGATCAACCCAGACGCGGTGGCGAAATACGGCGGCGGCGCAACGCTGCCCGGAAGCTGAGAGGAGCCGACCGGGGGTTGGGAGTCAGGGGTCAGGGAAGCTACGAGCTTCGAGTTGTGAGCCGTGCGTAGGGGCGCGATGAATCGCGCCCCTACCGGCTATCGGCTCTCGGCTGACTCCTGGACAGGAGAGGGGATCCGGCTACGATGCAGCGCATGCTGTCCAGTCCACATCCGTCCGGCGGCAACGCGCTCCCACGATTAGGCCCCTGAAGGGGGATGTGGCACCCCTATCGACGGAGGTTGAACGAATCGGCGCGCCGCCGGCAGCGCGGGGCTTGAGCCCCTCCCTCGCGCTGCTCGGGACACGGCTCACCACCCAGAAAAGCCCCCCTCAAGGGGCTGGGTGCGCCTCGCAACGCGTCACTCGTGTCCTAACCTCGTGCCGGCGTCGCGCGGGGCTCAAGCCCCGCTCCCTCGCTGCGCTCGGGACAAGGCTCACCACGCGGATAAGCCGGCTGAAGCCGGCTCTCGGATGGAGGCAACATGTGTTCCAGGTC